>NZ_JAVDYB010000001.1:3835909-4142272 GCF_031458235.1 Catenuloplanes atrovinosus | reverse complement strand
GTGGACCGCGGCCGGACCGAGATCCGGCACGTCTACCTGGGCGGTGCCGAAGCGCTGCGCCCGGACCTCGAGCAATGACGCCAGGGAGCGGAGACATGGACATCCGTACGATCGACCATCTGGAAATCTTCAGCGAGGACGCGGAGGAGACGGCGGCGCGGCTGTGCACCGGCTTCGGCTTCGCCGTCCACGGCCGCGGCGGCCCGGACACCGGTCGGGCCGACGCGCTCTCCATCCTGCTCCGCCAACACGACATCACGCTGCTGGTGACCACGCCGCTGGCCGCCGGCCACCGCGGTCACGACTACCTCGCCCGGCACGGCGAGGGCATCGCCGCGGTCGGCTTCGCGGTCGAGGACGCGGCCGCGGCGTTCGCCGAGGCGGTCGCGCGCGGCGCGGCGCCGCTCGGGCCGCCCAGCACGCCCGACGGCGAGGGCGGGCCGGTCACGTTCGCCTCGGTGGACGGCTTCGGCGACGTCGAGCACCGCTTCACCTCGCGCCGCGACCCGGCCGGGCCGTTCGCGCCGGGCCTCATCGCGGAGCAGCCGCGACCGGCCGGCGGCCTGCTGCTGGAGGTGGACCACCTGGCGGTGTGCCTGCCCGCCGGTGAGCTGGACCCCGCCATCCGCCGCTACCGGGACGTCTTCGACTTCGAGCAGACGTTCGAGGAGCAGATCATCGTCGGCAAGCAGGCGATGCGGTCCAAGGTGGTGCAGAGCGCGTCCCGCGGCGTCACGTTCACCATCATCGAGCCGGACCTCAGCCGTGACCCCGGGCAGATCGACGCGTTCATCGAGGCGCACGACGGCGCGGGCGTGCAGCACGTCGCGTTCCGTACCGAGGACATCGTGTCCGGCGTGCGCACCTGCGCGGACCAGGGCGTGCCGTTCCTCACCACGCCGGGGGAGTACTACGAGGCGCTGCCCGGGCGGCTCGGCTCGGTCGGCGTGCCGGTGGAGCGGCTGCGCGAGCTGAACATCCTCGCGGACCGCGACTACGCCGGCGTGATGCTCCAGATCTTCACGGCGTCCACCCACCCGAAGCGCACGCTGTTCTACGAGCTGATCGAGCGGCGCGGCGCGCGCACCTTCGGCACCAACAACATCAAGGCGCTGTACGAGGCGGTCGAGCGCGAGCAGGCCGCGGCGCAGGCCTGAGATGGTACGCAGCCTGCTGGTGATCGGCACCGGGCTGATCGGCACCTCGGTGGCGCTGGCCGCCCGGCGCGCCGGGGTGACCGTCTTCCTCGCCGACCGCGACGTCACGGCCGCCCGGGTGGCCGAGTCGCTCGGCGCGGGCCTGGCCGAGCCGCCCCGGCACCCGGTGGACCTGGCACTGATCGCGGTGCCGCCCGCCCACGTCGGCCCGGTGCTGCGCGACGCGCAGCACCGGCGGTCGGCGCGCAGCTACACCGACGTGGCCGGCGTCAAGGCGGGGCCGGAGCGCGACGCGCTGCGGCTGGCGCCCGACCCGGTCGCGTACGTCGGCGGCCACCCGATGGCCGGCCGGGAGCGGTCCGGCCCGCTGGCCGCCACGGCGGACCTCTTCGCCGGCCGGACCTGGGTGCTCACCCCCTCCGGACGGACCGGCGCCGCGGCGCTGGACGACGCCACCGCACTGGCCGTGCTGTGCGGCGCGGTGCCGGTCCGGCTGGACAGCCGCGCGCACGACGCCATGGTGGCGGTCACCTCGCACGTGCCGCACCTGATGGCGAGCCTGACCGCGGCCCGCCTGCGGGACGCGCCGGCCGGCACGGACGCGCTGATCGGCCAGGGGGCGCGGGACGTCACCCGCATCGCGGCCGGTGACCCGGCGCTGTGGACCGGCATCGTCCACGCGAACGCGCCCGCGATCGCGGCCGTGCTGCGCGACGTGCGTGACGACCTCGCCCGCCTGTCGGCCGCGGTCGACGCCCTGGACGGGACCGGCCCGGACGGGCGCGAGCGCGCGCTGCGCACGATCACCGACGTGCTGGAGCGGGGCGCGGCCGGCGCGGTCCGCACCCGGCCGGCCCAGGTGCCGGACCGGCTGCGGGTGGTGCTCGGCCGGGAGCCGGGCGCGCTGGGCCGCCTGCTCCGCGCGGCGGCGCCGCACGGCGTCACCGCGGACCGGGCCGAACCGCTGCCGCACGCCGAGGACGAGTTGGTCGTCCACCTGGAGGTCCCGCCCGCCGCGGCCGGCTCCGCGGTGGCGGCGCTGGACGCGGCCGGCTGGCACGTCACCCGCGCCGAGACGGCCCCGGCCGGTCGCTGACCCGACCGTACCCCCGGCTGATTATGTCCTGATGGGGGAGGCGGTTCCCCGTCCCGCCGCGATGAGCTGGACCGACGACGGCGGATGCGGTGAGGCGGATGGATCGGACCGGACCGGAGACGGCCGAGGCGCGCGGGCGCGGCGTGCTGGAGGGCGCGTTCCAGCTGCTGGAGGCGCTCTCCGAGGTGGACGCGGTGGGCCTGTCCGCGGTCGCGCGGCTCAGCGGCCTGCCGAAGGCGACCACGTACCGGCTGCTCGACCAGCTCGAAGCGCTCGGCGCGGTCGAGCGGGTGCGCGGCGGCTACCGGCTCGGCCGGATGCTGAGCGCGCTCACCGACCCGCGCCGGCCGGTGCGCCGGCTGCGCGGCGCCGCGTACGAGCCGTGCCGGGAGCTCGCGCTGCGGACCGGCTGCACCGTCGGCGTGGCGGTGCTGCGGGAGCACGAGATCGTCTGCGTGTCCTCCGTGGTCGCCAGGGAGCGGATGCTGCTCGACCTCGGCCTGATGACGTTTCCGCCGGTCACGGCCGCCGGCCAGCTGCTGCTGGCGGAGCGGGAGGACGCCGGGCCGCCGGCGCCGATGTCCGGCCTGGAGTGGCGCCGGGCGCGCGCGGCGATCCGCGACCGGGGCGTCGCCATCGATCAGGGCATCGTTCCCGGACTGTCCTGCGTGGCCGTGGGCATCCGTGAGCCGGGCGGGCGGCTGGTCGCCTCGCTCTCCGCGATCGTGGTCGCGCCGGCGGTCCCGCCCGCGGTCACCGGCCGGGTGCGGCGCGCCGCCGCGGACATCGCCAGAAATCTGACGCTGGTCCGCTGACCGGACCGGCGCGCTGGTCCGGCCGGGTGCGCGCGCCCATGCTCGACCGATGAGCCTTCTCCTTGTGATCGTGCTGCTGGCGGCCGTCGTCCTGGTCGTCCTCCGGCTGCGCTCGCGGCGGGTGGACCGGCCGGTCAGCGGCGACGAGGCCGGCGTGCCGACGTTCCGGGTGGCCGCGCTCGGGCCGCGCGGCTCCGGCAAGACGCTGCTGCTGGCCAGCATGTACCACGAGATGCAGGTGTGGGCCGGTCGGTCGTACCTGCTGACCGCGCCGCGAGCCGAGGTGGCGCTGCTCAACCAGTGGTTCAGCCAGGTCGAGGACACCGCACGGGACTGGCCGGCCGGCACCGCGGTGGCGGACACCCGCGAGTTCACCTTCACCGTACGGACCAGGACCGCCTCCGGCGAGCTGCGCCCGGTGCTGCGCCTGGTCTACCTGGAGTACGCCGGGAAGATCCTCACGGAGCCCGAGGAACCCGGCTCGCACCTGTGGTCCGAGCTGGACGCCCAGGTCCAGCGCGCCGACGCGCTGATCGGCATCGTCGACGGCCACCGGGTCCGGCAGTGGTACGACGGCGTCCCCGAGGGCCGGGTCCGGCTCCAGCACGCGATGACCGCGATGATCAACCGGATGCTGACCGTGGACAAGCCGGTCACGTTCATCATCACCAAGTGGGACCTGCTGCGCGACATCGACGTCGACGACGACGCGCGGCTGCGCGCGGTCCGCAAGCTGCTGATGTCCAACCGCGGCTTCCGCGAGCTGGTGCGCGAGCACGCCGCCCGCCGGGTGGTGCGGCTGATCCCGGTCAGCGCGGTCGGCCCGTCCTTCGCCGAGATGGACGACGCGGGCGAGGTCGCCAAGGTGCCCGGCGGCGAGCTGCGCCCGACCAACGTGGACGTGCCGCTGGCCGCGGTCGTCCCGGACGTGTTCGAGCAGGTCGCGCGGGCGCTCGACCGGCAGAAGCTGGAGGCCGCGATGGAGGCCGTCCGCCGCCGCACCGGTGCCGGGCCGGCTGCCGCGCTGGCCGAGCTGGGCGCGTTCGTGGTGGCCCACGCCGCGCGAGTGACCAGCGGCGTCGCCGCGTTCAGCGCGCCCTACACCGCGTTCATCGGTGCCGCCGCGGCCGAACTGTACGGCCCGCGCGCCGACGCCCGGAACGCGATCACCGAGCGGGCGCTGAGCGAGGCCGAGCGCGAGGTGGAGGACTTCCAGTTCGCCCAGCGGCGGGTGATCCGCGACCTGCGCAGCCGGGTGGACGTGCTGGAGGGCCGGCTGCCCGCCTCCCGGCTGGACGGTGCGGAGTGACGGCCGGATGGCCGGTGCTGGTCGCGGCCGGGCGGCGGCGCGACTACAGCGCCGTGCTCGCGCCGGACTTCCTGGTCGAGGCGCGCGCGTACGGCGTGCTGACCGATTCGCTGCGCACGCTCGCCCCGGACGATCCGCCGCGGGTCGTCGCGGTGCCGGCCGGTGGCGTGCGCCTCCGGATCACCTACGCGGCCCACGACGTGACCTCGGCGGACCTGGACGATCCGGGGGTACGGCCGGGAGCGCCGGTCCGGGACGAGCACGGCCGCCCGCTGCGGTTCCTGTACGGCGTCGCCTGGCGGGAGGGGACCGCGGGCGAGCCGGGCCGCGCGGAGCTGGAGGTGGCGCTGGGGGAGGCGCGCCACGCGTACCGCCGCTTCCTGGCCGACGAGGAGGGCTTCACGGTGCTCCCCTCGTCGTCGTTCCCGTTGCGTACCCCGGTGTCCGCGGCCCCCGCGGCGGCACCGCCGCCCCGCCCCGCGCGCCGCCGGACCGTGGTGCTGCTGTCCGGCACGCTGATCGCGCTGATCGCGCTGCTGGTCCTGCTGCTGCCGCGCGGTGGCGGCGACCCGGACCCGGTCTGCAGCGACCCGGCCCGGTGCTCGCCGAGCCCGTCGCCGGTCAGGTGACCGGGGACGCCGGCCGGGACCGCGCGGCCTGGGTGAAGCGGCGGGCCAGGTGGGCGAAGGCCTCGGTCAGCTCGGCCGGGCCGACCACCTCGAGGTCCGCGTCGAAGCGGGCGATCGCGGCGGCCAGGGCCGCCCAGGACCAGGAGCCGAGCGTGAGCCGGCAGCGGTCCGGGCCGAGCGCCTCGACCAGGCCGTCACGCGTGTAGAGCGCCACGTCCGCGGCGGGCCGGTCGAGGATCACCGTGCCGCGGCAGGGCCAGTCGCCGGAGTCGTCGCCGGAGCCGCGGAACCGGCCGATCACGTACCTGGCGACGTCGCCGCCGGGCAGCTCGCGCGGCGTGAACCGCGGGCCGTTCGGCGTGCGGGGCACGATGCGGTCCACCCGGAACGTGCGCCAGTCCTCCCGGTCCAGGTCCCAGGCGACCAGGTACCACCGCCCGTCCCAGGTGACGACGTGGTGCGGCTCGGCCCGGCGCCGATCCTCGCCGTAGTCGAAGCGCAGCACCTCGCGGGCGTGCACGGCGGCGCTGAGCGCCAGGAGCACGTCGCCGCCGACCGGCGCGGCCGGGCGCGCGACCGGCCGGTCGACCGCGGTGACGCTGAGCGCGTTCACCCGGTGCCGCAGCCGCGACGGCAGGACCTGCCGGACGGTGGCCAGCGCCCGCCCGGCCGCCTCCGCGATGCCGCTGCCCCGGCTGGTCGCCGCGACCTGCAACGCGACGGTGAGCGCGATCGCCTGCTCGTCGTCGAACAGCAGCGGCGGCAGTTCCGTACCCGCGTGGAGCCGGTAACCGCCGTCCGGCCCCTTCACCGCGGCGATCGGGTAGCCGAGCTCCCGGAGCCGGTCGACGTCGCGGCGCACGGTGCGCAGGCTGATGTCGAGCCGCTCGGCCAGCACCGCACCGGACCAGTCCCGGCGGCTCTGCAACAGCGACAGCAGGGCCAGCAATCGCGCGGAGGTCTTCGGCATGCCCCCGATTCTGCCCCCGGTAGGTGTCACTTCCTGTCACCTGCCGCCGCCAGTGTGGGGCGGACATCCCACCTCACCGAAGGACCGCACATGCGCACCCGCCCCCTCGGCCGCACCGTTGGACATCGCGTACGTACCTCCCGCCCTCGGGGACGCGACGCTGCGCCGCCGCCGCACCGGAGATCGCGCCGCCGCCTGAGGTGCCGGGGGCCGGTTCGCGGGGGCTGGCGGTCCTTCGGCCCTGGGCGGCGCGTGTGGTGGCGCCGATCCTGGGGACGGGAGGAAGGAGGGCGTCATGTCCGCGACGAAGCGGTGGAACGTGGAGATCCTCATCGGGGAGACGCACCGGAGGACGTACGCCGAGGCGCAGCTGTACGACGAGATCAGCAACGAGCTGATCGGTCACGGCTCGGCGGCCGTCCATCCGGACGAGCCGGTGGTGCCGGAGGTCGGCGACGAGATCGCGGTCGCCCGGGCGCTGGCCGATCTCGGGAACCGGCTGCTGGTCACGGCCGCCGGAGACCTCGAGGACGTGCTCGGCACGCGCGTCCAGTTGGAGCGGTAGCCATGGCACCGGCATCCGCGGTGATCGGCGCCCTGTCCCCGGAGACGCTGGACGCCTGCCTGGCGGCGGCGGTCGCGGCGCCCTCGGTCCACAACACGCAGCCGTGGCGGTTCCGCGTGCCCGGGCCGGAGATCGAGGTGCTGGCCGACGACCGGCGCCGGCTGCGCGTGCTCGACCCGGCCGGGCGGCTGCTGGCGATCAGCGTCGGCGCCGCCGCGCTCAACCTGCGGGTGGCGATGCGCGCCCGCGGCCGGCTGCCCGTGCAGCGCATCCTGCCGGACCGCGCCCGCCCGGACGCGCTGGTCGCGGTGCTGCCCGGGCCGTTCGCGCCGCCCGGCGCCAGCGTGCTGGGGCTGGCCGCGGCGATCGGCCGGCGGCACACCAGCCGGCTGCCGCTGGAGACCGGCGCGATCCCGTGGCGCGTCCAGCAGGATCTCCTGGCGGCCGCCGCGGCGGAGGGCGCCAGGCTGACCGTCTGCGACCCGGTCACCCGGGACGGCCTGCTGGCGCTCACCCGGGCGGCGGAGGAGACGCTGCGGCGCGACCCGGTCTACCGGAACGAGATCGCGGCCTGGACCGGCGGGCCGCCGTCGCGCGCGGACGGCGTCCCGGCGGCCGCGTTCGCGCCGGAGGACTCCGGGCACCGGCTGGCGCTGCGCGACTTCCGGCTCGGCCACCCGGAACTCGGCCGCCGGATGACGGCGCGCTTCGAGCGCTTCCCGGCCCTGATGGTGCTGTCCACGGCCGGGGACACCCCCTACGACTGGGTGCGTGCCGGGCAGGCGCTGCAACGGGTGCTGCTCACCGCGACCGTGCACGGGCTGGTGGTCACGCCGATGAATCAGGCGCTGGACGTACCGGCGCTGCGGCACCTCGCCGGCGGCGACGGAGACCGGCGGTACGCCCAGGTGATCCTCCGCGCCGGGTACGGCCGGCCCGGACCGGCCACGCCGCGCCGCGGGCTCGACGAGGTGCTGGTCAGCTCCGCGTGACGTGGAAGACCGGGAAACCCTCGGCCACGGTACGCAGCTCCGCCTCGGACGTCTCGGCCGTGATCGGCAGGTGCGGCCGGGCTCCGGGCGCCAGCCGCAGGTAGCGGCGCAGGATCGGTGGCCGCCGCGCCGCCGGGACCTCGGTGAGCAGCACCGGTTCCCGGCGGCCCCGGCGCAGCACGGCCCGGCCGCCCGCGGCGCGCACGTTGCGCACCCAGTTGGCGCGCTCGCCCAGCATCGACACCAGGTAGCGCTCGCCGTCGACCGTGGCGACGACCACCGGCACCGGGATCGGCCGCCCGCTGCGCCGCCCGGTGACCTCCAGCGTCACGGCCCGCCGCGGCGTCAGCAGCCCGGCGCCGTACTGCGCCGCGTCCAGCCGGTTCAGCAGCCGGGCGAGCCGCCCGGGCCGGTCGTCCGGGTACATCCGGCGCTTCGCCGCGTACAGCCGGTCCATGATCCATCGGCGCATGCCCGTCCTCCCTCGTCCAGGGCAGCCTGCCGCCGCCCGGCCGCCGGCGGCAGGGCCTTTCGGCCCGGTTCGCCGCTCCGGCGCGCCGCGCCGCCTGCCCGGTCGGGGTGGCACGCGCCCGCCGACCGGCCGTAGCCCTCAGGCCCGAGGATCGACCAGGATCTTCGGGCCCGGGCCGGCGCCGGCGGGGCGGCGGCCGGCGAGGACCTCGGCGAGGGCGTCGAGGCCGATCGTGGTGGCGATCAGCGGGCGCGGGTCGACGGAGCCGTCCGCGTACGCCGCGACGGTGCCGGCCAGGCCGGCGGAGGCGCCGAGGACGCCGACCGCGGTGACGTCCTTGAGCGCGATCGCGCGGGTGTCCACCGTGCTCGGCGAGCCCGCGAGTCCGATGTAGACGACGCGGCGGCCCGGCTCGACCAGCTCCAGTGCGAGCGCGGGCAGCCGCGGTGCGTTGGACGCGTCCACCACCGCGTCCCAGGCCAGGGCGGGCAGCGTGGCGCGCGTCCAGGCGTCGGCGAAGCCCAGCGAGCGCGGCAGCGCCAGGCCGTCCTCGCGATGCCCCATCAGGTGCACCTCGGCGCCGCGCGCCCGGGCGAACATCGCGACGAGCAGCCCGATGGTGGCGGTGCCCAGGACCAGGAGCCGTTCCCCGGGTACGACCCCGGCCGCCGCCACGCCGCGCAGCGCGTTGCCGCCCGGCTCGACCAGCGCGCCCACGCTCGCGTCCAGCGCGCCGGGCAGCGCCCGCAGGTACGCCGCCGGGTAGGCCAGCCGTTCCGCGAGCGCGCCCGGCAGGCCGTCGGAGATGCCGAGTTCGCGCAGCCGGCCGCAGACGTGATGACGGCCGGCGAGGCAGCGCCGGCACCGCCCGCAGCCGATCATCGTGTCGCCGGTGACGCGCCGCCCGACCCACGACCGGTCCACGCCCGGCCCGGCCGCCGTGACCGTGCCGGCCCACTCGTGCCCGGGACGCAGCGGGTAGGTGGTGCGGCCGGTGTGCAGATAGCTCATCTCGCCGGTGAACAGCTCCACGTCGGTGCCGCAGACGCCGACGCGCTCCACGTCCACCACGACCTCGCCGGCGCCGGCCTCCGGCTCGGGCACCCGCCGCACCTCGGCCGTACCCGGGCCGGTGAACACCAGCGCGCGCATCACCGGCCGGGCGCCCAGTACGGGACCGGCAATCCCGTGGTGTCCACCCGGGCGGTGAACAGCCGCCCCGCGCCGTCGGGCTCGGCCGGGCCGTCGACGGCGGTGGTGATGACCAGCACGTCCAGGTCCGGCCCGGCGAAGGCGGCGCTCGTGGTGTGCGGCGCGCCGACGGTGACGGTGGCCAGCAGCCGGCCGTCCGGGGTCCGGCGCTCCACCCGGCCGCCGCCCCAGACCGCGATCCACAGGTTGCCCTCCACGTCCGCGCACATGCCGTCCGGCGAGCCGTCCGTGACGCGAAACGCCTCCCGCCGCTCGCCGGTCGCGCCGGTGACGGCGTCGTAGTCGCGGGCCCAGATCGTGCCGGGGACGGTGTCGATGCTGTACATCCGGTCGCCGGCCGGGCTCCAGGCCAGCCCGTTGGAGAGCCGGAGGTCGGCGTCGAGCGTGGTGAGGCCGCCGGGGTCGAGGCGCACCAGCACCTCCCGGCCCGGGCCGAGGCTGCCGACCAGGAACCGCCCGGCCGGATCGACCGCGCCGTCGTTGAGCCGGCTCGGCGTGCCGCGCGGGAGCACCCGGGCCAGCTCGGTGCGGGTGCCGTCCGGCGCCACGCGGGTCAGCGTCTCCCGCTCGGCCACGATCAGCTCGCCGGACGCGGCCACCGCGACCGCGCCGACCTCGGCCGCGAACCGCCGGATGCCGGTCTCGGTGATCAGCCCGCCGGCCACGTCCAGCGTGCCCTCGTGCACGGCGTGCCCGTCGATGTCCACCCAGAGCAGCCGTTGCCGGCCGGGGTCCCAGACGGGGCCCTCGCCGAGTTGGAAGACGCCGGTGCCGGCGGGCCGGGCGGTGTAGGCCGGGATCACGTGTGCTCCGTAGGGTCGGTGAAGCGTTACGATCTCATCGAGTGTCCTTGATCTCAAGGGGTCTTCATGCAGGCACGGCGAAGCGCGCAGTGGTACGCCGGAGACGGCCGCAACAGCTACATCCACCGGGCCTGGATGCGCCGCGGCCTGCCCGCCGACGCGTTCGGTGGCCGCCCGCACATCGCGATCGCGGACACCGCGTCCGACCTCACGCCGTGCAACGCGCACCTGACCGAGGTGGCCCGCAGCGTCGCCGACGGCATTCACCGCGCGGGCGGCGTCGCGCTGCACCTGCCGGTGATGTCGCTCGGCGAGACGCAGGTGCGCCCCACCGCCATGCTGTGGCGCAACCTGGCCGCGATGTCCATCGAGGAGATGTTGCGCGCCAACCCGATCGACGCGGTGGTGCTGCTCGGCGGCTGCGACAAGACGATCCCCGCGCTGCTGATGGGCGCCGCGTCGGTCGACCTGCCCGCGGTGGTGGTGCCCGGCGGCCCGATGCTGACCGGCACGTTCCGCGGCGTCCCGCTCGGCTGCGGCACCGACGTGTGGAAGCTCAGCGAGGAGGTGCGGGCGGGCACGCTGTCGGCCGCCGAGTTCCAGCGCTCCGAGTCGTCGATGATCAGGAGCAAGGGCCATTGCAACACCATGGGTACGGCGTCGACCATGGGCCTGCTCGCGGAGGTGCTCGGCATGACGCTCCCGGGCGTGGCCGGCACGCCCGCGCCGGACAGCCGGCTGCTGGAGGCCGCGCACGCCACCGGGGAACTCGCGGTCGAGCTGGCCGACACCGGCCGCCGGCCCAGCACCGTGCTGAGCCGCGGCTCGTTCCTCAACGCGATCGTGGCGCTGGCCGCGCTCGGCGGCTCCACCAACGCGGTGGTGCACCTGCTGGCGATCGCGGGCCGGGCCGGCGTGGCGCTGACCCAGGACGACTTCGACCGTACCGGCGCGGGCGTGCCGTTGCTGGTCGACCTGCAACCGGCGGGCCGGTTCCTGATGGACGACCTCCATCGCGCGGGCGGGCTGCACGCGGTGCTCGCCGAGGTCCGGGACCTGCTCGACCCGGCCGCGCTCACGGTGACCGGCCGTCCGCTGGTCGACCACCTCGGCGACGCGCGCGTCTACGACCGCGAGGTGATCCGGCCGCGCGAGCGGCCGCTGCGGCCGCACGCGGGCATCGCGGTGCTGCGCGGCAACCTGGCGCCGGGCGGCGCGGTGATCAAACCGGCGGCTGCGTCGCCGCACCTGCTGCGCCACCGCGGCCCGGCCGTCGTCTTCGACTCCATCGAGGACCTGCACGCCCGTCTCGACGACCCGGACCTGGACGTGACCGCGGACTCCGTGCTGGTGCTGCGCGGCTGCGGGCCCAAGGGCTACCCGGGCATGCCGGAGGTGTCGAACATGCCGCTGCCGGCCAAGCTGCTCGCGCAGGGTGTGCGCGACATGGTGCGCGTCTGCGACGGGCGGATGAGCGGCACCGCGTACGGCACCGTGGTCTTGCACGTCACCCCGGAGGCCGCGGCCGGTGGGCCGCTCGGCAAGGTCCGTACCGGCGACATGATCATCCTCGATGTGCAGAACCGGCGGCTGGACGTGGACATCCCGGACATCGAGCTGGCCGTCCGCGACCCCGCGCCGGAGATGGTGAAGGCGTTCGCGGCGCCGGTCCGCGGCTGGGAGCGCCTCTACGTCGACACGGTCGGGCAGGCCGACACCGGCGCCGACTGCGACTTCCTGCTCGGCGGCAGCGGCGACCAGGTCTCCCGCGAATCCCACTGAGGATCATCCAGCGCGAGCCGGCCGAGGCCCGCACCGAACGCGAAGGGCGGTCCCGATGAGCGGCACCCGTACCGCCGTGATCACCGGCGGATGCAGCGGTCTCGGCGCCGCGGCCGCGGTCCGGCTGGCCGCGGACGGCGTCCGGGTCGTCACGCTGGACCTGGCCGGGAGCGCGGACATCCGGCTCGACGTCAGCGACACCGGCGCGGTGCACGCCGCCGCGGACCGGATCGGCGCGGTCGACATCCTGGTCAACTCCGCCGGCATCGTCGGGCCGAACGCGCCGCTGTGGGAGATCGACCGGGACGGCTGGGACCGCACGTTCGCGGTCAACGTGCACGGCACGTTCAACACCTGCCACGCGTTCGTGCCGGGCATGCGGGACCGCGGCTGGGGGCGCGTCGTGAACCTCGCCAGCATGGCCGGCAAGGACGGCAACCCGAACATGTCGCCGTACTCCGCGTCCAAGGCCGCGGTCATCGCGCTCACCAAGTCGCTCGGCAAGGAGCTGGCCACCAGCGGCGTGCTGGTCAACGCGATCGCCCCGGCCGTGATCGAGACGCCGATGAACGCGCACACCGCGCCGGACGCGCTCGCGCACATCACCGGCCTGATCCCGATGCGCCGGGTCGGCCGCCCGGAGGAGGTGGCCGAGCTGATCGCGTGGCTCGCCTCCGACCGGGTCAGCTTCTCCACCGGCGCGGTCTACGACATCAGCGGCGGCCGGGCGACGTACTGAACCGGCGGCACGGCGCGCCGGCCGGCGGCGCTCCGCGGCGGTGCCGCGCGCCCGGCCGTCCCGGCCGCGGCCCGAACCGCGTGCGGCGGCCCGGGCGTCCGGGCCGCCGCACGGTGCGGGGTTCAAGCGGTCGCCGGGCGCCAGTAGCCGTTGGCCGCGGCCACGGTCTGGAAGTTGGCGGCCACCACGTGCGAGATGGCGACCAGGGCGGTGGGGTCCTCGGCGTAGACCGGGCGCAGGCGGGCCCGTACCTCGTCGTCGGGCTGGGTCTTCTTGACGGCCATCCGGGAGAGCTTGATCGCGAGGTCGAAGCCCTCCTCCGGGGTCGCGGTGATCAGGGACGGAAGCCAGCTGGCGGTCATGTCGCACTCCAGGTCGGGGGAGGTGGCGGGGTCACTTGCGGAAACGGCCGGGCAGGGACAGGTCGCCGGAGGCCACGTCGAAGACGTTCTCCACGCGCAGCAGCGGGTCGTGCAGGTCGGCGTGGACCTTGAGCGCCGCGGTGACGCCGTCGTAGGAGAACCACTCCGGGAAGCCCAGCGCCCGCATCGGTACGGCGATCCGGACGGTCTGCCCGGTGAGCGTGGTCGGGTAGGACGGGCTGTCGATGTAGATCGGCGCGCCCGGCCAGGTCGCCGGCAGCGCGGGCGTCTCACCGGGCAGGATGTCGCGGACCTTCAGCGCGCCGTCCGGCCGGGTGGTGTCCGGCACCAGCACGACCCAGTGCGCGTGCCAGAGGCCGCCGTCGTCGTCCTTGCGGCCGTTGCCGTTCTCGTCGACCAGCGGCGTGTCGTCGAAGTCCGGGTGGCTGGTGGCGGCCAGCGCGAGCGTGCCGCTGTCCTCGGTGAACCCGACCGTGGACGCGTCGAGCGAGACCGGCCAGACGTAGCTGAGCACGGAGCTGCCGCCGAACTCGCCGACCGGTGTGGGCGTGATCGCGCCGGCCCGGCCGCGGACCTGCTCGGTGAAGACCACGGTGTCGCCCTGGCGGCGGACTGACGTCTTGACCAGGTCGAACGGCGCGAGTTCGGCGTCGCCGGGCGCGGACGTGATGCCGGGCCCGTGGTGGTGATCGGGCGCGACCGCGGCCACCGGCTCGGTGGCCGGCCCGCCGTCGTGGTCCGTGACGGTCGTGCCGATGGCCACGGCGGCCGCGGCCGCCACGACGGCGCCGGTGACGGCGGGGACCACGACCCGGCGGGAGAGAGCGGAGCGAGTCATCTCGGGTGCCTCCTTCGGAACTTTTGGCACTGCCAACTATTGACCGGCCGCGGCTCCGGGGCAAGGTGGGCATCCCCACACGCGCCGCGGGAATGCGCGAACCCTCCCGCAGCGCGAAGTCGTTCACTATCGTCGATGCGTCGGCTTCTCGGCGAGAGGTGGAGCCATGCGCATCTCCTTCCCGGGCGCCGCGGCGCTGTCCCTCGGGCTGCTGCTGGCCCTCGGCGCACCGCAGGCGGGCGGCGCCGCCGCGCCCGGCCACGGCGGCGCCCTGTCGCCGGTGGCGCTGACCGTGGCCGGCGGCGTCGACCCCGGCGCCGCCGCCGGCCGGTCGCTGAACCTGCGCAGGGGCTGGACCGCCGAGGTCTGGGCGAACGTCCCGGGCGCGCGCCGCCCGGCCTGGACGCCGGACGGCCGCCTGCTGGTCTCCACCGGTGCCGGGCGGTCGCTCGTGCTGCTCACCCCGGCGGCCGGCGGGCGGGGCCCCACGGTGACCACGCTGGCCGGCGGGCTGAACCACCCGCAGGGCATCGCGGTCGCGACCCGGCACGGCCGCCACATCCTCGTGCTCGGCGACCGGAGCCGGATCGTCGCGTGGGACTACGCCGGCGGCGCCGTGTCGAACCAGCGGGTGATCCTGGACGGCCTGCCCACCGGCGGACACGACCGGATCACCCCAGTGGTCCGCGGCGACACGGTCTTCTACAACCTCGGGTCGCGCACCAACGACGACCCGATCGACCGCACCGGTACGCCGGAGCGGGCCACGATCGCCCGGGCCGGGCTGGACGGCACCGGCAACCGGACCGTCGCCACCGGGGTGCGCAACGGCTCGGGCCTGGCCTTCGCGCCGGACGGCACGCTGTGGAGCGCGATCAACCAGGCCGACAACCAGCCGTACCCGTTCCGCGACGACACCGGGCAGTACGGACAACTGGTCCCGGCGTACATCAACGAGAACCCGGTCGACCAGGTCGCCCGGATCACGCCCGGCGCGGAGCTGGGCTGGCCCTACTGCGTGCCGGACACGACCGGGAGCGACGACCTCACCGATCTCGGCTACGTCCCGCAGCCGGGCTGATCTACCGCCTGACCCCGCCGCGCTGACCCGGGGCGGTCACCCGGCGGGGTGCCCGTCCGGGCGTACCGTGCCGACGTGCCCGCCGGCCCGCAGCCGGGTGAAGAGCGTGCCGCCGTCCGGCAGTGGCCGGTCGGGCGTCCGCGGCCCGGCCGGGTAGGTCACGGACAGCCCGGAGAGGCGTTCGGCCAGCGCGCGGGACAGGCCGGGCACGGTGGCGATCAGCCCGCTCAGCACCCGGCGCAGCGCCTGGCCGTCCGCGGAGTACGCGGTCATCAGCGCGGTCTGCGCGCGGGTGTGCTCCAGCAGTTCGGCGCCGACCGGGTGCCGCTCCGCGTGGTACGTGTCCAGCAGCGCGTCCGGCGCGCGCCCGCCGGCGACCGCGGCCAGCTTCCAGCCGAGGTTGTGCGCGTCCTGGATGCCGACGTTCATGCCGACGCCGCCGGCCGGGAAGTGCATGTGCGCGGCGTCCCCGGCCAGGAGCACGCGTCCCCTGCGATAGGCGTCGGCCTGCCGGGCGGCGTTGCCGAACCGGGACAGCCAGTCGGGATCGCGCATGCCGAAGTCGGTGCCCGCGACGCGCAGCACGGTCGCCCGCACCTCGTCCAGCGTGGGCGCGCGATCATCGGCCGGTCGCGCGTCCACGCCGACCAGGCGGTGCAGGCCGCCGGGCATCGGCACCACCATCAGGCCGCCGTGCGGGCCGCTGAGCGTGAGCACGCCACCGGCCGGCGGCGCGTCCAGCACCACGTCGGCGAGCCAGCCCCGGACGGTCGTGTCCGTGCCCGGGAAGCCGATGCCGGCCGCGTCGCGGATCGTGCTGCGCGTGCCGTCGCACCCGGCCACGTACCGCCCGGCGACCGTGGAGCCGTCGTCCAGGCGTACGCCGTCCGGCGCCAGGCCGGCGACCCGGACGCCGCGCCGGATCACCGCGCCGAGCGCGCGGGCGCGCTCCTCCAGCAGTTCCTCCGTGCGGGCCTGGGGCAGCACCAGCGTGTACGGGTACGGCGTGTCCAGCACGGAGAAGTCCAGCCGGTCCGGCAGCGAGGCGAAGTGCCCGTTCGGCACGCGCAGCCCCTCGGCCAGGAACCGGTCCACGACGCCGCGCGTATCGAAGATCTCCAGCGTGCGGGGGTGCACGGTGAGCGCCTTGGAGTGCCGGTCGCGCTCGGGCCGCGATTCCAGCACGGTGACCGAGGCGCCGCCGAGCCGCAACTCCCCGGCCAGCCACAGTCCGGTCGGCCCGGCACCCACCACGACGACGTCCATGTCTCCTCCTTGGTCAGTGACCAAGACAGTAGACTGGGTCGGTGACCAAGAGTCAAGCGGACGTGGTGCGCGCCGCGCTGGAGGTGCTGCGTGACGAGGGCGCCGCCGGCGTCTCGCTGCGCGCGATCGCGGCCCGGCTCGGCGTCCGGATGAACACGGTGGTCTGGCACGCGAAGAGCAAGGCCCGGCTGGAGGAGCTGATCGCCGACGCGATCGTGGCCGGCGTGCGCCTGGACGACCTGCCGGCCGGCGGCCGGGCCCGCGCCGTCGAGATCGCCCGCCGCTACCGCCACGCGCTGCTCGCCCACCGCGACGGCGCCGCGATCGTCGCGGGAACGTACGCGGCCGAGCCCGCCACGCTGGACGTGGCCGAGGCGCTGGCCGCCGCGCTGCTCGACGCCGGCCTGGACGAGCGCGAGGCGGTGTGGACGCTGTGGGCGATCGTCTACTTCGTGCTCGGCCTCGTGCAGGAGGAGCAGGCGCTGCCGGCCCGCGCCACCGGCGCGCTCGACCCCGGCGACCGGCCCGCCCTGCGCCGCCTGCTGCCCGCGCTCGCCGAGGAGTCCTTCGACGCGCGCTTCGAGCACGGTCTCGCCCTCCTCCTTCCGTGACGCCGGATTGACGGACTGACCAGGGGGTATGTTCCGGCGGGACGGCCGCTGGCCGCGCCCGGTGCACCGTGCCCTTCCGACGAATTCGGTACGCATTCGTACCGCCATGTGCTATGCGGTTTTTGTTTTCCGCCGCGAAAGCGATTTCGCCCGGCCTAACATGCGGATGGACTGTCTGATATCGCCATATCGGATGGGGGCACTGGCTATGGCGCTGGTAGCGGTTACCACGGTCTACGTGGTGATTCTCGGGTGGATGGCGTTCAGCTACCTGCGCCGACGCGACCCGTTGTTGCGCGACGCGATGTGGGTGTTCGCGTCCGTGTCGCTGTTGTTCGTCCTCGGCGTGATCCAGGTGTTCGCCGAGTCGGTGCCGCCGGTGGTGACGCGGGTGTTCCTCGCGCTGCTGTTCGCGAAACCGGTGATCACGCTGCGTCTCGTCGGCCGGTTGCGGCGGGTGCCGTGGTGGGCGCTGGCCGGCGCGACCGTCGCCTGGGCCGGCACCGCGCTGCCGGTTCTGCTCTCCCGGGACGTCCCGCTGCCGCGGCCGGTGATCGGCGCGGCCTCGGGCGTGTTCTTCGCGCTGGAGGTGCTCGCGGCGGGGCTGCTGGCGGCGCAGGCCGGGCGGCGCGCGGGCGCGGCCCGGATCCGGCTGAGGTACGCCGCGGCCGCCACCGCGCTGTTCGGGACGGCGGTGCTGGTGATGGCCGGCGGTCCGGCCGTGGCCGTGCACGCGCGCCTGCTCGCGCTGGTCTCCGGCCTGCTCTACCTGCTGGCCTTCGTGCCGCCGCGCTGGCTGCGCCGCTCCTGGTCGTCCGGCGCCGCCTACGCGATGAGCCGGCACATGCTGACCGCGCCGCCGGACGCGCCCGCGACCCGGACCTGGCAGCACTACTGCCGCTGCGCTCGCCAGGTGCTCGGCTGCGACCTGGTGGCGGTGGTGTTCCCCGGCGCGGGCGGGTGCGCGCGCGTGCTGACCGACGCGGAGGAGCCGCTGATCGACCGGGAGGTCGACGAGCGCGAGGTCCGTGACCTGCTGGCGCCGCCGCTCACCATCGACGCGCTGGCCGGCTGGACGCACCCGCCCGCGGTCGCGGTGGAGTTGGTCGCCGCGTCCGGCACCCGGTTCGTGACCGCGACGCCGTTCGACACCCGGCACGGCCGGGCCGCGCTGGTGATGCTCAACCGGTACCGGACGCTGTTCGCCGACGACGACGTGGCGCTGTACACCGAGTTGGCCGCGCACGCCGCCGCGCTGGCGGAGCGGGCCGCGATGCTGGCCGAGCGGGAGAGACTGGCCGGCATCGTGCAGTCCTCGCACGACGCGATCATCGGCAAGACGCTGGACGGCGTGATCACCAGCTGGAACGCGGGCGCGGAGCGGATCTACGGATACCGCGCCGAGGAGATCATCGGGCGGAACGCCGCCGTGCTGCTGCCGCCCGGCCGGCAGCAGCTCGAGCGGGACCTGCTGCGCCGGATCGCGGCCGGCGAGCGCATCGAGCTCGAACACCTCCAGCGACGGTGCAAGGACGGCCACGCCATCACGGTCTCGCTGACGTTGTCACCGATCCTCGATTCCTCGGGCCAGATCGCCGGCGTCGCGTCCATCTCTCGCGACATCACCGAGCGGCAGCGCGCCGAGTCGATGTTCCACGAACTGCTGGAGTCGGCGCCGGACGCCATGGTCGGTGTGCGGCGCGACGGCACCGTCACCCTGATCAACGCACAGGCGGAACGGATGTTCGGCTACGACCGGGAGGAGATGCTCGGCCGCAACATCGAGATGCTGGTCCCCGAGCGGTTCCGCGCCGCGCATCCCGGGCTGCGCGCCCGGTACTTCGCCGATCCCGTACCCCGCCGGCTCGGCGCGGGCACCGCGGTCACGGCCGTCCGCAAGGACGGCTCCGAGTTCCCCGTCGAGATCAGCCTCTCCGCGCTGGAGACGGGCGAGGGCACGGTCGTCTCCGCGGCCATCCGCGACGTCACCGACCGGCTCATCGCGCAGGCGGAACGCGACCGCCTGATCGCCCAGGCCGAGCGCGACGCGGGCGAGCGGCGCCTGCAGAACGCCCGGCGCCTGGAGAGCCTGGGGAAGCTGGCCGGCGGCGTCGCACACGACTTCAACAACATCCTGGCCGTGATCGGCAACTACACGGAGATGCTGATCGACACGTTCGAGGAGGCCACCGCGCTCGGCCCGGACGAGATCGCCGCCGCCCGGGCCGACCTCGGCCACATCCGCCGGGCCGCCGAGCGCGCCACCGGGCTGACCAAGCAACTGCTCGCGTTCGGCCGGCGGGACGTCACCCGGGCACAGGTGCTCAGCCTCAACCACGTCATCGGCGACGCCGAGGAGATGCTGCGCCGCGCGCTCGGCTCCGACGTCCACCTGATCACCCAGCTCGACCGGGACCTGTGGACCGTCCACGCCGACTCCGGCCGGCTCGAGCAGATGCTGGCGCACCTGTGCGACAACGCCCGCGACGCGATGCCGGCCGGCGGCACGCTCTTCATCGACACCAGCAACGTCGAGCTCGGGCCGGACGACGTCGCGGGGAACCACCTCAAGCCCGGCCGGTACGTACGGCTGCGGGTCAGCGACACCGGCTGCGGCATGCCGCGCGAGGTGGTGGAACGCGCGATGGAGCCGTTCTACACCACCAAGCCACGGGGTTCCGGCACCGGCCTCGGCCTGGCCACGGTCTACGGCATCGCCACCGCGGCCGGCGGCGACGTGCACCTCTACTCCGAGGTCGACATCGGCACCACGGTCACGATCCTGCTGCCGGCCGCGGACCAGCCCGCCGCGCCGGCGTCGACCGGCGGCACCGGGCGGCCGGCCGCGCCGGAGACGGGGGAGCGCGGGCACGAGACGATCCTCATGATCGAGGACGAGGACGCGCTGCGGCAGATCACCGGCCGCATCCTGACCAGGGCCGGCTACCAGGTGCTGTCCGCCGACGGCGGCGCCAAGGCCATCCACCTCGCCCAGACCCACCCGGAGCGGATCGACCTGCTGCTCACCGACGTGATCATGCCGGGCATGACCGGCAACGAGGCCGCGGCCCGGATCACCGAGATCCGTCCCGGCACGCCGGTGCTCTACATGTCCGGCTACGCCGAGCCGGTGCTCACCAGCAACGGCACGCTGCACGACGGCGTCGTGATGATCGAGAAGCCGTTCACCAGCCGCGAGCTGCTCCAGCGGGTACGCACGGTGCTGAACCAGCACGCCCCGCACTGAGCGCCGGCCGCCGGCGACGTGCGGTCAGCGGCGCGTGGTGCGCGCGACCGGGTCGGTGTGGAAGCCGCGGCGCACGAGCGCGTCGCGGAGCGCGCGCAGCGCGTAGAACCCGCGCGATCTGACCGTGCCGGCCGGCACGCCGAGCGCGGCGGCCACCTCCACCGCGGTACGCCCCCGGAGGTGCAGCTCGACCAGGATGGTGCGCTGCCGCGCGGAGAGCGTGCTCAGCGCGGCCAGCACCTCGCGCCGGTCGAGCAGCCGGTCGATCTCGTCGACCGGGTCGGCGTGCCGGTGGGCGAGGGCCGGATCGTCGAGGTACTCGACCGGCCGGGCCCGCGCGGCGCGGGCCTGGTCGATCACTATCCGCCGGGCCACGGTGAGCAGCCAGGGCCGGCTCCAGTGCCCGTCCGTGTCGCGCGCCTCCGGGTGGCGCCACGCGCGCAGCAGCGTCTCCTGCACGACGTCCTCGGCCCGGTGCACGTCGCCGTGGGCGAGCCGGGTCGCGAAGGCGAGCAGCGCCGGCCGGTGCACCTCCTGGAAGTGACGCAGCGGGTCCACGTCGGTCTCCTCTCCATCGATCCACACCATGCCCCAGGTTATATAGGAGTCCTAACTATGTTGCGATGATGAGGTGACCGTCACGGATCGCATCGCCCGCCGGGAGGGGTTCAGTCCGTGCTCCGCCTGCCGATGAAGACGACATGACGTCGTGGGCGAGCCGGCTCAGCATCGGGGTCGCCGTGCTGCTCAGCGCCGCGCTGGTGACCGGCGCCGGGCTCTACCTGGCCCGCACCACGTCCGGCGCGCGGGCCGGGGTGCTCGCCGACTTCGACGCGCGCGCCCGGGTCGCGGGCCAGCTCATCGGCGGCACGCTGGGCGCCAGCGACGCCAAGACCCGGGCCGTCGCGGTCACCCAGTTCTCCGGCACGCCCGCGCAGCTGCGCGCGCAGCTCGGCACGCCGGCACTGGACACCGCCTGGTACGCGGTGCTCGACGCGGACGGCGGCCTGCTGGTCGCCGACCCGGTCACCGCCACCGCGAGCGCCCGGGCCGCGCCGGTCGACAGCGGCTTCCGCATCGCGGCGAGCACCGGCCGGCTGGCGTTCGGTGACGTCCGGGACGGCGACGACGGCCCGGCCGTGCTCGCGTTCCAGCCGTTCGAGGCGCCGGACGGGGTACGCATGGTGGTGGTGCCGATCCCGGTGAGCGAGCTGTCCGTGATCGTCTCCGGCGCGCTGGGCGTCTCGGCCGCCACCTCCCACGTGATCGACGGCGCCGGCCGGGTCATCGTCTCGACCGACGGGACCGCGCCGGGCGTGCCGCTGCCGGACCAGGCGCTGGCCGGCGCGCTGCGCACCCACACCAGCGGGGTGACCGGCGACGACTACTTCTCCGCGCACGCCGTCGCGGGCAGCGACTGGCGGCTGGTGATGACCGCGCCGCAGGCGTCGCTGCTGGCACCGGTGGAGTCCACCGGGCGGGTCGCGTGGCAGCTGTTCGCCGCGTTCGCGGCCGCCATGCTGGCCATCGTGCTGATCGGGCTGTCCGCGCTGGCCCGCTCCGCCCGTCTCGCCCGGGCCCGGCTGCACGACGCGCTGACCGGGCTGCCGAACCGCGCGCTGATCCTGGAGCGGGTGGACGAGGCCGTCGCGGCCCGGCGCCGGACCCGGCCGGGCGGGTCCGAGGGCATGGTGGCCGTGCTCTTCCTCGACCTGGACGGCTTCAAGCCGGTCAACGACGCGTACGGCCACGCCGCCGGCGACGCGCTGCTGAAGCAGGTGGCGGCGCGCCTGACCGACACGATCCGGCCGGAGGACACTGCCGGGCGCTTCGGCGGCGACGAGTTCCTGGTGCTCTGCCGTGGCCTGCCGGACCGCGACGACGCCCGGGCCATCGCGGACCGCATCCGGCGCCGGATCAGCGAGCCGTACGACGTCGGCGGCCACACCGTGATCATCGGCGCCTCGATCGGCATCGCCGTGCTGGACGATGGCGCGCAGGAGCCGGACGCGCTGATCCACAGTGCCGACCTGGCGCTCTACCGCGCCAAGGAGGGCGGCCGGGGCCGGGTGGAGGTCTTCACCGGCGGCTGACCGTCAGACCGGCTGGTGCTCGGGGCAGTCGGTGCGCAGCTCGATCAGCGGCAGCGGCGCGCCCAGCAGCGCGCAGTGGTGCGGCGCGGCCGGGTCGTCGTGCACGTCCGGCCGGAAGAAGCGGCACGTGGTGCACATCCGGGCCGCGCTCATCACGCCGCGGCGCCGCAGGTCCGCGATCAGGCGCAGCAGGCTGTGCAGCGTGGTCGCGCGGTCCTCGGCGGGCA
This sequence comes from Catenuloplanes atrovinosus, assembly GCF_031458235.1. Lineage (NCBI taxonomy): Bacteria > Bacillati > Actinomycetota > Actinomycetes > Micromonosporales > Micromonosporaceae > Catenuloplanes > Catenuloplanes atrovinosus. The sequence continues at coordinate 4,119,985 of NZ_JAVDYB010000001.1, read as the reverse complement.
GCCTGGCCAGCGCGTCGCGCAGCGGCGCGTCCCAGTCGGTCAGCTCGCGCGCGACGGACACGCCCAGCGGGGTCAGCGTCAGCGAGCGGCGGCGGCCGTCCGCGGCCGGCGAGCGGGTGATCAGCTGCTTGCGCTCCAGCGCGGAGACGGCGTCGGACATGGTGGGCGTGGTGACGTCGAACTCCGCGGCCAGCGCGTTGACCTCGCGGCGCACGGTCGGGCGGCGGAACAGCGCCAGCACGGCCTGCTGCTGCAGCGGTGAGAGACCCCGGGTGCGCGCGCTCTGCTGCGCGAGCGCGCGCATCCCGGTGCCGAGCCGCTCGATCGCGTCCGCGAGCCGCCGGTCCAGGTCGATCGCGGTGTTCACCTCGGGCTCCACCCGCGCCATGGTACGGCCTGGTCAGGACACCAGCGCGCGCCACGTGTGCGGCCCGGCGACGCCGTCGGAGGCGAGGCCCCGATCGGTCTGGAACGCGCGGACCGCCGCCTCCGTGTTCGGGCCGAACCGGCCGTCGACCGACACGCCGTAGCCGCGCGCGGCGAGCTGGTCCTGCACCGCCTCCACGGCCGGGCCGGAGGCGCCGTTGCGGACCGTGACGATCAGGACGGGCCAGGTCGGCGGTCCCACCACGCCGTCGGCCGTCAGGCCCCGCGAGGTCTGGAACGCGCGGACCGCGGCGGCGGTGGCCGGGCCGAACGCGCCGTCGGCCGTGACCGTCGCGCCGTGCTGCCGGAGCAGGTGCTGGATGGTCCGCACGTGCTGACCGCGCGCGCCCTCGCCGAAGGTGGGCCACGGGTCGACCGCGACGCCGAGCCGGCCCGCCACGTCCGTGCGCAGCGTGGCCAGCCGGGCGTAGAGCACGTCGCCGGGGCAGGCGGTGGCCGCGAAGTCACGGTGGCCGTAGATCTCGCGCGGATTGAACCCCCACGCCCGGCAGATGTCCGTGCACAGCGCGACGAGCTGGTCGTACAGCGCCGCCGGTGGCACGGCGGTGGTGTAGGTGCCCTCGTTCTCGATGCCGACCGCCTCGTCGTTCTGCCCGGTGGTGTGCGCGCTGGCCACGTGGCCGCCGCCCGCCTGCAACACCTCCAGGCTGCGGTGCCGGCCCTCCAGCGTGAACCCGCCCCGGCTGATCGTGAAGTGCTGCCCGGTGTCGATGAACCCGCGGGACATGTGGTCGGCCTGGATGGACCGGGCGAGCGCCTCCGCGTGCGCGCGGCTGAGATCGGTGCTGTTCGCCGACGCCGTGTGGTGCACGATGATCTTGTTCGGCGGCGTGGCCAGCACCGTGATCGGCTCGCTCGGCGGCCGGGCGCCCCAGGTGGCGGTGGGGATGATGCGGCTGGTGGCGAGCGCGGGCCCGGCGCCGGACAGCGGCACCCCGACCGCGATGGCGGCGCCGCTCAGCCCCGCTCCGAACAGCGTGCGCCGGGACAGTGGACGTGCTGACATGCGGACCTCCCCCGTGCCGAGGGACCGGCCGCCCGACGGCGGCCGGCCCCGGAGGCACTCACAGGTAGTTGATGTGCAGGTGGTTGTCGTGGTTCGGGTAGTTCGTGGTCAGCCCCTCGCTGATGAGGGTGGGATCGTTGAAGAAGATGCTCTCCACCCGGCCGGTGGCCCGGATGCGCTGGACCAGGAGCCGGGTGGCCGCCCGGTCGTACGCGGACGACTGCCAGGTGATCCGGCCGGCCGTGCACTGCGCCGAGTCGGTGCGGATCGGCCACACGTCCACGTCCAGGCCGCCCTCGTGGGTGCTGTGGCCGGGGATGTCGCCGCCGTGCTCGAAGCTGATGTCGCCCAGCGGCAGCCGGCCGTTGCCGCTGCCGGCGAAGGACGCGGCCGCGGCCTCCAGCGAGCCGATGCTGGCGCCGGTGCCCCAGTTGGCGGCGCCGTTGCCGTCCGGGTCCTGGTCGCACATGTCGGTGAACGACGGGTACGCGTAGTGCCAGACCAGGTTCTGCCAGGTCGTCGGCCCGACGATGCCGTCGGCGGTGATCCCGGCGTGGTTCTGGAACGCGACCACCGCCGCGTGGGTGCCGGAGCCGAAGACGCCGTCGACGGCCAGCGACAGCCGCCGCTTCTTGTTCAGCAGCGCCTGCACCGCACGGACCGCCGCGCCGGAGTCGCCCTGACGGACGGTCACGATGAGCGCGCCCCAGGTCTGCGGCCCGACGATGCCGTCGTCTTCCAGGCCGCGGGAGTCCTGGAAGGCCACCACCGACGAGCGGGTGTTGGGGCCGAAGACGCCGTCGGCGGTGGTGGAATGCCCCCGGGCCTGCAGCAGGTACTGCACGGCCTGGGTGTCGACGCCTCGGTTGCCCTCGCGCTGGGTGTGGAAGAACGCACCCGGGAACGCGCTGGCCGGCTGCGCGGGACCGAGCACGGCGCCGCCGAGCGCGAGGACGAACGCGACGGCCGCCGCGACCGCGCGCGCCGGCGTGGACCGGGTGGTGCCGGGAGAGGAACGGATTGTCACGAGCGGGACCTCCTCAGTGGAGACCGAGGGCCGCGGTAGCGCCACGACCCCCGGGACGTGTGCGGAAGACCCGCGGTCAGAAGCAGTTCGGCGCGGACCAGGTGCGGCTCGGCTTGTCGGCCAGGTGGGTGTGGTCGCTGTGGCCGGCGGCGCCGGGGCCGATGATCTCGTTGAAGCCGGCGGTGCGGGCCTGCCGCGCGATGGCGCACAGGCTCGGCGTGCCGGTGAAGTCCAGCGCGTCACCGTAGGTGTGCCGGCTGCCGGCCGAGCCGCCCACCTGCTGGTTGCAGGCCACGCTGCGGAAGCCGGACGTGACGATCAGCGGGGCGTCGCCGAGCTGACGGCGCAGCGCCTCGGCCCGCCACATGGACCGGATCAGGTTCTGCCGCACCTGCGCGGCCGGCACCGCGCCGCCCTGCAGGCTGGCCTGACTGCCACAGGTCGACGACTGGGTGACCTCGGCGAACGTGAAGTGGATCGGGCTGCAGTCGTCGTCCTGGAGCGCGTAGATCTGGTTGAACGTCTGCGGGCCGGCGACGCCGTCCGAGGACAGGCCGTACGCGGTCTGGAACCGGCCCACCGCCGCGGCGGTGCGCGGTCCGTACTCACCGTCGATGGAGAGCACCTCGCCGGAGGCCGTCCAGCCGGCGACCCGGATCTGCAGCTGCCGGACGTCCTCTCCGGACATGCCGTCCCGGAGCGTGCGGTTCCAGGTGTAGCAGGCGTCGGCGGAGGCGGGGCCGGCCATCACGACGTTCAATGTGGCCGTTGCGGTAAGCGCCATTAACAGCGCCACGAACAGACGGAATACCTTGGGTATTGTCATCCGGATACTCCCCGTAACGATGGCCCGCCGGTACGGGCCGCGTGCCGTCCACCCTGTCGAGGGGACATAAAAACGTCAATGCGAGGAGCCGTTAATGACCTATTTTTCCGGACCGCGATTATTTCCTGAAGAGGCATTGCGTGGCCATTGCCGGGCATTTATGGTTCTGCGAGACAATTAATTGGTCAATCAGTGAGCCATTTCAACCTGGCCTGTGGCCGGGCGGCAGGGCGACGCCGGACGGTTCGGTGCGTCAGGTTGAAAAAGCTCAGTTCTCCGGGCCGTCGGGCCGGACCGCGTCCACCACCAGCAGGCCGCCCCGCGGGCCGAGTGCGACCCGTTCGGACACCCGGCGTTCGAGGCGGTTCCACCGGCTGATGCCGGGCGGCAGGTGGCCGACCGTGACCGCCGGCCCGCCGTCCGATGCGAGTGCGGCGCACCCGGCCCGCAGCCACGGGCTGCGGTCCTCGCCGGTGTCCGGGTCGTCGACCACCACCAGCAGCCGCCGGGCGCCGGGATGCTCGAGCGCACCCGTCGCGGACCACCACCGGCGCAGCGCCGCCACCGCGGCCACGGCCGTCTCCCGGTCGCCGCCGACCGGGACCCGGCACCGGCCGGAGCCGCCGTCCGGCGCGGTGTCCGCCCACGCGGTCAGGCAGACCACCGGATCGCCGGCGCCCAGGAAGTCCGCGGCCCGCTCGCCGAGCCGGCGGAACCGGCCCTCCCGGTCGCCGGCCGACCGGGGTCCGCGGCCACGGCGCGCCCCGGCCGGCCGGAACCCGTGGGCCCGCAGCAACCGGTGCACGGTCCAGGTCGACACCGGATGCCCGGCGGCGTGCAACGCGTCCGTCAGGCGGCGCACGGAGCTGGTCGTCCAGCGCAGCGGTGGCCGCCCGGCACCGGCCGCGCGCGGCTCGATCAGCCGCCACAGCGCCCGCTCCAGACCCTCGTCGGCCTCGGTGGCGGTACGCCGCCCGGCGCCCCGCGCGCGGACCCGGCCCGCCGGCCGGGACTCCTCGTCCAGCTCCGCCACGCCGCGGGCCACGGTCTTCCGGTTGACGCCCGCGGCGCGGGCCACCAGCGCGATCCCGCCCCGGCCCAGCAGCCGGGCCCGCGCGCCCAGCACCAGCCGTCGCTGCCGTTCGTCCAGTTCCCTGGACAGCTGCGCGGACAACTCCGCGGCCAGGCCGGTCAGCAGGTGTTCGGCGGTGGTCTCCGGCGTTCGCATCCCGTTCTCCCCGTCGTTCGTGGGCCGTTTCGCGATCCGCGAGTCGGCGCGCGGCGATTTGGCTGAAAGTGGTTGCTAATGCCAATAAAGGCCGGTCAGGCGCTTTGGTGTATGGTCGGGCCATGCCGGGGGAGGTCATTGACGAACATCTCGACCACACCGAACGGTTCGCTGCCTACCTGCGGATGTTGAAGAACCGCAGCGGCTTCGGATTCAGTCAATTGGGCAAGCTGGCCGGCGTCAGCAGTTCGAGCCTGCACCGGTACTGTTCGGGCGCCAGCGTCCCGCAGGACTACCGGATCGTCCTGTCGTTCGCCAAGTCCTGCGGCGCCTCCCCGGAGGAGATCCGCCACCTGCACCGGCTCTGGGCCGCGGCCGAGGCGGTCCGCCGCACCGAGCCGGTCACCCGCCCGCCGGCCCCGGTCCCCGCGGACGCTCCCGCGGAGGTGGAGGTGGGCGCGGAGCCCGAGCCGCCCGCCACCGAGGAGCCCGCCGCCGAGCAGCCCGCGGCCGAGCCGGTGATCGCGATGGAGCCGTCCGAGTCCGCGCCGCCGCGCCGTCCCCGCCGCCGTCTGATCGCGCTCGCCGCCGCCGTCTGCGTGGCCGTGGTCCTCGCCGCCGCCGCGGGGCTGTACGCGCTGCGTAACCCGCAGGACCCGCCGGCCACCGGCCCGGCCGACGACCGCATGCTCTTCTCCCGCGCGTGCGAGGACCCGGTCAGCATGGGCCAGAACGACGAGTGTGTCTTTGAGGTGCAGACGCTGCTGGCCCGGGCGGGCGGGAAGCTCGACGTCGACGGCGCGTTCGGCCCGGAGACGCTGCGCCGGGTCACCGCGTTCCAGGTGCTGGCCGGGTTGCCGCCCCGGGGGGTGGTCGACGACGCCACCAAGGCCGCGCTCTACGAGCAGCGGGTGAGCATGGCGACCTGGCCGCGCGAGCAGGTGGAGGCCCGGATCCGGCAGGTCTTCCCGGAGGACCCGGACCACGCGGTGGCGATCGCGCGCTGCCAGTCCCGGCTCGACCCGCTGCACATCACGCCGAACACCAACGGCTCGCGCAACTGGGGCGTCTTCCAGATCTCCGACAGCACGCTCAAGAAGCTCGAGGGTACGCCGGTGCAGGCGTTCGATCCGGAGTGGAACATCAACGCCGCGCGCCAGCTGTGGAGCGTCACGCGGGACTTCCGCTCGTGGCCCTTCTGCGAGGCCGCGCTGAACGCGACGCCGACCCCCACGCCACCGACGGCCGAGGCGACCGGGCCCGGGCGGTAGGCCGGCGCACACGCACGGTGGAACGGTCACGGGTCCTCCCCTCCGGCTGTCCGGTGCCGCCGCCCGGCTCGCCAGCCACCGTGCCAGCCGTCCGGGGTCCCGGTCCACGACCGTGATCGATCTGGGACGGCCGTTCGCGGTCACCCGCGCCGACGAGGTGCGCGGCGCGCGGCCCGGGACGCGCCTGGGATCCGCCGGGACGGCCGGGGTGCCGGGCGCGCGTCCCACGCCCGTCCCAGGAGCCTGAGGTCCGCGCACGTCCGTGCCGCGCGGGCGTCCCGCCGTCCCACAAACGCGCCGGGCCGTTGCCGGTCGCCCCGCGCGCCGCGCACAGTCCTTCGCGGGCCGTCTCCCGATCGAGGCCCGCACACCCCCGGAGAGATTGATGCGCCTCGCAGCCACCCTTCGCCGTTGCGCGGTCACGGCCGTCGCGGCGACCGCGGCCGTGCTGGTCGCGGCGAGCCCGGCCGCCGCCGTACCACCCGTCACACCGGTCTTCGGCACGACCATCGACGCGTACGCGGCCTACGACCCGCAGAACACCTGCGACCCGGTCGCCAAGCCGGGCGTGCTCGGCTTCCGCGAGCTGGCGCTGCGCACCTACCCGACGACCGGTGACTCCGGCATCGTCCGCTCCTGCGCCGACGGCGAGGTGACCGAGCACAAGGAGGGCCGCGCCTGGGACTGGACGATCAACGCGGCCAGCGGCGCGGACCACGCCCGGGCCGATGAGTTCCTGGCCTGGCTGCTCGCCACCGACGCGCACGGCAACCGGCACGCGAACGCCCGGCGGCTCGGCGTCATGTACATCATCTTCGACGGCCGGATCTGGGGCTCCTACCAGGCCGCGGACGGCTGGCGCACCTACACCGGCAGCAACCCGCACACCGATCACGTGCACTTCAGCTTCAGCCGGGCCGGCGCGTCGAAGCAGACGACCTGGTGGACCCAGGCCGATCAGCCGGCGCCCTGGCCGCGGACCGAGCGCGGCTCGACCGGTACGGACGTGCGGGTCCTGCAGCACCTGCTGAACGCGGCCGGGCAGAGCGTGACCGTGGACGGCGAATTCGGGCCGGCCACCGAGACCGCGGTCCGCGCGTTCCAGTCCGCCCGCGGCGCCACCCCGGACGGGATCGTCGGCATGGTCACCTGGTCCAAGCTGCTCCGCCAGGTGCAGCGCGGCGACCAGGGCAGCGCGGTCCGGGCCGCGCAGGTCGCGCTGAACGCCACCGGCGCGAACCTCACCGTCGACGGCGTCTTCGGAGCCGCCACCCAGGCCGCCGTCGCGTCGTTCCAGTCCACGCACGACCGCCCGGCGAACGGCGTGGTCGACCCGACCGTCTGGCAGCTCCTGATCGCCGGCACCTGACCCGCACGTATCCCACCCCACACCGCATGGCCCGGCGTATCCCCCCACGCCGGGCCATGCCCATGGTCAGGACACCAGCACCTCGCCGAAGCGGTCGTCGGCGCGCCAGCGGCGCAGCAACTCGTGGAACGCGACCGGCCCGGGCCCGTAGGAGTCGTTGACCGGCCGCGGCCGGCCCTCGTTGTTGTAGTACCCGGGCGTGCACGCGGCCTGGAACGCGACCGTGTCCGGCGCGACCCGGCGGATGGTGGCCACCCAGGCCGCCTCCGCCTCCGCGGCCGGCTCGATCCGGCGCGCGCCGCGCCGGCCGGCCTCGGCGACCACCGCGCCGATGTGGATCGCCTGCTCGTGCAGCAGATGCACGAAGTTGACGGAGTTCGCGTTCTGCAGCGCGCCCAGGTGGAACAGGTTCGGATAGCCGTGGCTGTAGAAGCCGTGCAGCGTGCGCGGTCCCCGCGCCCAGGCCCGCAGCAGCGGTACGCCGTCGCGGCCGAGGACCGGCAGGGTGCCGGAGACGACGCCGGAGACGCCGGTCTCGAAGCCGGTGGCGAAGATGACGCAGTCCACCTCGAACTCGGTGTCGCCGACCACGACCGCGTTCCCGGTCATCCGGGTGATCCCGCCGGTGTCCGCGGTGTCGACCAGCGTGACGTTGGGCCGGTTGAACGTGGGCAGGTAGGTGTCGCTGAACCCCGGCCGCTTGCACATGTACCGGTACCAGGGCTTGAGCTTCTCCGCGACCACCGGATCGCTGACCACCTCCTCGATCCGGGCGCGGATCGCGTTCATCTTCACGAAGTCCGCCAGTTCGAGTTCCTCGTCCGTCATGGCGGCCCGCGTACCGGTCAGGTAGGTGGTTTGCAGGTGGCCGGTGCCGGTCCAGCCGTCACCGACGAGGTCGGTGTCGGTGTGCCCGCCGCTGACGATGGTGAGGAAGTTGTCCATCCGCTCGCGCTGCCAGCCCGGCTTCAGCCCCGCGGTCCAGTCCGGCGGCAGCGGCCGGTTGTCGCGCACGTCCACCGAGGACGGCGTGCGCTGGAAGACGTAGAGCTGCCCCGCGTCCCGGCCGAGGTGCGGGATGACCTGGATGCCGGTCGCGCCGGTGCCGACCACCCCGACCCGCTTGCCGGCGAGCTCGCGCAGACCGCCGTTCGCGTCGCCGCCGGTGTAGGCGTAGTCCCAGCGGCTGGTGTGGAACGTGTGCCCGCGGAAGGTCTCGATGCCGGGGATGCCCGGCAGCTTCGGCTGCGTCAGCGTGCCCGGTGAGACGACCACGTACCGGGCCCGGAAGTCGTCGCCGCGGTCCGTGCGCACCTGCCACTGCGCCGCCTCGGCGTCCCAGCGCAGCTCGGTGACGCGGGTGTGGAACAGCGTGTCGCGGTAGAGGCCGGCGTGCTCGGCGAGCGCGATCGCGTGGCGGCGGATCTCCTCGCCGGGGGAGTAGCGCCAGGCCGGTACGGTACCGACCTCCTCCAGCAGCGGCAGGTAGATCGACGATTCGATGTCGCAGTGGATGCCGGGGTAGCGGTTCCAGTACCAGGTGCCGCCGACGTCGCCGGCCTCGTCGATCAGGCGGATGCCGGCGAGGCCGGCCCGGCGCAGTTCCGCGCCGGTCAGCAGCCCGCCGAACCCGGCGCCCACGATCACCGCGTCCACCCGGTCGTGCACCGCGGCCCGGTCGGCGCGCGGGGTGTACGGGTCGGTGGCGTAGTAGCCGAACTCGCCGGCCGCCCGCCGATACTGCCCGGCACCCTCCGGCCGCAGCCGGCGATCGCGCTCGCGCCGGTACCTGGCACGCAGCGCGTCGGGGTCGAAACCGAGATCATCGCGGGTCATTCGTGGCCTTTCGCGTCGGATCTCCGGGTTCGTCAAGCCAACCGATCACGCCGGTTTAAGTCAACTGACTCAATCGGCGAGTCAATACTGGAAACAAACTTTTAAATAATCGTGTGAAAGTTCTGGACGAGCGAGCAAAAGCGTCCTAGCGTCTCGGGCATCGATTTCTGTCGACGTCTGGACGGTCCGATGAAGAAGACACCGCTCGTGCTCCTCGCCGTCACCACGCTCGCGGGCCTGTTGCCCGCGCTCCCCGCCGCCGCTGCCGCCGTTCCCCCGCAGGAGCCCGGCGTCACGCTCCGCACGTTCGACCTGCAGACCGCGCGCGACTCGATCTGCACGCTCAAGCCCGGTCAGACCCCGAACGTCGACAAGCGACTGCCGACGATCAACTGGACCACCGCCGCCGACTTCGGACTGGAGGACCGCTTCCAGTCCGAGGTGACCGGCAACGTCAACGTCACCGCCGCGGGCGCCTACGCCTTCCGCCTGACCAGCGACGACGGCTCGCGGCTGCTGATCGACGGCACGACCGTGATCAACAACGACGGCGCGCACGGCCCGACCCCGGTGGAGGGCACGATCACGCTGTCCACCGGCTATCACGCGCTGCACCTCGACTACTTCGAGCGCGACGGCGGCCAGCAGCTGACGCTGGAGTGGCGCCCGCCGGGCGCGGGCGCGTTCACGGTCGTCCCGGAGAGCGCGCTGAGCACGGACGCGGGCGTGGTGCGGGTGACCGCGCCGGGCCGCAAGGAGTGCGAGAGCACCGGGGACAGCCCGGGCGACGGCCTGCCGCTGACCGGCGTGCACCCCGGCTACACGCTCACCAACCTGCGGCCGGCCGGCTTCAACCCGCAGGTGAGCGCGATGGACTGGTACCCGGACGGGCGCCTGGCCATCGCCACCTGGGGCGGCAGCGACACCACGGCCGGCGAGGTCTACGTGCTCAGCGGCGTCACAGGGAACACCTCGCCGAGCCAGGTCACCTACCGGAGGATCGCCACCGGGCTGCGCGAGCCGATGGGCTTGAAGATCGTCGACGGTAAGATCTACGTGTCGCAGAAGCACGAGCTGACCGAGCTCAACGACACCAACGGCGACGGCGCGATCGACCAGTACCGGCGCGTCGCCACCTGGCCGTTCGACGGCAACTTCCACGAGTTCGCGTTCGGTCTGCTCTACCAGGACGGGTTCTTCTACCTGAACCTGTCCGTCTCGATCAACCTGGGCGGCGCGACCACCGACCCGCAGGGCTCGCCGAACCGCGGCACCACGCTCAAGATCAATAGATCCACCGGCGCGGTGCAGTACATCGCGGGCGGGCTGCGTACCCCCAACGGGTTGAACTTCGGCCCGGAGGGCGACATCTTCGTGCTGGACAACCAGGGCGGCTGGCTGCCGTCGTCGAAGCTGGTGCAGGTCAAGCAGGACCGGTTCTTCGGCCACTACACCAACCCGGACGGGCCGTTCGACCTTCAGCCGGTCACCCAGCCGGTGCTGTGGCTGCCGCAGAACGAGATCGCGAACTCGCCGAGCACGCCGCTGATGCTCAACTCCGGGCCGTACGCGGGACAGCTGCTCTTCGGTGACGTCACCTACGGCGGCGTGCAGCGCGCCTACCTGGAGAAGGTCGGCGGTCAGTACCAGGGCGCGGTCTTCCGCCTGACCCAGGGCCTGGAGATGGGCGTGCTGCGGATCAGCCAGGGGCCGGACGGCGCGATCTACGCCGGCGGGCTCGGCGCCGGCGGCAACTGGGGCCAGGAGGGCAAGCTCACCTACGGCCTGCAGAAGCTGACGCCGAACGGCGCGAGCGTCTTCGACATCAAGGCGATGCGGGCGATCCCGGACGGCTTCGAGCTGGAGTACACCCAGCCGGTCTCGGACGCCACCGCCGCGCAACTGGCCTCCCGCTACCGGGCCAAGCAGTGGCGGTACGTCCCGACGCCGGACTACGGCGGCCCGAAGGTCGACGAGGAGTCGCTCACCGTCGCCTCCGCCACGCTCTCGGCCGACCGCCTGAAGGTCACGCTCAAGCTGGCCGGCCTCAAGCCCGGCCGGGTCGTGCACGTGCGCTCGCCGCGCCCGTTCACCTCCACCGCCAACCAGTCGCTGTGGAGCACCGAGGCCTGGTACACGCTGAACAGCCTGGCCGACGGCAGCACGCTCAAGTCCTCCGTGGTGGAGGCGGAGTGGTCCGGGCTCACCGGCAGCACCGCCGTCGCGACCGACCACCCCGGCTACACCGGCAGCGGCTTCTCGGCGGGGCACGGCGCGGCCGGCTCGGCGACCACGTTCACGGTGAACGTGCCGTCCGCGGGCGCCTACCCGATCTCGCTGCGCTACAGCAACGGGCCCAACCCCTCCCAGATGACCAAGACCCTCAGCCTGTACGTCAACGGGGCGCGGGTGAAACAGGTCAGCCTGCCCAGCACCGCGAACTGGGACACCTGGGCGACGCTGGCCGACTCCGTGACGTTGCGCGCGGGCGCCAACGCGGTCTCCTACCGGGTCGACACCGGCGACTCCGGGCACGTCAACCTGGACAGCCTCACCGTCGGCGGCACGGCCGCGCCCGGCAACCGGACCGGGACGATCACCGGGATCGGCGGCAAGTGCCTTGACGTGGAGAACGCGAACATCGCGGACGGTGCCAAGGTCCAGCTGCACACCTGCAACAACTCGACCGCGCAGAGCTGGACGCGGGAGGGTGACACGCTGCGCGCGCTCGGCAAGTGCCTGGACGTGGACAACTCCGGCACCGCCGACGGCACCCGGGTGCAGCTCTACACCTGCAACAACAGCGCCGCGCAGGTGTGGCAGGCCCGGGCCGACGGTGCGCTGGTCAACCCGCAGTCCGGCAAGGTGCTCGACGCGGCCGGCGGGTCGAGCGCGGACGGCACCCCGGTGCAGCTGTGGACCTGGGCGAACGTGGCACAGCAGCGCTGGACGCACAACGGCCCGAGCCGGATCACGCTCTTCGACGGCGGGAGCCTGAACGCGTTCCGCAACGCCGACGGCAGCGCGGTCACCTGGCCGGTCTCCGGCGGCTCGGCCGAGGTGCTCGGCGGCGACATCCGGACCAAGCAGACGTTCGGCGACTTCACGCTGCACGTCGAGTTCTGGCTGCCGAACCTGCCCGCCACCGTGACCGGGCAGGCCCGCGCTAACAGCGGCGTCTATCTGCAGGACCGGTACGAGGTGCAGGTGCTCGACTCGTACGGGAAGGCGTCGCCGGCCAACGACGACTGCGCGGCCATCTACCAGAAGGCGGTGCCCACCGCCAACGCCGCCACCGCGCCGGAGACGTGGCAGTCCTACGACATCACGTTCCGCGCGGCCCGCTGGAACGGCACCACGAAGACGGAGAACGCCCGCGTCACCGTGGTGTGGAACGGCGTCACCGTGCACAACAACGTCGCCATCGACGGCCCGACCGGCGCCGGCGCCGCGGAGAGCCCGGCCGCGCTGCCGATCCGCCTCCAGGACCACGGCGACCCCGGCGCGAACGTGCGCTACCGCAACATCTGGATCGAACCGGCCTGATGTGATCGCGGCCCGCTCCCGTACCCCCCGGGGGGCGGGCCGCCGCCGGCGGAAAACGCGGTGCGCCACCGCGTCCGCATTTGTACGCTGCGTGACGTGGACGACCTGGTGGTGCCGGCGGAGTTCAGCGGCGTGGTCTCGGTGGACCGGGCCGGTGAGCCGTCGCTGCGGCGGGCCTACGGCCTGGCGAACCGCGCGGACGAGCGGCCGAACCGGGTGGACACCCGCTTCGCGATCGCCAGCGGCTCCAAGGGATTCGTGGCGGTCGCGGCGCTGAGCCTGATCGAGTCCGGCGAGCTGCGGCGGGACACCACGGCCCGGTCGCTGCTGGGCGCGGACCTGCCGCTGATCGCGGCCGACGTGACGGTGGAACACCTGCTGGCGCACCGGTCCGGCATCGGCGACTACCTCGACGAGTACGAGAACGAGAACGACGACGTCACGGCGCACGTGCTGAGCGAGCCGGTGCACCGGCTGGACCGTACCGACGCGTTCCTGCCCATGCTGGACGGCCTCCCGACCGTGTTCGGAGCGGGGGAGCGGTTCCGGTACTGCAACGGCGGATACGTGGTGCTGGCGCTCATCCTGGAGCGCGCGAGCGGCGTGCCGTTCCACGACCTGATCGACGCGCGCGTGTTCCGCCCGGCGGGGATGGCCGGCACCGCGTACCTCCGCTCGGACGAACTGCCGTCGAACACGGCGGTCGGCTACCTGTACCGGGACGGCCCGCGCAGCAACGTGCTGCACCTGCCGGTGCGCGGCAACGGGGACGGCGGCGCGTACAGCACGGCGGCGGACATCAGCACGTTCTGGCGCGCGCTGTTCGGCGGCGTCCTGGTCTCACCGGCGTCCGTCGCCGAGCTGGTCCGCCCGCACACCGCCCGGGCCGACGGCGACTTCGGGTACGGACTCGGTTTCTGGCTGCGCCCGGACGGGCGGATCCAGCTGGAGGGCCAGGACGCGGGCGTGTCATTCCGGTCCGTCCACGACCCGGCGACGGCCACCACCTGGACCGTCCTCTGCAACTGGTCGGACGGCGCCTGGCCGGTCGCCCGCGCGATCATCACCTGACCGGCGCGCAGTGCCCGTCGGCGCAGCAGGCGTCGCCGCGCCAGGCGTCGCGTCCCTCCTTGACCGCGACCGCCGCGATCACCAGCGCGGCGACCGGGTCGGCCCAGGACCAGCCGAGAAGGCTGTTCAGCGCGAGACCGGCGAGCAGGACCGCGGACAGGTACGTGCACAGCAGCGTCTGCCTGGAGTCGGCGACCGCGCTGCGCGAGCCGAGTTCGCGGCCGGCGCGGCGCTGCGCGTACGACAGGCCCGGCATGACCACCAGCGACGCCGCGGCGAGCAGCAGGCCGGCCGTGGAGTGCGCGGCCTCGGCGCCACCGAGCAGCGCGCGGGCCGACTCGACGGTGACGTACGCCGCGAGCGCGAAGAACGAGACCGCGATGACGCGCAGCGCCGTCCGCTCCCGGGCCCGCGGGTCGCGGCCGGCGAACTGCCAGGCGACCGCGGCGGCGGAGGAGACCTCGATGACCGAGTCGAGGCCGAAGCCGATCAGCGCGGTGGACCCGGCCGCATAGCCCGCGCCGATCGCGATCACGGCCTCGGCGACGTTGTAGCCGATGGTGGCCGCGACCAGCAGCCGGATGCGGCGGGTGAGCGTGGCACGGCGCGGGGCCAGCGGCAGCGTCGTCATCAGCAGCAGCCCTCCGCGCCGGCGTCCGGGCAGGCCGCCGGGTCCACGGCCAGGACCAGCCCGAGCAGGTCGCCGCTGTATTCAGGGAACGGTGAATCGCCACGTTCGCCGCGGGGCAAGGAGGGCGCGGTGACGCCACCGGTTCCTGACCCCCGGGCAGGTGACCGTCAAGGAACCGTCAAGATCGGTGAGGGCCGGCCGTCAAGGTGGGCGGCGAGGCTGAGCGGGACCACGCGGACGCAGACGGAGGACGGCGAATGGCTGACACCGGTGACCGGGACCGCGTGCTCGTGGTCGACGACGACCCGGGCATCCGCGGTCTGCTGACCTCCGCGCTGCGGTTCGCCGGCTACGACGTGGACACCGCGGCCGACATCCCGCAGGCACTGGAGCGGGTGGCGGCCGGCCTGCCCGACGTCATCGTGCTCGACGTGATGCTGCCCGGCGGCACCGGCTTCGACGTGCTCACGCTGCTGCGGTCGCGGTCGATCGGGGTGCCGGTGCTGTTCCTCACCGCGCGGGACGCGGTCGAGGACCGGGTGCGCGGCCTGCAGCTGGGCGGCGACGACTACGTGGTCAAGCCGTTCAGCGTGGTGGAGATCGGGGCGCGGATCGAGGCGCTGCTGCGCCGCTCGCGCGGCACGGCGGTGCCGGCCGGTGCCGCCCTGACCTTCCACGACCTCTCGCTGGACCCGCAGCGTCACGAGGTGCGCCGCGGCGACCGCCCGGTGCACCTGTCGCCGACCGAGTTCAAGCTGCTGCACCTGCTCATCACGCACCCGGGGCAGGTGCTGTCCAAGGCGCAGATCCTCGAGGCGGTCTGGCAGTACGACTTCGGCGGCGACTCGGTCGTGGTGGAGCGGTTCATCTCCAACCTGCGCCGCAAGGTCGACGACGGGCACGAACCGCTGATCCACACGGTACGCGGCGTCGGCTACTCACTCCGGCACGCGCGATGAGCCGCCGCTGGCGGGCCGGCATCCGCGGCCGGCTGCTCGCGGGCTTCCTGATGCTGTTCGTGGCCGCGCTCGGCGTCAGCGCCGTGATCACTGCGGTGCTGGTCAACGACTACCTCTTCGAGCGGTCCGTGGCCAAGCTGCGCGACGACGAACGGCGGATCGCCACGCTGGTCGAGTCCGGCCCGCAGACGGTGAACGCGGACCAGTTCGAGACCATGCTCGGCCCGCCGCTCGGCATCATGGGCCTGGACGGCGGCGGCCGCATCCTGTTCGCGATCGGCACCAGCGCCGGGCGGGAGTACGAACTGGCCCGGCTCGCCGGCGCCGGCGCGCCCGGGGACATCCTGGTGACCGAGGACGCGGCCGTGGCCGTGCTGGTCGACACGCCCGGCATGCGGATCGTCCACGCCGACCGGAACGCGGACGAGGTCGCGCACCTGATCCTGGTCAACGACGCGAGCGTCGACCGCGCGACCATCGCCGGGTTCGCCGGCAGCATGGCGGCGATCGCGCTGGTCGCCGTGGTGGTGCTGATGGCGCTGACCATGGTGGTGTTGCACATCGGCCTGCGCCCGCTGGCCGAGATGGCGCAGGCCGCGGACGCGATCGCGAACGGGTCCCGCGACGAGCGGCTGCCGGTCTCGGACCACGGCACCGAGACCGACGTGCTGGCCGCGGCCGTGAACCGGGCCTTCGACGCGCAGGCGCGCGCGGAGGACCGGGCGCGCACGTTCGCCGCGGACGCCTCGCACGAGCTGCGTACTCCGCTCGCCACCGTCTCCGGCTGGCTGGAGCTGTACCGGCAGGGCGGGCTCAGCGGCGACGACGTCGAGCAGGCCGTGGCCCGGATCGAGGACGAGGTGGGCCGGATCCGGCTGCTGGTCGACGAGCTGGGGCTGCTGGCCCGGCTGGACACCGGCCGGCCGCTGGACAGCCGCCCGCTGGACGTGGCCGCGCTGGCCGGAAGCGTGGTCGAGGACGCCCAGGTGATCCACCCCGGGCTGGACATCGCGCTGGCGGCACCGCCGGACCGGCCCCCGGTCAGCGGCGACGCGGCCCGCCTGCAACAGGTGCTGCGCAACCTGGTCGGCAACGCGGTCCAGCACAACCCGCCCGGCACCCGGGTACGGCTCACGCTCCGCCGCGACGGCGACGACCTGCGGGTGGACGTCGCCGACGACGGCTCCGGCATCCCCGCGGCCGACCTGCCCCGGCTGTTCGACCGCTTCTGGCGCGCCGAGGCCAGCCGCAGCCGCGAGTACGGCGGCTCGGGCCTGGGCCTGGCGATCGTCCAGGCCATCGTGCGCGCGCACGGCGGCCGGGTGACCGTGGAGTCCGAGGTGGGCCACGGCACCACGGTGAGCCTGTTCCTGCCGGTGGGGACCGCGCCGGAGCCGCCGCGCTGAGCAGCGGTGCGGCCACAGTTCACGGTGCGACAAGATCGCGTTCGCGCGCCGGACGCCCGCCCGCACCAGCATGACGGCGACCTGAATCGCCATTCAGCAGGAGAAACCCCATGAACGTGAGCCGTCGCGCGGTGCTGCGCGCCACCGCCGTCACCTCGGCCGGACTCGTCGCCGGGCCGACCGCGGCGAGTCTGCTGACCGGCTCCCCGGCCTCGGCCGCCGCCACGCTGCCCGGCGTCGAGCCGTTCATCGCCACCTACCGGACCAACGTGGCCGCCGACCTCACCGTGACGGGTAACGCCGCGGTGCGCATCCTCTCCGGCATGCAGCGGGTGTGGCGCACCGGCACCGCCTGGAACACCGGCACGGTGCTGGACCACGCGGTGCAGCGCGCCAACATGCGCCACGTCGTCAAGATCACCCGAGCTCGCACGCCGGAGCAGGCCGCGCGCGCGTTCATCCAGGACCGGCAGCACCAGAGCTACGCCGCGACCGCCGGCCTCGGCCCGCTCGCGCCGATCTACCGGGAGGGCGCGCTCGCGGTCACCGGCATCACGTCCGCGCCGGACGGCACGCCGCCCACCAAGATCGACGACGCGGTCCCGGCGGGCGCGCCGGCCGGTGCGGCGCTCGGCGCCGGCTCGCCGTCCTCCGCCCTCGGCCAGGTGGTCACGCTGGTCAACACGCTGCGCGGCCCGTTCTCCTCCGGCAACCCGAGCAAGACGGCCTACCAGTACCCGCGCCCGTGGCGAATGACCGAGTCCGGCCAGGTCGTGGACACCGGCAAGGTCGACGAGCTGGGCTACCCGGTGTACGACTCGCCGGTCACGGTCGCCGCCCAGCTGCTCCGGCAGCGCAGCACCACGCCGGCCGACGACGGCGGCATGCCCAGCGGCCACGCCAACGCGTTCCACCTGGCCGCGCTCGCCTACGCGTACGCGATCCCGGAGCGCTTCCAGGAACTGGTGACCGCGGCGCTGGACCTGGCCGACACCCGCATCGTCTCCGGCATGCACTCGCCGCTCGACGTGATCGGCGGTCGCGTCCTCGCCACCGCGCTCGCCGCGGCCATCCTCGGCGACCCGGCGAACGCCGCGCTCAAGGCCCAGGCCCGCGAGCAGGCCCGCGCCTACCTCACCGCCCGCGTCGGCGCGGACCTGCACGGGTACGCGCACGGCGGCACCACCGCCACCGACCCGTACGCGGACCGGGCCGCCAACGCGCGGATCGCGCTGCCGAAGCTGACCTACGACCTGCCCCGGACCGGCGTGCGTGGCGTGCCGATGGTGGTGCCCGCCGGCGCGGAGGTGCTCCTGGAGACGCGCCTGCCGTACCTGACCGCGGAGCAGCGCCGCGAGGTCCTGCGCACCACCGCGATCGAGTCCGGCCACCCGCTGCTGGACGGCCCGGAGCTCTGGGGACGGCTCAACCTGTTCGCGGCGGCGGACGGCTACGGCGCGTTCGACCGTACCGTGGAGGTGGTCATGGACGCGGCGGCCGGCGGCTTCGCCGCGGCGGACGCCTGGCGCAACGACATCGGCGGCCGGGGTGGCCTGGTCAAGTCCGGCACCGGCGCGCTCACGCTGACCGGCGACAACGACTACCGCGGCGGTACGCACCTGCGGGCCGGCGCGCTGATCGCCGCTGCCGCGTCCGCGCTCGGCCGCGGCGACGTGACCGTGACCGGCGGCGAGCTGCGGGTGGCGGGCGCGCTGCGGGTGCGCGGCGAGTTCGTCCAGCGCGGCGGCACGCTCACCGTGCCGGCGCGCGCCGGCCGCGGCGCGATCGTCACGGTGGACGACGAGGCCGACCTCGGCGGCGTCCTCACCGTCGACGACCGCTCCGCCGCCGGCCGCCGCCCGATCGAGCTGACCGTGCTGCGCGCCCGCCACGTGCGGGGCCGGTTCGCCCGGGTCGTCTCCGCGGCCGGCCGCCGGGTCACCGTGGACCACGGCCGTACCGCCGTCACGGTCCGCCTGCACTGACGTGCGCCGCCACGGCCCGCGGACGGTGACCATCGCCGCCCGCGGGCCGTGGCGCCACCGGCGGGCGTCGATGCCGGCCAGGAACCGCGCCCGGCCGTCGTGCCCGGGAAGTCCCGCCGCGACCTGCGCGCGGGCGCCGGACCGCCGGTGCCCTCGAAGACCAGCGGCGTCGCCGGCCGCCACGGTTCCCGGGCGAGCCGGGCGGCGGCCCACGGGTGCGCGTCGATCGCGTCGAACACCCGCGGCGCGACCGCCCGGACCGCCTCCGCGGCCCCTCGCCGCCCGCCAGGCCCGCCACCGCGCGGAAATCCCTCAACCGGGCCGTCCGCCGGACGATGGGGATTCGGCAGGCTCAGTGACGTGAGGGGAACGACCATGCCGGCAGGCAAGAGCGGGAACTGGTTCGCCGACCTGCGGGTCAACACGAAGATCCTGTCGATCGTCGTGGCGATGGCGCTGGCCGCGGTGGCCATCGCCTACACCGGTTTCACGCGGATCCAGGCGCTGGACCGGGAGAGCCGGGCGCTGTACACCGACAGCGTCGACCCGCTGGTCCAACTGGCCGCGATCTACCAGCCGTTCCAGGGCATCCGCGGCCGGGTGCTGGAGTACGGCGTGGCGTCCACCGCGACCCGCGCCGACCTCAAGCAGGAGATCGACGAGCGGGTGACCCGGGTGACCGACGGCATCGAGGCGTACCGGCCGTACGCGGCGGACCCGGCGCAGATCGACGCGTTCGTCGACAACTTCCAGCGGTTCCTGGACGCCTCGCAGAACACGCTGATCCCGCTGGCCGACCGCGGCGACACGGCCGGGTTCGCCACCGAGTACCGCGACAACGTGCTGCCGCTGATCTCGGACGCCGCGGACGCGATGGACGCGGAGAACGCGGCCCAGTCGGAGAAGGCCAGGAAGCAGGCGGACGACAACTCCGCGGTGGCCGCCACGGCGCAGCGGCTGGTCGTCATCGTGCTGCTGATCGGGCTGATCGTGGCGATCGCGCTCGCGCTGTACGTCGCCCGGCTGATCGTCCGGCCGCTCGCCCACGTGCAGGCGTCGCTGGAGGCGATGGAACGCGGCGACCTCACGGTCGTGGCGGACGTGACCAGCCGGGACGAGGTCGGCCGGATGGCGGGGATGCTCACCCGCGCACAGGCCCAGCTGCGCGAGGTCATCGGCTCGGTCGGCGGCGCCGCGCACGGCCTCGCCGCTGCCGCGGAGGAGACCTCGGCGATCGCGAACCAGATCGCCAAGAACGCGGAGGAGGCCTCCACCCAGGCCCGCCTGGTGTCCGCCGCGTCGGAGGAGGTGTCGCAGGGCGTGACCACGGTCGCGGCCGGCTCGGAGGAGATGGGCGCCGCGATCGGTGAGATCGCGCAGAGCGCCGGCGCGGCCGCGGAGGTCGCGGGTCAGGCCGTGGCCGTGGCCGAGTCGACCAACCAGACCATCGCCACGCTCGGCGAGTCCTCCCGCCAGATCGGCGACGTCATCAAGGTCATCACCGCCATCGCCGAACAGACCAACCTGCTCGCCCTCAACGCCACCATCGAAGCCGCCCGCGCCGGCGAGGCCGGCAAAGGCTTCGCCGTCGTCGCCACCGAGGTCAAAGACCTCGCCCAGGAGACCGCCCGCGCCACCGAGGACATCTCCCGCCGCGTCGAGGCCATCCAGGCCGACAGCAACCAGGCCGTCACCGCCATCCAGGAGATCGCCGAAGTCATCGGCCGCATCAACGACTACACCACCACCATCGCCTCCGCCGTCGAAGAACAATCCGCCACCACCGCCGAGATGAACCGCAACGTCACCGAGGCCGCCAACGCCACCGGCCAGATCAGCGCCAGCATCGACAGCGTCGCGGAGAACGCGCGGACCACCGCGGAGTCGGTGGCGGACGCGCAGCGCTCCGCCGCCGAGCTCTCCCGGATGTCGAACGAGCTGCAGGCCTCGGTGTCCCGCTTCGTCTACTGACGGCTCACAGCTCGTCCGTGGTGATCAGGCCGTCCTGGAGCGCGCGGGCGACCAGGGCGGCCTTCGTCGGCGCCTCCCGGCCCACGTTGGCGTACTTCACGCGTACCCGCTCCAGGCAGGAGTTGACCCGGTGGACCGTGACGTCCAGGCGGCGGGCGACCATCTCCTTGGACTCGGAGTGGAACCACTCGATCAGGATCTGATGCTCGCGCGGCGACAGCCGCGGCCGGTGCGGGCGCTCGTCCGTGCCGAACGCGCCGGACAGCGTCGGC
This sequence comes from Catenuloplanes atrovinosus, assembly GCF_031458235.1. NCBI lineage: Bacteria > Bacillati > Actinomycetota > Actinomycetes > Micromonosporales > Micromonosporaceae > Catenuloplanes > Catenuloplanes atrovinosus. The sequence goes on along the minus strand of NZ_JAVDYB010000001.1, from coordinate 4,099,134 downwards.
GGCGTGTACGGCGCGTTCGCCGCCGCCGCCGTGATCGCCGCGACCAGGTGCTCCTCGCCCTCCGCCTTGGTCAGGTAGGTGAACGCGCCGATGTCGAGCGCGGTCAGCGCGGTCTCCCGGTCGGCGCGCATGCTGTAGACCACGACCTGGCGGCCCGCGTCCACCAGCCGCTTGAGATCGCCGTACGCGGGGCCGGTGGCGTCGAGCTGCAGATCGAGGACCACCACGTCGGCCCGGTCGCCCGGCTCCGTCCAGGCGACCGCGACCGTGGGACCGGCGGCCACCACGTCGATCGGCGGACCGGCGAGCGCGCACCAGGACCGTACGCCGGCGATGACGACCGGATGATCGTCCACCACGACCGCAGTGATCATGCTTCTCCCTGCCAGGCTGCTTGGATCCAGAGGCGGTCGCCGTCCGCCAGCACGGACCGCCGGACCCCGTCGCCGTCCGGTGCCGGCGGCGGAGGCTCGCAGGCGGCGACGACGCTGACCGTCACGGTCTCCCGGGTGCCGCTGACCGTGAGCCGGGCCCGGCCGCGCGCGGTGGCGAGCGCGGCGATGGCCGGCTCCACCAGCCGGCGGCGCACCCGCGGCGGCAGCTCCGGGCGGGCGCCCTGCTCCGCGAACGTGACCGTGACCCCGTCCCGCTCGGCCTGCTCGATGCAGGCGCGCAGTTCGTGGGCGAGTGCGTCCGCGTGGGTGGCGTCGTCCGCGATGAGCCGCCGCATCCGGGCGGCCTCGGCCGCGCACGCGCGCCGGACGGACTCGTCGCCCGGATCGAGCGCGCCGGACGCCAGACCCTCCAGCAGCGGCACGGCCGTGGCCGCCAGCGCCGCGATCCGCCCGGTCCGGTCCGCGTGCAGGTGCCGGGCCACCTCCTCCGCGGTGCGCAGCCGCTCGGCCGCGTGCAGCTCGCGCGCGGACGTGGCGGCCAGGCCGCGCAGCACGGCCGCGATCATCGCGGTGGCGAGCTGGTAGGAGAGCACCGCCCAGGTGGCGCTGATCGCGCCGGCCACGCTGAGCGCGGCCTCCCCGGCGATGGCGGCCTGGCCGAATGTGATCAGGTACTGGCCGGCCAGCACCGCGACCAGGACGGCGATCCGGCCCTCCATCAGCAGCAGCACGACCGGCCAGCCGGCGTCGCCCTCGGACCAGTGCGCGGCGCCCAGCAGGTACTCCGGGCGGACGGCGGCGGTCGCCAGCACGGACAGCGCGAGGACCAGCGCGACCAGCGGCCACCGCCACCGGCCGAGCGGGCGGTCCCGCCAGGTGGCGACCGCCACGGTCAGCGTCACCGCGACCAGGCCGCACCAGGTGGCCACCTGCGGCCAGAGCGCGGTGTACGCGGCGCCGCTGGCCAGCAGCCGGGGCAGGTCGAGCAGCAGCAGGATCGCCAGGCTGATACTGATCACCGCCCAGCGCAGGCCGCGCTGGAACGACGCGCTGATCACCTCGCGGTCGCCGGTGACGTCCGGCAGCGCGCGCGGGCAGGTCAGCGTGACGGTGGTGCCGGTGCCGGGCGCGCTGTCGATCCGGGCCCGGCCGCCGATGCGGATCATGCGCTCCACCAGCGAGCGGGTCACGCCGTACCGGTCGTCGGCGATCCGGGACGGGTCGAACCCGCGGCCGGCGTCGGCCACCTCCACCGTCACCCGCGCGTCGTCCTGGCGGACCCGGATCTCGGCACGGTCGGTGCCGGCGTGCCGGGTCACGTTGGCGAGCGCCTCCCGGACGCCCCGGCTGACCGACACCGCGTCCGCGGCCGGCAGGAACAGGCTCTCGGGGGTACGCCAGGTGATGCGCAGCGGCGTGTGCCGGGCCGCCTCGCGCAGCATCGGGACCAGATCGGTCTCGCCGTCCGCCGCGTCGCCGGACCGGCCGAGCTCGCGCAGGTCGCGCCGGGCCTGCTCGGACAGCCACGGCTCGGCGCGGCCGGCGACGCCGCCGCCGACCATCAGCAGCGTCGCGGCCGCGGTGTCGTGCAGCGCCGCCAGGTATTCTCGCTCGCCGGCCCGGCGCGCGGCCGCGATCTCCGCCGCCCGGCGCAACTGCGCGCCGCGCGCGATCAGCCGGTCGGAGGCGCGGGCGCCGCGCCGCACGAACCGGTACAGCCCCCAGGACAGCGCCGCCTCCGCCGCGGTCCACGGCCCGAGCGTCCGGTCGGCGAGCCAGCCGCCCGGGTCCGCCAGCGTCGCGCCCAGGTAGTAGAACCCGATGATGGTCAGCGTGGCCGCGGCCAGCGCCCGCCCGCCGACCTGCCACGGGTAGGTGACGACGGCCATGTTCAGCGCGATGAGCACCCAGGTGGCGCCGCCGCGCGGGTCCGGCGTGACGGTCCAGGTCATGCTCAGGCAGATCGCGCACACGGCCGCGACGTCCACGAGCGGCAGCCATTGACGGGCGCGCCCGGACCCGCGCACCATGACGACGGCGTAGAGCAGACTCCACGCGTTGAACGCGGTGATCACGACGGCCGCCACCGCCCGGTCGGGCATCGCCGCGAGCGCGAGAGCGACCGAACTGGACAGTCCTGTCACGACGATGCGCAGCCCGAGCGCGTATCGCAGTCCCTGATCGAGAAGTCTCTTCTCCACCGCGCCCGGCACGGGGGCCATGGTATCCCCGCGCGCGCGGATCGTCGGTCCCGATGGTGGTCGAACGACCATCACCGCGCGGTCACCGAGGTGAATACGCTGCATGACGAGCCGAAGGCAGCGAGTCACCTGAGGGGTCGCGTCCGCTGACCGAGAACAGGAGAACCATGTCGTACCCGTCGTACGGACCGGAGGGCAACCCGTACCCGCCTCAGGCCGGCCCCGCGCCCGCCTATCCGCAGCCGGCCCCGGTCCCGCCGCCGACCTCGGCGCCGCCGCCGCTCGGCCTGTCCCCGACCTCCGGGCCGCCGCCGTTCGGCCTGCCGCCCGCGGACTCGCCGATGGGCATCACCACGCTGCTGCTCGCGGTCGCCTGCTTCCTGCTGCTCGTGCTCGCCGGCGCCGGCTTCGGCCTCTACGTCAACGAGCGCGGCACCGTCAGCGACACCCGCGCCCAGCTCCAGGAGCGCGACGCACAGGCCGCCGAGGCGGAGCGGCGCGTCAAGGACATGGAGGCCGCACGCGCCGCGGCCGAGGACGAGCTGTCCGACGTCACCGAGCAACGCGACGTGCTCATGCCCTGCATGCGCCGGGCCCAGGAGATCTTCGACGCGCTCCGCGGCGACGACGACGACAAGCTGGCGACCGCGCTCGAACTCGGCGACGCCGCCTGCGCCAAGGCCGAGGACGTGGTGGACTCGTGACCCCCGACGGCGACACGCGCACCCGCGATCCCCGCCCCGCCCAGCACCCCGACGGCCGCGACGTCGTCCTCATCCGGCTGGACGACCGCGACCACCGCGTCACCCTGCACATCTCCGGACACCTGCGGCGCCGCCCCGCCCCCGGCGCCGCAGGCGACAACCCGTGACGGTTCGCTACGCGCCGGACGCGGGGGCGCCGGCCAGAAGATCTCGACGACCTCGAAGAGGGTCGGCGGCGAGGAGTGCGGCGGTGGCCGTGAGGCCGTTGACGTGCCCGCTCCAGCGGCCGGAAAGGCCGTAGGCCCGGGACCGGAGCGCCGGTGTGCACCGGGGCGAACGGGTTCCCGGCGTAGGGATGCGATCAAGGGAGGGGCGCGGTAGACCGGACCCGAGGAGGTCCACATGACACCGCTGCTGCCCGTGCTGATGGTGGCCACGATCGGGGTCGCGCCGGGGCCGGCGGCGCCCGGTGCGCCCGGCGTCGATGAGCAGTACCTGCCGGCGGACAAGTCGGGGCTGGTGACGTCGCGGACGCGGGAGAGCCCGGTGTGGGCGACCGTGCAGCGGGAGGGCGGGCTCGGCGAGATCTTCTACCCGACGATCGGCGGGCCGAGCGCCCGCGCGCTGGCCTTCACGGTGACCGGCCGGCACGGCGTGGAGACCGCGCGGGTACGCACGGAGCAGCTCGGCGGCCTGCGCTTCCGGCAGGTCTTCGACGGCGCGGGATGGCGGCTGACCGCGGACTACGTCACCGACCCGGCGCGGTCCACGGTGCTGGTCGACCTGGCGTTCGACGCGCCGCGCACGCACCGGCTGTACGCGGTCTACGATCCGGCGCTGGGCAACTCGCGCGGTGGCGACGCGGGCCGGACCGTGGACGGCGCGCTGGTGGCCACGGACGGCGGCGTGTCCAGCGCGCTGGCCGGCACGTTCGCGGCCACGTCCAGCGGATTCGCCGGGGTCAGCGACGGGCGGACGGACCTGCGCGACGGCCGGATGGACTGGCGGTACGCGTCGGCCGGCGCCGGCAACCTGGTGCAGACCGCGGCGCTGCGCGACCGGCGGACCACGCTGGCGCTCGGCTTCGGCGGCACGGAGGCGGCGGCGCTGGACACCGCGCGGCGCTCGCTGCGCGCCGGGTTCGGGCCGGTGGCGCGCTCCTACGCGGACGGCTGGAACGCTCACCTCAAGGGTCTGACCGCCCCGCCGCGGGTGGCGGACCGCCGGCTCTGGCAGACGTCCGCGCTGATCCTCGCGGCGCTGGAGGACAAGACCCACCCGGGGGCGTACGTGGCGGCGCCGGCCTCGCCGTGGGCGTTCGGCACGGACGACCCCTCCGGCCCGTACCATCTGGTGTGGTCTCGTGATCTCTATCAGATCGCCACCGGCCTGATCGCGGCCGGCGACCGGGCCGGCGCGAACCGCGCGCTCGACTACCTGTTCCGGGTGCAGCAGCGGCCGGACGGCTCGTTCCCGCAGAACTCCCAGGTGGACGGCACGCCGGTGTGGGGCGGCCTGCAACTGGACGAGGTGGCGCTGCCGATCGTGCTCGCCTACCAGCTCGGCCGCGCGGACGCCTGGCCGGGCGTCAAGCGGGCGGCCGACTTCCTCGCCGGCTATCCCGGCGCCCCGTTCACGCCGCAGGAGCGCTGGGAGAACCAGTCGGGGTACTCGCCGAACACCATCGCCACCGCGATCGCCGGGCTGGTCTGCGCCGCCGACCTGGCGCGCTCCCGCGGCGACGCCGCCTCGGCGGACCGGTACCTGGCGACGGCCGACGCCTGGCGGGACCGGGTCAAGACGTGGACCGTGACCACCACCGGGCCGTACTCGGCGAAGCCGTACTTCCTGCGCCTGACCAAGGACGGCGACCCGGACGCCGGCACCACCTACGACATCGGCGACGGCGGGCCGACCGGTGTGGACCAGCGGCGCGTCGTCGACCCGAGCTTCCTCGACCTGGTGCGCCTCGGCATCCTGCCGCCGTCCGATCCGGACGTGGTGAACACCCTGGCCGTGGTCGACGCGCAGCTCGGCGTGGCCACCCCGCGCGGCTTCTTCTGGCACCGGGCCTCGTTCGACGGCTTCGGCGAGCAACTCGACGGCAGCCAGTGGGAGTACGACGAGCCGCCGGGCTCGCTGGTCTCCCGGGGCCGGGCCTGGCCGCTGCTCAGCGGCGAACGCGGCGAGTACGAGATCGCGGCCGGCGACCGGCGGGCGGCCGCGACCCGGCTGGCCGCGATGGCCGCCGCGGCCGGGCCCGGCGGCATGCTGCCGGAGCAGGTCTGGGACCGCACGCCGCCGGCCGGGCGTCCCGGCTTCGCGCCGGGCACGCCCACGTTCTCCGCGACGCCGCTGGCCTGGACGCACGCGCAGTACCTGCGGCTGGCCCGCAACCTGGCGGAGGGCCGGATTCTGGAGCGGCCCGCCGCGGTGGCCGACCGCTACCTGACGGCGGGGTAATGCCGAAAGTTTCGGAGGCTTATCGGGAGGATTGCGATATCGCGGGCAGCCGTCATTGACGAACTCCACTGTCGTGCCTAGCGTCCCAGACGAACATGCACGGACAGATTTCCGGAAGTTTCGGCAGGGGAGTGATCTGATGAAGGCTCATCGAGCCGTCGTGGCCGCGCTCGCGGTCGCGACGGTCCTCGTCACCGGCGGCGCGATGCCGGCCCAGGCCGGCGGGCGGGAGCTCACGCTGCGCCGCGCGGCCCCGCACGACCTGCGGATCGGCACCGCGGTCGCGGGCGGCGGCCACCACCTGGAGCAGGAGTACCCGGACCCGTTCCCGAACGACCGGGCGTACCGGCGGGTGCTGGCCCGCGAGTTCAGCTCGCTCAGCCCGGAGAACCAGATGAAGTGGGAGTTCATCCATCCGGAACGGGACGAGTACCGGTTCGGCCCGGCCGACGCGATCGTCCGCTTCGCGCGGCAGAACGGCCAGGCGGTACGCGGGCACACGCTGCTCTGGCACAGCCAGAACCCGGCGTGGCTGACCGAGGGCACGTTCACCAAGGCCGAGCTGCGCGCGATCCTCAAGGAGCACATCTTCACCGTGGTCGGGCACTACCGCGGGAAGATCCACCAATGGGACGTGGCGAACGAGATCCTGGACGAGAACGGCGCCTACCGGCAGGAGAACATCTTCATCCGTGAGCTGGGCCCCGGCATCGTGGCGGACGCGTTCCGCTGGGCGCACCGCGCGGACCCGCACGCCCAGTTGTTCCTCAACGACTACGGCGTGGACTTCCCGGGTGCCAAGGTGGACGCGTACGAGGCGCTGGCCCGGCAGTTGCTGGCCGAGGGCGTGCCGGTGCACGGTTTCGCCACCCAGGCGCACCTGAGCATGCGGTACGGCAAGCCGGACCAGCTCCGCACGGTGCTGCAACGCTTCGACGACCTGGGTCTGCACACCGCGGTGACCGAGCTGGACGTGCGGATGGACCTGCCCGAGGGCGGCGTGCCGACCGCGGAGCAGTTGGCCACGCAGGCCGACTATTACACGACCGTGCTCGATGCCTGCCTGGCGGTGGACGGCTGCAACTCGTTCACCATCTGGGGTGTCACGGACAAGTACTCGTGGGTGCCGCACTTCTTCCCGGCCGAGGGTGCCGCCACCGTGATGTGGGACGACCTGCGCCCCAAGCCCGCCTACTACGCGCTGCGCGACACGCTCGCGGACGCGTGAGCCGAGGTTCCGGGCCGCCCCGCATGCGGCCCGGAACCCCGCGCGCTCACGGCCGCGGCAGCGCGAACGAGTAGAACGTGGTGCTGGGTGCGCCGAGCCGCTGGTAGCCGTTGCCCCAGTAGAGCCGACCGTCCACGATGGCCGGACCGGCGTTGGAGGCGCCCGCGCCGAGGTGCTCCCAGAGCACCTCGCCGGTGGCCGCGTCCAGCGCGTACATCCAGCCGTTCAGCGCGCCGAAGTAGGCGACGCCGTTCGCCACGGTGGCCGGGCCGACCGCCTGTCCGCCGTGCGGCTCCGGCACCTGCCACAGGATCCGGCCGGTGGCGACGTCCAGCGCGCCGAACGAGCTGTAGTCGATCGTCTCGCCGCCGGGCAGCTGGTACGGCACCCGGTCCATGTTGGTCTCCGCGAAGTAGATGCGCCGGCCGTCCGTGGCGGTGCCCCACTCGATGCCGCCGAGCACCGAGCCCGGGCCCACCGACGCGCTCCAGATGATCTCCCCGGTGGCCGCGTCCAGCATCCAGAACTCGCCGCTCTTCTGCCCGGCGCCGACCGCGAGCCGGGGCTTGCCGTGCTTGCCGGGGAGCGTGAACAGGTGCGTACCGTCGCTGGTGTCGTGGTCCGGCCCGGGGTTCGGGCAGTTGTTCGGCGGGAAGCCGGGGAGGCAGGCGAGGTTCCACTCGTCGAAGCGCTCCGGCCCGGTGGACCACTTCAGCCGGCCGGTGCGCAGGTCGAACGCGACGATCGAGTCCTTGGCGTTCCACGACGGCAGGCAGTCGCGCGGCGTACCGCCGTTCTCCTGGCACTCCCGTGCGCTGGCCGGCACGGAGTAGTTCTGCCCGGTGCCGACGAACACGGTGCCGCTGCGCGGGTCGACGGTGGGCGTGCTGCCCCACACGGAGGCGCCGCTGAAGATGTCCCCGCCCGGCCCCTGGTCCGGCAGCGTGTGCGACTTCCACCGCACCGCGCCGGTGCGCGCGTCCACCGCGACCAGGCTGCCGCGGAACGTGCAGCAGTCGTAGGCCGGGTCGCCGGCGAGCAGGAACTCCAGCGACGACACGCCCTGGTAGAGCACGCCGTCGTGGATCACCGGGGATGAGGTCAGGATCGCCTGCGGGTGCGGGTCCATGGCGGCGCGCCAGCGCAGATCGCCGGTGCGGGTGTCGACCGCGAGCAGCACCGCGCCGGCCTGCGTGCCGAGGTAGACGGTGTCGCCGTGCACGACCGGGCTGGTCCGGGAGAACGTGCCCGCCACCCCGGCCCACTCGGCCACCGACCTGGTCCAGATCACCGCGCCGGTGCGCGCGTCGAGCTTGTGGAACGCGCCGCCCCAGTCCGGGACGTAGACCGCGCCGCCGGCCACCGCGGGCGTGGCGGAGACGTCGCCGGCCGTGGTGGCGGTCCAGTCGACGGCGAGCCGCGGCACCGTGGCCGGGCCGAGGACCCGCTCGGCCGGGTTGGACCGGCTGTTGCCGATGTCGTGCCCGCCCATCGTCCATCGTGCGCGCGCCGTGCCGGAATCGCCGGCCGGTGCCGCCGTGGCCGTGCCGGTGGTGGCCAGGAGGATCGTCGCCAGCATCGCCGCGAACCGCGCTGTTCTCATTCCGCTCTCCTCTGTCGCCGGGCCGGCGTACCGGAGACGCCGGCGCTCGGGCCGACGTTACGGACATCTATCGCGGCATTCAAGTGCATCGATATGAAACGGTACGGGCCGCCGAGCGCCGAAACTTCCGGAGCCACGGCGGCGTGCCGTCACGAGCAGACGCCGTCGATCGTGCACACCGAGGGCTCGTCCGCGACCGCCGGGGCCGGGGCCGGGGTGGGTGCGGCGGCCACCAGCCGGGCGACGGCCGCGCCGAGCGCCAGGTCGTCGACCGCGCCGAAGTGATGCGCGCGGACCGCGCCGTCCCGGTCGATCAGCACGGTGGTCGGGGTGCCGCGCATGCCGTACCGGGCGAACGTGACCGGCGTGGGGTCGTCGCCGTCGTGCGCGTCCACGCCGACCGGGAAGCTGATCTTGTACTCGTGCAGGAACGCCTCCAGGCTGACCGGCGTCATCGCCGCGTGATGCTCGAACACGCTGTGCAGGCCGATCACCCGGATGTCGTCGCCGAACACCCGGGCCAGCCGGGACGCCTGCGGCAGGCCCTGGCTCACGCAGCCGGGGCAGAGCATCTGGAAGGCCTCCAGGACCACGACGTGGCCCCGCAGCGCGCCGAGCGTGAGCGGGTCGCTGTTGAACCAGCGGGTGGTGGACCAGGCGGGGGCGGACGGGTGCATCTCAGGCTCCTTCGGGAAGGGTGCGCGCCCAGCGCGCGAGGATGTGTGCGCCGGCGGTCTCCACCGCGCGCATGGCGACCGGGTCGATGACGGTGCCGGCCGGCAGGTGCGGCGCGGCCCGGTCGAGCGCGTCGCCGTCGAACTCGACGTGGAACTGGAAGCCGTACGAGCGCCCGGCGCGGAACGCCTGGTGCGGGTACGTGTCCGAGCCGGCCAGCAGCACCGCGCCGGCCGGCAGGCCGAACGTGTCCCGATGCCAGTGCACGACCGGCGGCCGTGGCCCGGCCGGGCCGAGCACCGGGTCGTCCAGCCCGGCCGGGGTCAGCGTGACGGTGCCGGTGCCGGACTCGGCGGCCGGGCCGCGGCGCACGTCCGCGCCGAGCGCGGCGGCGAGCAGCTGGGCGCCGAGGCAGACGCCGAGCACGGGCCGATCGCGGCGCACGCAGTCGGCGATGAGCGCGCGTTCGCGTGCCAGGTGGGGGTGGTCGTGGTCGTCGAGCGCGCCCATCGGGCCGCCCAGCACCACCAGCGCGCCGACCTCGGCCGCGTCCGGCACCGGGTCGCCGAGGTCGAGGCGGACCACGCGCACGTCGGCGCCGGCCCCGGCCAGCGCCGGTGTGATCAGTGCGGGCCCCTCGAACGGAACGTGCTGAAGCACTGCTACCTGCATGAGGGTCAGCATATATAGGACTGCCAACTAACTGTGGGTAATGCTCATCACGTTGCGTCGTGGCCGCCGGGCGGTAAGTTTGGCACTGCCAACAAACGTTGAAGGGAAACAGTCATGCCACGTCTCGCCACCGTCGACCCCGCCACCGCCGAGCCGCAGGCCCGCACGCTGCTCGGCCGGGTCGAGCGCGCCCTGGGCACCACGCCGAACATGATGCGGGCGATGGCCAGCTCACCGGCCGTGCTGGACGCGTACCTCCAGTTCAGCGGCGCGCTGTCGAAGGGCCTGCTGCCCGGCCGGGTGCAGGAACAGATCGCGCTGGTCGCCGCGGTCGAGAACGACTGCGACTACTGCCTGGCCGCGCACACCGTGCTCGGCGCCAAGGCCGGCGTCAGCGAGGAGGACCTGGTCGCGGGCCGCAGCGCGCGGGCGTCCGACGCCAAGGTCCAGGCCGCGCTGACGTTCGCCAAGGCGGTCATCGCCGCCAAGGGCTTCGTCTCCGACGAGGACCTCCGGGCGGTCCGCGACGCCGGCTACTCCGACGGTGAGATCGGTGAGATCGTGGCCGCGGTCGCGCTCAACACGTTCACCAACTACTTCAACTCGGTCGGGCAGACCACGCTGGACTTCCCGGCCGTCGCCTGAGCCTCACCGTGCGGACGAGGCGGGGCCCGGCGGGCCCCGCCTCGTCGCGTCATGGCAGCTCGTGGTCCGGGCAGGTGACCCGCAGCTCCGCGTCGCCGAACGGCGCGTCCACGAAGTTGCAGTGGTGCGGCCGGCCGGTCTCCGGCGGGTGCGCGTCCGGCACGTAGAACCGGCAGGTCAGGCACATCTGCGAGACCGGGATCAGCCGGCGCTCCTGCAACTCGCGCATCAGCGTGACGATGCCGCGCAGCGTCGCCGCGAAGTCCCCCTCCGGCAGGGTCGCGACCGCGCTGCCCAGGCTCTCCGACATGACGTTCAGCCGCTCGGCCTCCGCGCGCCCGGTCTCGGTCAGCGTGAGCAGCACCGCCCGCGCGTCCGCCGGATCGCGCGTCGCCGCCAGCAACTCCTTGCGGCGCAACACCTTCACCGCGTCCGAGACCGTGGGCGGCGTGGACGCCAGCGCGGCCACGATGTCACCCTGGCGCAGCGCGGCCCGGCTGCCGTGGATCAGCCCGACGATGTCCGCCTGCAGCGGCGAGAGCTTGTGCGGGCCGGCGTTGCGCCACGCCTCCATGCGCACCGCCTGCCCCAGCCGGGCGAGCCCGGCCAGCAGCTGACTCTCCGGCGGTGGACCGGGAACGTCATTCATCCATCCAGCGTAGTCCGCATAATTGGCAGTCAGAAATAATGTGGGTCAGGTCGCGCTCCAGGCCGGTTTGCCGCCCTCGGGGGTGGACGTGACGTCCGGGCCGACGAGGAGCAGCAGCACCTCCTCCTCCGCGACCGGGCAGTGCTCCACGCCACGCGGGATGACCAGCAGGTCGCCGGCCTCCAGCCGCACGTCGCCGTCCCGCAGCCGCACGGTCAGCGCGCCGTCCAGCACCAGGAACGTCTCCTCCTGGTCCTGGTGGGCGTGCCAGGTGGTGGAGCCGATGCCCTTCGCCACCTTGAACAGGTTGCCGTTCGCCTCCGCCACGACGCGCTGCGACCAGTACTCGGTGAGCGCCCGCGCGGCCGTACCCACGGATGTCTTCGTGATCATGGCTCGATCGTGCCGGACCGCGCCGCCGCGGCGGGAGGTGCGGGAATCGCGGTTTTCGCAAGGATCGTGTCAGGCGGCGAAGCGGCGGCGGTACTCCGACGGCGTCAGCCCGAGATCGCGGCGCATCACCATGCGCAGGTTCGCGGCCGTACCCAGCCCGCTGTCCCGCGCCACCACGTCCACCCGCCGCTCGCCGCGCTCGATCAGCCGGCAGGCCAGCGCCAGCCGCTCCCCGGTCAGCCAGGCCAGCGGCGTGGTGCCGAGCTGGGCGCGGAACCGCCGGTGCAGCGTGGCCGGGCTGACCGCCGCGTGCTCGGCCAGGTCCCGCACGGTCAGCGGCCGGTCCAGCCGGCGCTGCGCCCAGGCCAGCAGCGGGCCCAGCGACTCGTCCCGCGCGTCCGGCACCGGCCGCTCGACGAACTGCCGCTGCCCGCCGTCGCGGTGCGTGGCGAAGACCAGCCGGCGGCCGACCGCGGCCGCGATCTCCGCGCCGTGATCGCGCCGCACCACGTGCAGGCCCAGGTCCAGCGCGGCCGCGCTGCCGGCCGAGGTCAGCACGTCGCCGTCGTCGACGAACAGCACGTCCGGCTCCAGCCGCACGGCCGGGAACCGGGCCCGGAACGCGCCGGCGAGCTGCCAGTGGGTGGTGGCCCGGCGCCCGTCCAGCACCCCGGCCTCGGCCAGCGTAAAGGCGCCGCTGCACAGGCTGACCAGCCGGACGCCGCGCGCGTGGGCGGCCCGGATCGCGGCCAGCACGGACGGGCGGGCCGGCGTGCCCACGTCCGGCCGATTCGGCACGATCAGCGTGTCCGCGCCGTCCGCCTCGCCGAGCCCGCCGACGCCGGACAGCGTGAAGAAGCCCTGGCGCATCACGGTGGCCGGCTCCGGCGCGCACAGCCGCACGTCGTAGAGCGCCCCGCCCAGCTCCGGCCGGTGCAGGCCGAAGACCTCCAGCACACAGCCGAGCTCGAACGGATTGGAGTGCTCGTCGAGGAGCACCACGATCCGGTGCATGCGGCGTTTCTATCACGCGGCGGCCAGCGGCTCCCGCCGGTCGGAGCCGCGGGCGGCCAGGCGGGGCAGCACGGCCGACAGCCACAGCACGCCCGCCGAGCCGGCCAGCAGGCCGCCCAGGTAGACCCATTCGGGCACGGAGGTACGCAACGCCGCCGCGCTCAGCCCGACCACGTAGAGCGCCAGCGCCCACCGCGGCAGCACGCCGGCCCGCCACGACGCGACGCCGAAGACCAGCACGCCGGCCAGGAAGATCAGGGCCACGGTCAGGAAGTACGGCTGCCCCGGTCCGGTCAGCACCTGCTCCCGCGCCGCCGCGTCCTGGTACTGCAGCACCGCGTGGGTGAGGAACTCGATCGCGAACAGGCCGCTCAGCCCCAGGTGGTTGAGCACGAACCCGGCCAGGCCCAACCGCCCGGCCGCATGGCGCTGCACCAGGTAGAACGCGGTCAGCGTGAACAGCAGGAGCGCGGTCGCGGGCGGCGCCAGCGCGTGGGTCAGCCCGGTGTCGGGCAGCAGGCCGGCGCGGCGGCACACGGCGATGACGGTCAGCGCGCCGCCGGTCAGCCCGGCGAGCGCGGCGAGTCGGTACAGCAGGGTGTCGGTCATGCCGCCCAGCGTGCCGGGACGGTCACCGGGGCGGACAGTGCCGACCGGCCAGGATCGCACCGCGGGGACACATGACGACCGGCTGGCCCGGTGGGCTGGCGGCGTGGTCCTACGGTGACGGGCATGCCAGTCGGCGCGATGGCCTCGGGCCTCTACGTCACCGTGCTCGCCACCGGCCTCTACTGGGCGGCGGCCGGCCTGGCGCCGGACCGGTCCCCGGCCGCGCTCGGCGTCTTCGTCGCCGCGCTCGCCGCGCTGCTGTTCATCGAGCGGATCCGGCGGTGGGCCGTCCCGTTGCTGGGCGCGCGCCTCGCGCTGTTCGCGGTGGTCGCTGTCGCGGACCCGGGCGGCTTCGGCCGGGCGCTGTTCATCCTGGCGCCGTTCTTCGCCTACGTGGTGCTCGGCCGCCGCGCCGCGCTCGCGCTCGCCGCCGCCTGCCTGCTCGGCGCGACCGTCGCCGCGGCGCGCGCACCCGGCTGGCACACCGACCCGGAGACCGTCTCGGATCTGCTGATGTTCGCGGTCGGCCTGGTGCTCACGCTGGTCACCGCCGCCATCGCGGACGGCCAGCGACGCAGCCGGGAACGCGCGGAACGCCTGGTCGGCGAGCTGCGCGCGGCACAGCGGCAGGTCGCGGAGCTGAGCGCGGCGGCCGAGCGCAACCGGCTGGCCCGCGACATCCACGACAGCGTCGGCCACCACCTGACCGCGGTCGGCGTCCAGCTGGAGAAGGCGGAGGCCTTCCGGCCCCGGGACCCGGCCGTGGCGGACCGCGCCGTCGCCGACGCGCGCGCCGCGGCGGCCCGGGCGCTGGCGGAGGTACGCGAGTCCGTCGGCGCGCTGCGGGCCGAGCCGTTCTCGCTGGTGGCCGCGATCGAGGCGCTCGCCGGCGGGCTCGACGACCCCGGCTTCCGGGTGGCGGTCACCCGCACCGGCGAGGAGACCGGCCACCCGCGCCCCGGGCTGGAGGCCCTCTACCGGGTGGCGCAGGAGGCGCTGACCAACGCGCGCCGCCACGCCGGCGCCGACCTGGTCCGGATCACGGTCCGCTTCGAGGCCCCCGGGCCGGCGAGCGTGGAGGTGGCCGACAACGGGCGCGGATTTCCGGCCGGCACGGCCGAGGGCGGCGGCCTGCGCGGCATGCGGGAACGGCTGACCGCGCTCGGCGGCGAGATCCACATCGACTCGTCACCCGGCCGCGGCACCCGCGTCGTGGCGCGCGTGGGCGGTGCGGCGTGACCGACGTCCGCGTGCTCGTCGCCGACGACCAGTCCCTGGTCCGGGAGGGCATCGCCGCGCTGCTCGGCCTCGAGCCCGGCATCGCCGTGGTCGGCACCGCCGCGGACGGCCACGCCGCCGTCGAGCTGGCCGAGCGCACCGCGCCGGACGTGGTGCTGATGGACGTGCGCATGCCCGGGCTCGACGGGCTGCGCGCCGCCGAACTGCTGCGCGATCGACTGCCGTCCTGCCGGGTGCTGATGCTCACCACGTTCGACGACGAGGAGTACGTGCTCGGCGCGCTGCACGCCGGGACCAGCGGCTACCTGCTCAAGAACCTGCCCGCGCGCGACCTGGCGCAGGCCGTCCGGCTCGCGCACGCGGGCGTCGCCCAGCACGACGCCGCCGCGCTGCGCCACCTGACCGGCGCGCTGGACCGCCCGGCGCCCCCGGGCCGGCTGCCGCTGACCGCGCGCGAGATCGAGGTCCTCCGGCTGATCGCCCGCGGCGCCACCAACCGGGAGATCGCGGCGCACCTGTTCGTCAGCGAGGGCACGGTCAAGAACCACGTCTCGCACATCCTCAGCCGCCTCGGCCTCCGCGACCGCACCCAGGCCGCGATCCACGCCAGGGACCACGGCCTGCTCTGACCCGGGGCGGCGGTCAGACGCCGGGCAGGCCGGCGAGGCCGGCGGCCAGGCCGAGCGCGCCGCAGACGGCCAGCACCCGCAGCACCGACCACTTGCGCCAGAAGATCAGCGCGACCGCGACGACCGTGATGGCGATCGGGACCGGGCGGGCCGTGCCCAGCTCGGGCAGCGTGAGGTGGAGGATGCCGGCGTCGACGTCGCGGGTGCGGCCGAACAGCGTGTGCAGCGCGAAGTAGAGGCCGAGGTTCGCGATCACGCCGACCACGGCCGCGGTGATGCCGGTGAGCGCGGCGGAGATGGCCTGGTTGCCGCGCAGCCGCTCGATGTACGGCGCGCCGAGCAGCACGAACAGGAAGCACGGCACGAACGTCACCCACGTGGTGAGCAGCGAGGCGACCACGCCCGCGGTCCACGGGTCGAGCGGGCCGGGATCGTGGTAGGCGCCGAGGAACGCCACGAACTGCACCACCATGATCAGCGGTCCGGGCGTGCTCTCGGCGAGCGCGAGGCCGCGCACCATGTCGCCGGCGGTGAGCCAGCCGTAGTGCTCGACGGCGCGCTGGGCGACGAACGCCAGCACGGCGTAGGCGCCGCCGAACGTGACCACCGCGGTGCCGGAGAAGAACAGCCCCTGCTGTGTGTAGACGCTGTCGCCGCCGGTGGCCACGGCGAACGCGGCGACCGGCGCGAACCAGGCGATCAGGCCGACGGTGAGGATCGTCGCGGTACGGCGGGCGGAGGGCCGTTCGTGGTGCAGGGCGTCGTCGGAGATCAGCGGTTCCGGGCCGTCCGGGCCGGCCTGGTGGCCGCCGCCGGTGGTGACCAGGCGGGGCCGCCACCGGTGCAGTGCCCAGCCGGCGAGCGCGGCGACGGCGATGACGATCGGGAACGGCGTGGCGAACAGCGCGAGCGCGGCGAACGCGGCGACCGCGAAGCCGAGCAGAATCCGGTTGGTCAGCGCGCGGCCGCCGACCCGCCAGACGGCCTGGGCGACGATCGCGACGACGGCCGGCCCGAGCCCGGCGAACAGCGCGGTGACCACGGTGGTGTCGCCGTAGGCCACGTAGATGCCGGAGAGCGCCAGCAGCGCCACGACGCCGGGCAGCACGAACAGCGTGCCCGCGACCAGGCCGCCGCGCAGGCCGTTGAGCAGCCAGCCGACGTAGATCGCGAGCTGCTGGGCCTCCGGGCCGGGCAGCAGCATGCAGTAGTTGAGCGCGTGCAGGAACCGCTTCTGGCCGATCCAGCGGCGCTCGTCGACCAGGTGGTGCTGCATGACCGCGATCTGCCCGGCCGGGCCGCCGAACGTCTGCAACGAGATCATGAACCAGGCGCGGACGGCCTGGCCGAACGGCACCACGTCCCGCCGGGCGCCGCTTTCGGTGTCCGGAGTCATCGAAGTTCCCCCCTCGCGGGCCGGTGTCGCCCTGGGAGATGTTCGCACAGGCCGAGCCGCTTGACGCGGTACGGTTCGCTGGAGGGATGGGAGTCGACCACCTCGGGCTGCCGGTGCGGGAGCCCCGGCGCAGCATCGAGTTCTACGCGGCCTACTTCGGCTTCGACCCGGCCACGGCCCGGCGCTATCCGGACGGCACGGTCATCGTGCGCGACGGCGGCGGCTTCGACCTGGCGCTGCACCCGGTCGAGACGGTGGCGCCCGCGCCGGCGTTCCTGCACTTCGGATTCCGGCAGCCGGACCCGGACGGGGTACGCGCGCTGCTGCGCCGGATGGACGGCGACGGCGTACCGGTCGTCGAGCGCGAGGACGGGCCGGACTACACCGCGTTCAAGTGCCTCGACCCGGACGGGCACCGGGTCGAGGTCTACTGGGAACCGTAGGGGTCAGCCGCGCGACCGCGGCAGGCAGCACTTCTTGTACTTCTGGCCGGAGCCGCACCAGCAGGCACCGTTGCGCTCCGGCGGCCAGGCGATCAGCCCCGGGCGGGCGGACTGCTGGCGTGCGTACCCGGCGCGGGTCGGCCGGGTCGCCGTCCTCGCCGGCGAACCGGGTCAGCCCGTCGGCCGTGCCGGTCGGCAGCGTCAGGCCGGTCTGCCCGGCCGCGGTCAGCCGGACCAGCTCCCGCTCCAGGCGGGCGCGGTGCTCGTCCCAGCTCTTGCCGTACGCCTCGGACAGCGCCGGCCACTGCGCGACCACCCGGCCGAACTCGGCCTCCGGCCAGAACAGCAGGTCGCCCTCGGCCGCGGCGGCACCGGCGGCGCCCGCGTTGGCCAGCCTGGTCTCCAGCCGGTCCGCGAGGTTGTCGTGCCCGTCGTGCGGCAGGCCCAGCACGTGGCGGATCCGGTGCCGCTGCTGCAGCAGGAAGAACAGCAGCCCGGCGTCCTCGGCGCTGGCCGGCTCCGCGGACTCGCCGCGCTCGGCGAACGCGGCCCGCACCGCCTCGGTCAGCCACTCCTCCGCGACCTTGTGGCGCTTGCCCGCGGCCAGCGCCGCGCTCACGTACGCCGCCGCGTCCGGGTAGCGGGTCAGCGACGGGCGCAGCGCCTCGAGCACCGCCATCGCCTCGTCGTCGCGGCCGGCCCGGAACAGGATTCGGGCCCGCATCGCGCGGGCGGAGTCGACCTCACCGTCCTCCCGCGTTCCGTAGGCCTCGAGGGCCCGGTCCGCGTACCGCAGGGCGGCGTCGAGCTTGTTGCGGCTCTCCGCGATCTCGGCGGCGAGCATCAGTGCGTACCCGGCATCACCCGGGTCGGCCAGCCGCCCGGCGTCCACGGCATCCGCCAGATCCGCGGCGACGCCGAGCGGGTCGGCGGCCCCCAGCACGGACTGCCGGATCTCCTGAAGGTCTGCGCTGGTCACATTGGCTGTCATCGGCACCTCGTCACGGTACTGCGCCCGGGGCACCGATCACCGTTGATCTGGGTCTCACTTCCGCCGCGCCGGAGCGCCCGGCGCGGCGGAATCATGAGGCCAGGTCCCGGCGGCGGTAGGCGAGAACGCCGAGCAGGGTGAGGGCCGCGGCGATCGCGGTGGTCGTCGCGGCGGCGGGGAGGTTCGCGGGGAGCAGGGGGACCGGGGCCAGGTGGGCGAACGGTGACATCGCGGCGACCCAGCCGGGGGCGCCGGTGCTGTCCGCGATCACCTGGAGCAGGAAGCCGCCGGTGGACGGGACGGCGGCGGCGAGCGCGGTCAGGCGGGGTGCGGCGCCGACGGCCAGGACCGCGGCACCGAGGCTGAGCAGCACGATCGGCAGCGTGTTCCAGGTACCGGCGAGCGCGGCGGTCAGCGGCAGCGCGCCACCGGCCGCGGCGACGCCCGCCCAGGTGGCGACCGCGGCCGCGGTGAGCAGCACCAGCGCGCCGCCGACGGTGGCGGCGACCTCGGCGCCGAGCAGCCGGTGCCGGCTCAGCGGGCCGGCGGCGAGTGTGGCCAGGCGGCGGTCGGTCTCGGCGGCGGTGAACGCGGCCAGGCGTACCCCGGTGAACGCGCCGACCGGCAGCGCCAGCACCGCGAAGAGCGTGGCGGTCAGGCCGCCGGTCGTGTCCAGCCCGGCGAAACCGGCCTCCGCGGCGGTGCCGGTGAACGCTGCGTTGGCCGCCAGGAACTCGGCCACCGACGTGACGGTCAGGCCGATGAGCAGGAAGTAGGCGACGATGCCGGCGGACCACGCGGCGACCGCGGGCAGCGCGCGGCGGACCGCGAACGGCGCCACCCCGCCGAGCAGGCCGGGGCGCGGGCGCCGCGGCCCGGCCGGGGCGACCAGGCCGCCGCCGACGTCCCGGCGCCCGGCCACGGCCAGCGCCGCCGCGCCGGTCAGCACGGCCGCGCCGAGCAGGATCAGCAGCGGTACGGGATCGTCCCGGTCGTACGGCGCACTGCGCGCGAGAAGTCCGAACGGGGACAGCCAGCGCAACCACGCCACGCCGTCCAGGCCATCGCCGACCATCCGCATCAGCAGGCCGGCGCCGAGCACGGCGATCGCGGCCCCGGTGGCCTGAGCGCGCGCGGGCAGGATCTGTGCGGCCAGCGCGGCGACCGCGACGGCGAATAGGCCGAGCACGGCGAGCCCGGCGCCGTGCACGGCCGCGCCCGCCCGGTCCGGCCCGCCGGCGGCGGCCAGCACCGCGGTCACGGCGGCGCCCACCGCGACCGGGACCAGCGCGACCACGGCCAGATGCCGGGCGAGCACGGCGCGCGCCGGCACCCGGCCGGCGAGCAGCACGTCCCAGCGCCCGGCGTCCTCCTCGCCGCGCGTGACGCGCGTGGTGGCCAGCACCGACCAGACGCCGACGACGACCGCGAGGGCGGTGCCGACCCGCCAGACCGTGAAGCCGCCGGCCCGGTCGAGCGCGACGGGCTCGCCGAAGAGCGTGCGGACCGCCGGGTTCGTGGCGATCGTCTCCAGGCCCGCCATCGCGGCCGGATCGGCCGCGACGGTGTCGTAGGTGGCGGCGACGAGGGCGGGCATGGCGGCGGCGAAACCGAGCACGATCAGCCCGCCCCGGCGGATCTGGCGCGCCGCGAGCCCGCCGACGGCCGCGGCGGCGCTCATCGGGCCGTCTCCGTGCCGTAGTAGTCCAGGAAGATCTCCTCCAGGCCGGGCTCGCGCACCGTGAACGCGGTCACCTGCGCCTCGGCCAGCGCCTTGAGCGCGGGCGCGGGCGGGCCGGTCAGCGCGAACCGCAGCCGCCCGTCGCCCGTGCCGGAGACGCCCTCGACGCCGGGCACCGCGTCCAGCGCGGGCGGCGCGCCGGTGTAGGCGACCGTGACCTCGGCGCGGTGCATCCCGCGCAGCCGCGGCACGGACGCCACCTCGACCAGCCGGCCCGCGCGCAGGATGCCGACCCGGTCGCAGACCGCCTCCACCTCGGCGAGCTGGTGCGAGCTGAGGAAGACCGTCTGGCCGCGGTCCCGCGCCGCCGTGACCGCGGTCCGGAACTCGCGCTCCATCAGCGGGTCGAGCCCGCTGGTCGGCTCGTCCAGGATCAGCAGCGGCGCGCGGGTGGCGAACGCGGCGATCAGCGCGACCTTCTGGCGGTTGCCGGTGGAGTACGTCCGGGCCGGCCTGGCGGGGTCCAGGCCGAAGCGGCCGATCAGCTCGTCGCGGTAGGCGAGGTCGGTGCCCGGCCCGGTGCGGGCCAGCAGGTGCAGGATCTCCGCGCCGGTCAGACCGGGCCAGAGCGCCACGTCGGCCGGTACGTACGCCAGGTGCCGGTGCGCGCGGGCGACGTCGGTGGCGTCCACCCCGGCGATCCACGCGCGGCCGGCCGTGGGGCGCGCGAGACCGAGCAGCATGCGGATGGTGGTGGACTTGCCGGCGCCGTTCGGGCCGAGGAAGCCGAACACCTCGCCGGCCGGGACGTCGAGCGTCAGGTCGTCGACGGCCGTGAGCCGTCCGTACCGTTTGGTCAGGTGGGTCGTGCGCAGCACGGGATCGGTCATCGCCGGGAGCCCTTCCGGTCGCAGAACGGATCATGACCGCCGACCAGACTTCCCGGCACACCTGTCGCTGACGGTACTCCCGCCAGAGCCCGGCGGGAAGACCTACCGCTCCTGGTACACGTCCGGGATGCCGTCGGCGTCGGCGTCGCGTTCCTCGATCTCGCGGAGGCGGCGGTAGTGGTGGTTGCGGATGCGCAGCACCACGGTGGCCAGCAGTGCGGCGATCAGTGAGCCGGCCAGGATGCCGATCCGGGCGTGGTCGTCCTGCTCGCTGCCGGACCCGAACGCCAGCTCGCCGATCAGCAGCGACACCGTGAACCCGATGCCGGCCAGCAGCGACAGGCCGAACACGTCCCACCAGCTCAGCTCGTCGCCGAGCTCGGAGCGGGTGAAGCGCTGCACCAGCCAGGTGGTGCCGAGCACGCCCACGCACTTGCCGAGCACCAGACCGCCGATGATGCCGATGGTGACCGGGTCGCGCAGGCTCTCGCCGAGGCCGCCCGCGCCGGCGACCGAGACCCCGGCGGCGAAGAACGCGAACACCGGCACCGCGACCCCGGCGGACAGCGGGCGCCACCGGTGCTCGAAGTGCTCGGCCAGCCCGGGGCCGTCGCCGGCGGCGCGGCGCACCACCGGGACCGCGAAGCCGAGCAGCACGCCCGCCACGGTGGCGTGCACGCCGGACGCGTGCACCAGGCCCCAGGTCAGCGCGGCCAGCGGGAGCAGCAGCCACCACGAGCGCACCCGGCGCTGCACCAGGAAGGCGAACAGCCCCAGTGGTACGGCCGCGGCCAGCAGCGGCAGCAGGCTGAGCGAACCGGTGTAGAAGACCGCGATGATGGTGATCGCCAGCAGGTCGTCGACGACCGCGAGGGTGAGCAGGAACGTGCGCAGCGCGGCCGGCAGATCGGTGCTGATCACCGCCAGCACGGCCAGCGCGAACGCGATGTCGGTCGCGGTCGGCACCGCCCAGCCGGCCAGCGACCCGCCGGGCAGGCCGGCGTTGACCGCGGTGAAGATCAGCGCGGGTACGGCCATGCCGCCCACCGCGGCCGCGACCGGCATCGCGGCGCGCCGCGGGTCGCGCAGGTCACCGGCGACGAACTCGCGCTTGAGCTCCAGGCCCGCCACGAAGAAGAACACGGCCAGCAGGCCGTCCGCCGCCCACTGCGCCAGCGTGAGGTCCAGGTGCAGCGCGTGCGGCCCGACGGTCAGCTCGCTCAGGCTTCGGTAGGCCGCGGCCCACGGCGAGTTCGCCCAGACGAGCGCCGCCACGGCCGCGACCAGCAGGAGCACGCCGCCGACGGTCTCCATGCGCAGGATGTCGGCGATCCGGCTGACCTCCGGCCAGGTCCCGCGGCCGAACAACTGACGGGCGGATCGGGGCGGCGCACCGGACATCGGACTCCCTCAGGGCAGGACGGGGTGAGGACCTCGCCGACCAGCCTTCCCGGCACACCTGACGGCTAACCTACCCGGGCTCAGCCCCGCGCGTACACCGAGGTGGCCAGCCGGGGCAGGTCGATCCGCAGCCGGCGCAGCGCGCGGAACGACGGCGTGCGCCGGTCGGCCAGCACGCCGCGCAGCAGGCCGTCCTCGGTGACCGGCGTGCCGTACCCGCGCAGGTTGAGCGCCACCTCCACGGCCTTGCGGGCCGGCTCGGTGAGCACCAGCGACACGCCGGGGCCGGTGAGCCGCACCCGCAGCGGCAGCGGGATCGGCCGGTGCAGCCGCCACCGGGCCGGGTCGTCGATGCGGACCGGCAGCCGGTCGCGGACCTCGTCCAGGTCGATGCCGAGCGCGGCCAGCAGCTCGCGGTCCCGTCCGGCCGCGGCGCCGGGGCAGGCGTCGCGTACCGCGTCCGCGGGCACGCCCAGGCGGGTCGCCACGCGCGCGGACGCGGCCAGTGCGACCAGCAGCGTCTCGTCGTCGAGCCGGTCGCGGCCGGCCTCCCGGGCCAGCAGCCCGGCGCGGACGATCGCGCGGCGCGCGACGTCGTCGAACCGGTCCAGCATGCTCATGGTCGCTCCTTCGGGGTGGCGTGGGCGTGCTTGCGGTGCGCGGTCTGGCGGCGGACGCCGAGCGCGGCGGCGATCGCCTCCCAGGACCAGCCGGCCGCGCGGGCGCGTGCCACGTGCGCGGTCTCGACCTCGTCCAGCAGTCGGCGCAGCGCCGCGACCGCGGCCAGGCCGGTCTCCGGGTCGGCCGCGCCGGCCGCGGCGGCCAGCGACGTCAGGCTCTCTCGGCTCATGCTGTCAGCATAGGCTGACGGACCCGGTTCTGTCAGCACATGCTGACGCGCGATCAGGTCACCAGGCCGTTGCGGTACGCGTAGACGACCGCCTGCACGCGGTCGCGGAGACCGAGCTTGGTGAGGATGCGGGAGACGAACGTCTTCACGGTCTCGTGGCTGATCACCAGCGTGGCGGCGATCTCCGCGTTGGACAGGCCGTTCGCGATCAGGCGCAACACCTCCAGCTCGCGCGGCGTCAGCGGGACGTCGTCCGGCGGCGTGGCCTCCGCCGGGCGGATCCGGGCCGCGTACCGGCCGACCAGCTGGCGGGTGACCTCGGGATCGAGCAGCGCGGCGCCGATCGCCACGGTGCGGATGCCGTGCAGCAGCCGGTCCGGCGGCGCGTCCTTGAGCAGGAAGCCGCTGGCGCCGGCGCGCAGCGCCTCGTAGACGTACCGGTCCAGGTTGAACGTGGTCACCACCAGCACCTTGACCGGGTCGGGGACGCCGGCGCCGGCGAGCCGGCGGGTCGCCTCGATGCCGTCCAGCACCGGCATGCGCACGTCCATCACCACCACGTCCGGGCGCAGCTTGGCGGCCAGGTCGACCGCGGCCTGCCCGTCGCCGCACTCGCCGACCACCTCGAGGTCCGGCTGCGCGTCGATGATCGTGGCCAGGCCGGTGCGGATCAGCATCTGGTCGTCGGCGATCAGCACCCGCACCGGCGCGCTCACGCGGCGCCGCCCAGCGGGATGACCGCGCGCACCAGGAAACCACCGCCGTCCGGCCCGGCGCTGAACTCGCCGCCGAGCACGGCCACGCGCTCGCGCAGCCCGGCCAGCCCGCGCCCGCTGCCGCCGGGCGACGTGCCGCTACCGGTGCCGGTGCCCGCGGTGCTGATCTCCACGCTGATCGTCCTCTCCCCGTGCCGCACCCGGACCACGGTGGGGCTACCGTGCGCGTACTTGAGCGCGTTGGTCAAGGACTCCTGCACCACCCGGTACGCCACGAACTCCGCGCTGCCCGCCACGCCGGCCGGCGTGCCCTGCTCCTCCAGCTCGACCGGCTGCCCGGCGTCGCGGGTGCGCTCCACCAGCGTGTCGAACGCGCCCACCGCCGGGATCGCGCCGTGCTCGGGGTTGAGCAGGTCGAGCAGGTGCCGCAGGTCGGTGATGGCCCGCCGGCCGGTGTCGGTGACCGCGGTCAGCGTCGCGTCCAGCCGGTCCGGCGCCGCGGTCAGGTACCGGGCCGCCTCCGCCTGCACCACCATCGCGGTCACGTGGTGCGTCACCACGTCGTGCAGCTCCCGCGCGATGCGGGTGCGCTCGGCCTCGCGGGTCGCCTCGGCCACCTGCCGCCGCCGCTCGGCCTCGGCCGCCCGGCTCGCGCGCAGCCAGCCCCCGGCGGCCCACAGCGCGGCCATCACCGCGTACAGCATCAGCCAGTCGATCAGCGGCTCGGCCGCGCCGAGCAGGTGCATCCCGGCGGCCAGCGCCACGAACGCGGCGGTGAGCAGGACCATCACGAGCCGCCGCCGGTACGCCACGTGCGCCCCCGCGCTGATCAGCGCGAACGCGAACGCGGTGCCGCCGACCGTGTGGTACGACAGCAGCTGGTCGAGCGCGAACCCGGTCGCGGCCAGCGCGGTCGCGGTGACCGGCCACTTGCGCCGGATGGCCAGCGGCAGGCACTCCAGCGCCAGCACCGCCAGCCCCCACGCGTCGAGCGGCCGGGTCGGCAGCGTGCCGAGCTGCGTGCCGGTGTTGCCCAGTGCGGGCAGGGCCAGGAAGAACAGCAGCAGCGCGGCCGGGAGATCACGAATCGTGACGTCCCAGCCACGCCACCGGGTGAGGAGTCGCACGGCGCTACCGTAGTCAGGCGCGCGCGGGCACGGGCTGCGGGGACGGCGCCGTCACGCGGCGCATCCGGCCGGTCGCGGCCGCGTACCAGATCAGCGCCACGGTCGGCACCGACAGCAGCAGGATCAGGACCAGGCTGGACTCGGGCCCGTTCCCGCCGCCGGTGAGCAGCTCCGGGCCGGACAGCGTGGTGTTGTAGAGCGAGTAGTCGGGCAGCACGTCGGCGTCCGTCGTGACGCCGAAGACCGCGTGCTGGACCGCGTTCAGTCCGAAGTGGATGCCGATCGGCAGCCACAGCGACCGGGTGGCCAGGTAGGCGGCGCCGAGCAGCAGCCCGCCGGTGACCGTGATCGCGATCGCGCCGACCGGGTCGGCACCCGCGTTGATCAGGTGCATCACGCCGAACAGCGGCGCGGAGACGAGCAGCGCGACCCAGCCGCCGAACCGCTCCGCCACGATCCGCAGCAGCACGCCACGGAACAGCAACTCCTCGCAGACCGCGACGCAGGCCATGATGCCGGCCATCGCGGCCAGCCCCTCCCAGGTGCCGCGCGTCATCGTGCCCCACCCGCCGAGCTGCCAGATGACCAGCATGACCAGCGCGAACCCGCCGCCGCCGATGACCGTGCCCGGGATCAGCCAGCGGACCGCGCCGCCGACCGAGACCTCCGTCGGCCTGCGCCGCTCGATCCACCTGCTGAGCAGTCCGTATCCGACCACGGCCAGGATCGCCGTGGCGAAGCCGGCGGACACCGCCCAGGTGATGTCGTCCTGCCGCGCGGCCGTCGTGCCCTGGGCGACC
The DNA here is from genome assembly GCF_031458235.1 of Catenuloplanes atrovinosus. Lineage (NCBI taxonomy): Bacteria > Bacillati > Actinomycetota > Actinomycetes > Micromonosporales > Micromonosporaceae > Catenuloplanes > Catenuloplanes atrovinosus. The sequence continues at coordinate 4,073,720 of NZ_JAVDYB010000001.1, read as the reverse complement.
CCCAGGATCACGAACACTCCCACCAGCATCAGCGGGAATCGAAGCCGTACCGTCCACGAGCTGCGTGCCATGACCCAGGTCCCTCTCGTTCGTCCATGTCTCGGTGACAAGGAGAACGCTATGGATTCGCGGGGCCCGAATCGTCACCGCAGCGAGCGCACCGGGCCGTAGCTCCCACGGGGGACAGGCCGTCCGCCTCTGCCCGCCGCCGGCCCGCGCTCCTACCGTCGGGGTGTGGAAGGAGGCACGTCATGCATCGCCAACTCGTCGTCCTCGGCGCCGTGGTCGCGTTCCCCGTGATCGCCACCGCCGCCGGGGCCACCGCCACCGCCCTGGCCGTCACGGTCGCCGCGTCCCGCGCCCTGCGCCACCTGACCCCGCACGCCCCCCCGCGATCCCCGGGTCACGGGCGGTGGCCGGTCACTGCCGCGGTCAGGGTCCGGCGGGCCGAGCTGACCTCGGCGCCCAGCGCCCGCAGGACCTGCCCGGCGGCGCCCGCGGTGTCGCCGAGCAGCCCGAGCAGCAGGTGCTCGCACCCGACGTAGGTGGAGCCCAGCGCCGCCGCCTCGGTCTCGGCCGACGCGAACGCCCGGGCCGCCGCGGTGCTCAACGGCGGCGACGTCGTTCCCGGCGAGTCGCCCGGCTCGGTCTCCGTGCGCTCCGCCAGCTCCCGCCGCACCTGTTCCGGGTCGATCCCGGCGGCGCGCAGCACGGCGAGCGCCAGGTTGGCGCCCTCGCCGATGATGCCGCCGAGCAGGTGTCCCGTCCCCACGGTCGGGGAGGACGCCGCCCGGGCCTGATCGACGGCCAGTCCCAGCACCGTGCGGGCGCGGCCGGTCAGGCGCGGGAACTCCCGCTCCACCTCGCCGGGGGCCGCCGCGACGATCGCCACGGCCGTCTCCACGCCGTCGGGGTGCAGCACCTGGCGCATGCGGGAGAGGTCGGCGACCGCGCCCTCGAGCGGATGCGCGAGCAGGCGGGACAGCGCGGTGCCGAACTTCGCCGTCGAGCCGCGCCCCGGGATCAGGACGGACAGCTCGTCGCGGGCCTCGAACACCCACGCCTCCACATCGTCCGGAAGCGCCGCCAGTGACTCCTCGCCGGCCGTGACCGGAACCGTCACCCGCAGCCGCGGCCAGTCCGGGGACCCGGTCCCGGTGTGCAGGTCGGGCACCCCCATCGACCACGATCGCCACGGTGTCCCGGACACGACCGCACCGCACGCCGTCACGGTACGGACCAGGTCCGCCACGGCGCCGGCGCAGGCGGCGTCGGCCTCGGCCCACTCGTACCCGTCGTCCCCGGACGCCACGCCGGGCACCGTCGCCGACACCGCGGTCGTCGCGGGCGCGTGCACCGTGCGCACCTCCGGCCAGGAGGTGAGGAACGCGTGCGCGTCGCCGATCGCCTCGTCCTGCAGCCGCCGCCGGCGCCGCACCTCCGTGACGTGCTGCTCCAGCAGGCCGGCGGCCGCGTCGGGCTCGTCGACGGCCTGCCGGACGAGCGCGACGCTCATCTCCGTGCCGCGCAGCACCGCGATGAGCATGGCCCGCTCGACCTGCCGCAGCTCGTACGAGCGGTAGCCGGTCCGCTCGTCGACCGCGGCCGGGACGAGCAGACCCTCGGCGTGGTAGAACCGCAGCGCCTGCGGGGTGAGCCGGCACAAAGCGCTGAATTCGCTGATGGACAACATGACCTCATGGTCGGCCCTGTGGTTACCGCAAGGTCAAGGGCGGCGTCGGCGCGGACACGGGCACCTCGTCCAGGGCGCGGCCACGGGCGGCACGGGCGCCGCGATAGGCGCCGGCGCGCAACGCGGCGATCGGGCCCGGAAGCGTGAGGCCGGGGAGGGGGTGCAGCACCGGGTCGAAGGCGATCGGCTCGTCGCCGCGGGCGGCGTCCAGGACCAGCAGGCCTAACTCGCGGGCGGTGCCGCCCGGGACGGCGGCGTGCAGCAGGAACAGGGGGCCGCCGCGGCAGACCGGGCGCGGCCGGGCGGTGATCGTCACCCGCAGGTCGCCGGACCGGTACGGGAACAGCGTGCTGTACTCGCTGCGCAGCGGGTCGCGGCGGGGGACCAGCAGGTGGCGGGTGAACCGGCCGGTGCCGCCGGTGGAGAGCAGCAGGTCGTGGCGGGCGCCGCCGGCGGTGGTGAAGCCGAACGCGAGGCCAAGCACGTCCGGCAGCGGGCGGGGCAGGCCGGCGCCGCGGGAGAGGCGGACCACGCCGGTGTCCTCGCCCGGCTCGTCCAGCCACGGCACGCCCCAGGTGCCACCGCCGCGGCGGAGCAGGCGGGCGTCGTACACCCGGCCGGGCTTGTGAATGGGTTTGCCGCCGCGCAGTCGCGCCAGCCCGCCGAAGATGCCGTCCACGCCCCAGGTCATGGGGATGCGCTTACCCCGGCGCCGGCGAACGATGCCGGGAGCAGGCCCGAGCGCCGCCAGAACGGCAGGCCGGCGCCGCGGATCAGGTCCAGGTCGGCCAGGTACGCGACCACGCGCTCACCCGCCCAGCGCACCGTCTCCCGGAAGTGCGGGTTGGCCCACGCGGCGCGGCGGCCGGCGGCCGGGTCGAGGCCGATCGCGCGGTAGACCTCGGGGTGGACCAGACGGGTGCCGCACAGGTAGGCGGCGCGGCCGATCACCAGCCGGTCGAACGCGAGCCGGCGCCGGCCGGCCGCCCGCACCTGGCGGGCCAGCTCCTCGCGGGCGTAGCGCACGTGCCGGGCCTCCTCCACCACGTGGATGCGGGAGACCATCCGGACCAGCGGCTGGACCCGCTCGTCGGCCATCGCCTCGCGCTGCAGCGTGTCCAGGATCTCCTCGCAGATGAGGATGGCGGCGAACATCCGCGGACCGGTGCCGGTGGCGCCGATCCAGCGGCCGAGCAGTGCGTTCAGCCCGTCCGGGCGGTAGACCGGCGTGTCCAGCCGCTCGATCATCCGGCCGAACATCACGGAGTGGCGACACTCGTCCGCGATCTCGGTGAGCGCGTACTGCGCGTGCGCCGCGGTCGGGTCCTGCCGGTAGTAGTCGCGCACCAGCAGCTGCATGAGGATCGTCTCGAACCAGATGCCCAGCCCGGCGATGCTGGCCGCCTCGTGCCGGGTCAGCGTGATCCGCTGCTCGTCGGTGAGCCGGTCCCAGATCGCCGTGCCGTAGAGGCTGGACCGGTGCGGTGGCACGAAGTACGTGTCCGGCGCCAGCGGCGCGGCCCAGTCGATCTCGACCTCCGGATCGTACGAGTGCGCGGCCGAGGAGTGCAGCAGGCGGGTGGCGGTGCGTTCGCGATCGGGCGTCATGGATGCCCCCACTTGACGTTACCGGAAGTACTTGACGTTACCGGAAGTACTTGACGTTACCGGAAGTAACAGTTACTCCTAGTACCATGCACGCTGATGAGACGCCGGTCAATACCGACGGGCGGCGCGGACGCTGGGCCGGACACCGTGAGCAGCGACGATCCGAGCTGACCGAGGCCGCGATCGACGCCATCCGGCAGTTCGGCCCGGAGGTCGGGATGGACGCGATCGCGGCGCACGCCGGGGTCAGCAAGCCGGTGCTCTACCGCTACTTCGCGGACAAGTCCGAGCTGTGGCTCGCGGTCGGGCAGCGCGCCGCCGAGCTGGTGCTGGACGCGATCGTCCCGGCGGTCGCGGCGGTGCGCGAGGAGCGGGCCGCGATCGGCGCCGCGATCGACGCGTACCTGGCGCACATCGCGGCGGACACGCACCTCTACCGGTTCGTGGTGCACCAGCCGGACATCGCCCGCCGCCGCGACGTGGTCACCGACGTGATCGACACCGTGGCCAGCGGCCTGGCCCGGATCTTCGGCGACCGGCTGCGCGCCCGTGGCCTCGACTCCGGCGCCGCGTTGCCCTGGTCGTACGGCGTGGTCGGCTACGTGCAGGCGGTCGGCGACTGGTGGCTGCGGCAGCAGCAGCCGATCAGCCGGGAGGCGCTCGCGGACTACCTGACCACGTTCCTGTGGGGCGGCGTGGCCGGCATCCGGCACGCCGCCGACGTCCCCGGCGGCCTGGCCGCCTTCCGGGAGGAGACATGACGTGACCGACCAGGAGTACCGGGGTGCGGCCACCGTGCACGCGGGCGGTGAGCGGCACCCGGTCGACGTACGGCTGTCGGCCCGGTTCGAGCCGGTCGAGGGCCGGTTCCGCTGGGCCGGGCGCACCGCGCCGCACGCCCGGCTGCGCGAGCTGGTCAGCGGCGGGCTCCGCGAGGGACGGCTCGACCTCGGCGGCGCACCCCCGGCCCCGGTCCGGCTGAGCGAGCCCGACCCGTGGGGCGGCGTGCGGCTCTCCGGTACCGGCACCCCGCCCTGGCACGGCGACGCGGGACGGGCCGGATCGTGACCGGCCACTACGACGTGCTGATCATCGGTGCCGGTCTGTCCGGGATCGGCGCGGCCTGGCGGCTGCGCGAGGCGCTGCCCGGCACGACGTTCGCGGTCCTGGAGGCGCGGGACGCGATCGGCGGCACCTGGGACCTGTTCCGCTACCCCGGCGTGCGGTCCGACTCCGACATGATCACCCTGGGCTATCCGTTCCGGCCGTGGCGCGGCGCGGAGTCGATCGCGTCCGGCGACCGGATCCGGGACTACATCCGCCGGACCGCGGACGACGGTGGCATCACGCCGCACATCCGCTTCCGCGCCCGGGTGACGGCGGCGAGCTGGTCCTCCGCGGACGCGCGGTGGACCGTGTCGCTCGCCGACGGCACGGAGCTGACCTGCGGTTTCCTCTACGCCTGCACCGGCTACTACGCCTACGACCGCGGGCACGAGCCCGAGTTCGCCGGCGTGGCCGACTTCGCGGGCCGGCTGGTCCACCCGCAGTCCTGGCCGTCCGATCTGGACCACCGGGGCCGGCGCGTGGTGGTGATCGGCAGCGGTGCGACCGCGGTCACGCTGGTGCCGGCCATGTCCCGCGACGCCGCGCACGTCACCATGCTGCAGCGCTCGCCGAGCTACCTGCTGCCGCTGCCGCGCCGCGACCTGATCGGCCGCCCGGCCCGCCGGGTGCTGCCGGCGGCGCTGGCGGACCGGCTGTCGCACGGCGTCTACGCGGGCCTGACCCAGCGGCTCTACGAGGCGGCGCGCCGGCATCCGCGGGCCACACGGGCGGCGCTGCGCGCGGCGGCCGTGGCGTTCCTGCGCGACCGGGCGTCCGTGGACGCGCACTTCACGCCCGCCTACGACCCGTGGGACCAGCGGCTCTGCGTGATCCCGGGCGGCGACCTGTACCGGGAGATCCGGGCCGGGCGGGCGTCCGTGGTCACCGGGCATATCGACCGGTTCGTGCCCGAGGGCGTGCGGCTGCGCTCCGGGCAGGTCCTCGAGGCGGACGTGGTGGTGTCCGCGACCGGGCTGCGGCTGCGGCCGATCGGCGGCGTGCGGCTCACCGTGGACGGCGAGCCGGTGTCCATCGGGGACCGGGTCGCGTACCGCGGCATGATGCTCGGCGGCGTGCCCAACCTGGCGTTCTGCATGGGCTACGTCAACGTGTCCTGGACGCTGCGCGCCGACCTCTGCCACCGGTACGTGTGCCGGCTGCTGGAGCATCTGGACCGGCACGGCCTCGCGGTCGCGATCCCGGACGACCCCGGCGAGGCCGCGCGCCCGCTGATCGAGCTGTCCTCCGGGTACGTGCGGCGCGCGCTCGACCTGTTCCCCCGGCAGGGCGACCGGGACCCGTGGCGGGTCGGGCAGGACTACCGGCGCGACGCGCGCACGGTGCCGCGCGCGGACGTCACCGAGCGGATGACCTTCCGCCCGGCACGGGAGAGGGGACGAACGATGAGCGAGCACTCGGCTCGGCGCCGGCCACGACCGGGGCCGTACCGGTTCGCGGGGCGCACGGCCGTGCTCACCGGCGCGGCCGGCGGCATCGGTGAGCACCTCGCGCGCGGGCTGGCCGCGCGCGGCAGCCACCTGGTGCTGGTCGACGTGGACGACGCCCGGCTCGCCGCGCTCGCGGAGCGCATCCGGGCGGAGTTCCCCGGCCCGGCCGTGCGGACGATCGTGGCGGACCTCGCGGACCGGGACGCGGTGGACGGCGTGGCCGCGCGCGTGCGCGCCGAGCACCCCGCGATCGGCCTGCTGATCAACAATGCGGGCATCGCGCTCGGCGGCCGGTTCGACCAGGTGACCGTGGCCGAGTTCGAGACCGTGATGAACGTGAACTTCCGCGCGCCGATGCTGCTCACGCACGCGCTGCTGCCCGCGCTCACCGCGGAGCCGGGCGGCCACCTGGTCAACGTCTCCAGCCTGTTCGGGCTGATCGCGCCGGCCGGGCACAGCGCGTACGCGGCCAGCAAGTTCGCGCTGCGCGGGCTCAGCCAGGTGCTGCACAGCGAGCTCGCGCACCTGGGCGTCGGCGTGACCACCGCGCACCCGGGCGGCGTGCGCACCCGGATCGCGGAGCGCGCGCTGATCGGCAGCGGCGTGCCGGCCGACGAGGTCGAGGCGGGCCGCCGGCAGTTCGCGGCGCTGCTGCGCTACCCGCCGGAGAGGGCGGCGGAGCGCATCCTGCGCGCGGTCGCGCGGCGCCGCGCCCGGCTGCTGATCGGCGCGGACGCCGCGGTGCCGGACCTGCTGGCCCGGCTGCTGCCGAACGGGCACGCCCGGGTCATGCACGCCCTCACCTCGGCCGCCGCCGCGAGGGCCCAGCGCCGGCCACACGGACACCGCGCATGAGGTGGGTGGAGGTGCGCGGGAGCCGGATCCGGTACCACGCCACCGGCGCGCCGGACGCGCCGCCGGTGGTGCTGCTGCACGGCATCGGCCGCAGCCTGGAGGACTGGTCGCCGCAGCATCCGCTGCTCGACGACGCGTACCGGGTGATCAGCATGGATCTGCCCGGCTTCGGGTTGTCCCGCCGGCTGCCGGAGCCGGTCACGCTCGGCTCGCTGGCCGGCGGCGTGTGGGCCGTGCTGGACGCGCTCGGCGAGACCCGGCCGATCCACCTGATGGGCAACTCGCTGGGCGGCGCCGTCGCCATGCGCATGCTGACCGGCGACCCCGACCGGGTCCGGACGCTGACGCTGGTCAACAGCGCCGGATTCGGCAGCGAGGTCACGTTCGCGATGCGGCTGCTGGCCGTGCCCGGGCTCGGCCGCCGCATGCTCGGCGGCCTCCGGCCCCGGTTCGCCCGCCGCGCCGAGCGCGCCATCTTCGCGGACCGGTCGCTGGTCACCGACGAGCGCGTGGCCACGGCCGTGCGGATCGCCCGGCAGCCGGACTTCGCCGCGGTGTACCTGGAGATCGCGCGGGAGTTGGGCGGGTTCCGGGGGATCGCGGCGCCGTGGCGGTCGGAGCTGCTGGCGCGCGTGGCCCGTACCCCGCGGCCCACGCTGATCGTCTGGGGCGAGCGCGACCTGATCCTGCCGGCCGCGCACCTGACGGCCGCGTGCGCCGCGCTGCCGCACGCGGAGTCGCATCTGTTCCCCGGCACCGGCCACATGCCACAGCTGGAACGTCCGGCGGAGTTCGCCGCGCTGGCCCGGCCGCTGATGGCCCGGGCGTGACGCATCGCATCCGGTAAATGGGAGGACCGGGCCGGAGCGGTACGGAAGGATGCGTGGGTGGACACCCGCGGACCCTGGCGATATCTCTGGTGGCTCACGCGCCGGCTGGCGTGGCGGGTGGCGCTCGGCGCGTTCTTCGGCTCCGCCTGGTTCCTGAGCCTGGCCGCCACGCCGTACCTGATCTCCCAGGCGATCGACCGCGGGCTCGCGGCGCGCCGCCCGGACGCGCTGTTCACCTGGGCCGCGGTGCTGCTCGTGGTCGGCGTGCTCAGCGCCGGGCTCGGCATCATGCGGCACCGCACCATGACCCGGATGCGGATGGCCGCGGCGCTGGAGACCGCGGACCTGGTGCTGCGGCAGTCGGTCCGGCTCGGCGCCGCGCTGCCCCGCCGGATCACCGCGGGCGAGGTGGTCACGATCGGCATCTCCGACGTGTGGGCGATCGGCCGGGCGCTGAACGTGGCCGGCGTCGGCGTGGCGTCCACCCTGGCCTGCCTGGTGATCGCGATGCTGCTGTACCGGATGTCGCCGCTGCTCGCGGCGGTCGTGCTGGCCGGCGTACCGATGCTGGCGCTGCTGATCGTGCCGCTGCTGACCCGCACCCGCGAGGCCGGCGGCCGCTACCGGGAACGGCAGGGCGAGCTGAACACCCGGCTCACCGACATCGTCGGCGGCCTGCGCGTCCTCAACGGACTCGGCGGCAAGGACACCCACCGGCGACGGTACGACGAGGACTCCGCCCGCCTGCGCGACCAGGGCTACCGGGTCGGCGTGCCGTCGAGCTGGATCGGCGCGCTCGGCGGCGGCCTGCCGGTGGTGTTCCTCGCGGTGGTGATCTGGCTGGCCGCGCGGATCGCGGTCGCCGGTGACCTCACGCCCGGGCAACTGGTCGCGGTCTACGGCTACACCGCGATGCTCGGCATCCCGGTCGAGATCCTGATCCTCTGCGGCCGGGATCTCACGCACGGCGTGGTCGCGGCGCGCCGGGTGGTCACGTTCCTGCGCCTGCCGGTGGAGGACCCGGCCGGCGTGCCCGGACCGGCCGGCCCGGCGCCGCTGCACGATCCGGACTCCGGCGTCACCGCGGAGCCCGGGCGGCTGACCGCGCTGGCCGGCTCCCGCCCCGCGGACGCCGCCGAGATCATCGACCGGCTCGGACGGTACGCGCCGTCGCACGTCACCTGGGGCGGCGCGCCGCTGTCCGGTGTGGACCGGGTCGAGGTGCGAGATCGGATCCTGGTCGCGGAGAACGACGCCGCGATCTTCGCGGGCGCGCTGCGCGACGTGATCGCCGGCCGGTACGACCCGGACGACCGGCGGGTACGGGACGCGATCACCGCGGCCGTGGCGCACGACGTGGGCGAGGACCCCGGCCGGCCGGTCGACTGGGGCGGGCGCAACCTCTCCGGCGGCCAGCGTCAGCGGGTACGGCTGGCCCGCGCGCTGTACGCCGACCCGGAGACGCTGCTCGCGGTGGAGCCCACCTCGGCCGTGGACGCGCACACCGAGGCCGCGATCGCGAAGCGGCTGACCGCCGCGCGGTCCGGCCGCGGCACGGTCGTGGCGACCACCTCGCCGGCCCTGCTGGACCGCGCCGACACCGTGTTCTACCTGGTCGACGGCCGGGTTGCCGGGTCCGGCACGCATCGCGCGCTGCTGGCGTCCTCGCCCGGCTACCGCGCGCTGGTCACCCGCGCGTTCGGGGACCCGGCGTGATCGCGGACCAGCGGCACGTGCTCCGCGCGGCGGCCCGGCTGATCGCGGCCGACCGGCGGACGGTGGCGCTGATGCTGGCGCTCGGCTCGCTCGCCGCGGTCGCCGGGCTCGGCGCGCCGTTCCTGCTCGGCCGCGTCATCGACACGGTCGCCGCGGGCGGCGGCGTCGCGGACGTGGACCGGCTCACGCTCGCGGTGGTCGGCTGCGCGGTCGCGCAGACGCTGATCAGCCGGTACGCGCTGGGCACCGCGTACCGGTTCGGCGAGCGCACGGCCGCGCGCATCCGGGAGACGTTCCTGCACCGGGTGCTCGGCCTGCCCGCCGCGGTCGCGGAGCGGGTGCCCACCGGCGACCTGGTCGCGCGCGGCACGACCGACGTGGACACGGTCGCCACCACGCTGCGCGACGTGCTGCCCGGCGTCTTCGTCGGCGCGGTGCAGGTGGTGTTCCTGGTCGCGGCCGTGGTCGTGCTCGACCCGCTGCTCGGCGTCAGCGGCGTGCTCGGCCTCTCCGGCATCTGGTTCGTCACCCGCTACTACCTGCGCCGCGCCCGCGCCGTCTACCTGGCCGAGGGGCAGGCGAACTCGCTGCTCGCGGAGGAGCTGGCCGCGACCACGACCGGTGCGCGCACGGTGGAGGCGTTCGGGCTGCACCGCCGCCGGCTCGACGCCGGGCAGGCCGCGATGACGGAGACCCGCCGCACCCGGGAGGCCTCGCTGGCGCTGCGCAGCGTCTTCTACCCGTCGGTGGAGACCATCTACGAGGTCCCGGCGGTACTGGTGCTGTTGCTCGGCGGCCTGCTCTACGCGAACGGCCGGGTCACGCTCGGCACGGTCGCGGCCGCCGTGCTCTACCTGCGGCAGCTGGTCGGCCCGCTGGACACCATCCTGATCTACATCGAACAGGTGCAGAGCAGCGCCGCCGCGTTCGCCCGGATCGAGGGCGTGGCCACCATCCCGACGCGGCCCGCGGTGGCGGCGCGTGCGCCGGACGGCGACCGGATCGAGATCGCCGGCGTCCGGTACGCCTACGGCACCGGCCCGGACGTGCTGCACGACGTCGACCTCACGGTGCGCCCCGGCGAGCGCCTGGCCGTGGTCGGGCTCTCCGGCGCGGGCAAGTCCACGCTCGGCCGCCTGATCGCCGGCGTCGACCGCCCCACGGCCGGCACCGTCACGGTCGGCGGCGTGCCCATCGCCGACCTGCCCCCGGACCTGCTGCGCCGCCAGGTCGTGCTGGTCACCCAGGAGCACCACGTCTTCCGTGACACGCTGCGCGCCAACCTGATGAGCCCCGCGCCGGACGAGGAACTGCGCCGCGCGCTGCGCACGGTCGGCGCGGACTGGGCCGGCGACCTGGACCGTGACCTCGGCGCGGAGCCGCTGGACGGCGCGCGGGCGCAGCAGCTCGCGCTGGCCCGGGTGCTGCTGGCCGACCCGCACACGGTCATCCTGGACGAGGCCACCGCGCTGCTCGACCCGACCGCGGCCCGCACCGCGGAGCGCGCGCTCGCCGCCGTGCTGCACGAGCGCACGGTCATCGCGGTCGCCCACCGCCTGCAGACCGCGCACGACGCGGACCGGGTCGCGGTCATGCACGCCGGGCGGATCATCGAGCTGGGCACGCACCACGACCTGCTGGCCGCCGGCGGCCCGTACGCGGAGCTCTGGCACTCCTGGCACGGCGACTGGCACGGCGACGCGCTCGCCGGCCGGCCGGGCACCGGTTGAGCGAGATCACGCGCGCCGCGTTGATCGGAGGGTCGCACCTGGGTAAGGGGAAACGCATGCTGATATCCCGACACCCCCGCCCGGAGCGTGCCCATGTCTGAGATCGGGGCGGCCGAGCCGTGGGCGATCCGGGAGACCGGCGTGCCGGAGGACGACGAGCTGCGCCAGCGTGAGTCCGTGTTCGCGCTGGCCAACGGCCACATCGGGCTGCGCGGCAACCTGGACGAGCCGGAGCTGTGCGGCATGCCCGGCACCTACCTCAACTCGCTGTACGAGGAGCGCGACGTCAGCTATCCCGAGGCTGGGTACGCGTTCCCGGAGCGCACCCAGACCGTGGTGGACGCGCCGAACGCGAAGCCGGTCACGCTGACCGTCGGCGGTGAGCGGTTCGACGTGCGGACCGGCACCGTGCGCCGCCACGAGCGCGTGCTCGACCTGCGGCGCGGCACGCTGGTCCGGGAGGTCGAGTGGACCTCCCCGGCCGGCGTGGACGTGTGGTTGCGCAGCGAGCGGCTGGTGTCGTTCGCGCGGCCGTCCGTCGCGGCGTTCCGCTGGACCGTGCGCGCGGACGCACCGCTGCGGGTCGAGTCCGACCTGCGCGTCAACGAGGAGCCGCCGGAGGCGCGCGACGATCCGCGGGCCAGCGCGGTGATCCGGGCGCCGTTCGAGCCGGTCGCGCACGACCGCGACGTGCTGGTCCACCGCACCCGCCGCTCCGGGATCACGGTGGCCGCCGCGGTCGCGCACACCGGCGCGGACGGCACGGCCCAGGCGGAGCCGGACCTGCTCCGGTGGACCGCGGAGGGCCACGGCGAGCTGCGCTTCGACAAGATGGTGGCGTACCGGTGGGACGGCGGCGAGGACGTCCGCGGCGCCGCGCTGCGGGAGCGGGACGCGGCGGCCTCCGCCGGCTTCGACGCGCTCGCGGACGAGCAGTGCCGGGTCCTGGCGGAGTTCTGGTCCGGCGCGGACGTGGAGATCGACGGCGACCCGGAGGTGCAGCAGGCGGTCCGGTTCGGGCTGTTCCACGTGCTGCAGGCCGGTGCGCTGTCCGTGCCGGGCCCGGTGCCGGCGAAGGGCCTGACCGGCAACGGGTACGACGGCCACACGCTCTGGGACACCGAGATCTACGTGCTCCCGGTGCTCACCTACACCCACCCGGAGTACGCGGAGCGCGCGCTGCGCTGGCGCCACCACACGCTCGACCACGCCCGCGACCGCGCCCGCGAGCTGGGCCTGGACGGCGCCGCGTTCGCCTGGCGGACGATCACCGGGCCGGAGTGCTCCGGCTACTGGCCGGCCGGCACCGCGGGGCTGCACGTGAACGCGGACATCGCGGGCGCGGTGCTGCGCTACCACGCGGCCACCGGCGACGAGACGTTCATGCGCGAGGCCGGCCGCGAGCTGATCGACGAGACCGCGCGGCTGTGGATCAGCGTGTCCCACCTGGACGCGGACGGCGTGGCGCACGTCTCGGGCGTCACCGGGCCGGACGAGTACAGCGCGCTGATGGACGACAACGTCTACACCAACCTGATGGCGCAGCAGAACCTGCGCGCCGCCGCGCTCGACGAGCACTCGCTGGAGATCGCCGACCGGATCGCGATCCCGTTCGACGAGCGGCACGGCGTGCACGAGCAGGCGGCCGGGTTCACCCGGCTGGAGGAGTGGACGTTCCCGGGCGACCGGTTCCCGCTGATGCTGCACCATCCGTACCTCAACCTCTACCGCCGCCAGGTGGTCAAGCAGGCGGACCTGGTGCTGGCCATGCTGATGCGCGGCGACGCGTTCACGGCCGAGCAGAAGCGGCGGAACTTCGACTACTACGAGGCCCGGACGGTACGGGACTCCTCGCTCTCCGCGCCGGTGCAGGCGGTGCTCGCGGCCGAGGTCGGGCACCTGTCGCTGGCGCACGCGTACCTGGCCGAGGCCGCGCTGCTCGATCTGCGCGGCGGCGGCGAGTCCGGCGGCGACGGGCTGCACATCGCCGCGTGCGCGGGCGCGTGGATGGCGCTGGTGATGGGCTTCGGCGGGCTGCGTGACTCCGGCGGGCGGCTGTCCTTCGCGCCGCGGCTGCCACCGGGGCTGACCCGGCTGCGGTTCCGGGTGCGCTGGCGGCGGGCACGGCTGACCGTGACGGTCACGCCGGGCAAGGTGTGCTACGAGGCGAGCGGCGACGCCACGACGTTCCACCACGAGGGTACGGAGGTGACGGTCGCGGACGGCGACACGGCCACGTTCCCGCTGGCGCCGGTGGCGGACCGGCCCGCGCCACCGTCGCCCCGCCCGCCGTCACCGCGATGACCGATCATTCACCGGCGCCGATGTGACCCGGACCTTCACCCGGCACTGACCGGGCGCCGCAGGCTGGGGCCATGACAACCACGAATCGACGGCGGATGGCCGTCACAGCGGTATTGGGGGCGGCCGTCGCGTCGGCCGCCCTGGTCGCACCGGCCCCGGCTCTCGCGAGCGCGGCGGCCCCCTGTCCCGCGAACACGTTCTGCATGTACCAGGGCGCCGGGGAGTCCGGCGGGGTGTACAGCCTGCCGGCGGGCGCACTCGGCAGCTGCCGCGGCTTCAACTTCGGCCCGTACCAGTCGTACCGCAACAACAGCACCATCGAGGGCTACTTCTTCGAGTCGGCCGGCTGCACCGGCCGGGCCAAGCCGGTGACCAGGAACAGCGCGGCCAACATCGGATTCCGGGCGACCACGTTCAGGTTCGCCTGCGTGTCCTGCTGACCGCGGGATCACCCGATCATGACCGGCCGCTCACCCGCGTACCCACGCTTGATGGTCATGGATGTGGAGACGATCCGCGTGAGCGTGGCCGGGATGCGGCCGGTCGTGGCGGAAGGGGTGCGGTCGTGGCTGCGGCAGGATCCGCGGCTGGTGGTGGTCGAGGCGGCCGACGACCCGGACGTGCTGGTGTGCGACTCCGGCGCGTGCGTGCTCGGCCTGCACGACCGCCCGGTGGTCGTGTTCACGGTGGACAGTGATCGCCGGGAGCTGATCGCCGAGGTGCTGGAGGCCGTGCCACACGGGCGGGGCACGGCCGCCAGAACCGTCCCGCACCTGTCCGCGCGCGAACACGCGGCGCTGTGCTGGTGGCTCGGGTCGCTGACCAAGGCGTCGGTGGCGCGCCGGATGGGCATCTCGCCGCACACCGTGGAGATGTACATCAAGCGCATCCGGCAGAAGTACGCGGACCTGGGCCACCACCTGCCGACAAAGGCGGACCTGCTGGTCCGGGCCGTGGCGGACGGGCTCTACACGCCGGAGGGCCTCGCCGTCGACCGGCGAGGCCCCGCGGACGAGACCGGTCAGAGCGAGTAGACCCGTGCCCAGTCCACCTCGAACACCGCGGTCTGCAGGTTACCGCCGTGGAAGTTGTCGAGCTGAATGGTCTGGAACATCGGGCCGGGCGCGCACTGGATGCAGTCCCGGTCGAACACGAACCACTGCTCGCCGTCGATGAAGCCCTTGACGTGCTGCGGCGTCCACTCGAAGCCGAAGTTGTGCCACTGCGACAGGTCCACGTCGCACCTGGTCGCGTGCTCCTGCTCCTTGGGCTGGTGGTTCGGGTAGTGCATGAACGCGCCCGCGCACTGCTCGCCCGGCGCGCTGTTCTCCAGGTAGTCGTACTCCGCGCCCTGCGGCCACTGCTCGCTGCGCGGCCAGAGCAGCAGCACCGGGTGGTACTGGCGGCCGTTGTCCGGCGACGTCGCCTGCGAGCGGGCGCGCACCTCCCACCGGCCGTACCGCTGGTCGTACAGGCTGCCCAGCAGGCCGGTGTCGCCGTCCGCGTCGCCGGTCATCCGCAGTATCCCGCCGAGCACCCGGCTGTTCTCCTCGCATCGGCGGCCGTTGCCGTCGTGCCCCGCCCAGCAGCCGGTGGCCTCGCTGCCGGCCAGCTTCCACTTGGTCGCGTCCGGCTTGGCCGGCGCCGCCGTGCTGCCGTAGTTGAACTCGTCGGACGCGGGCAGCGGCGTGCCCCAGTTGTGCCGTCCCGCCGCCGTGTCCCCGCCCGGCGCCGGCGTCGTCGGCGTGGGGGACGGGGTGGCCCGCGAGACCGGCTGGTAGTCGCAGGCGGTCGCGGACCAGGTCATGCCGGCCGGCGCGGCCAGCCGCGCGGTCACGTTCGCCCGGGTGGCGCCGGCCGGCGCGGTGAACTCGGCCGCGACCCGCGTCCACGTCTCGGCCGCGTTCGGCGTGACCGCGACCTCGCCGCCGTTGGTGTGCCCGAGGTAGATGCTCGCCGCGCTGTACCAGTCGACCTGCATCCGCGCGGTCACCGAGGTGGCCGGGCCGCTGACCCAGGTGTCCATCGCGAACGACCAGCGCTCGCCCGCGACCACGTCCTTCTGCGGCAGGTACATCTCCGGGTTCGCGCCGTTCGCGGCCGGCTGCCGGTAGGCGTACCCGGCCGCGACGTGCGCGCCGACCGCGACCCGGGCGCCGGTCGCGCCGGTGCCGTGCCGGCCCCAGCCGGTGACGTCCCGGTCGACGACCGGGTTGGCGCAGGTGTTCACCCGCGAGCCGGTGCGCCCGGCGTCGGCGGCCGGTGCCGCCGCGTGTGCCACGGTGATCCCGGTTCCGGTGATCACCACGAGCCCGGCGACCGCGGCCGCCAGCTGTATTCGCATGGGTCCTCCTCGCGTAGGTGGTAATGCTCGGCGAGGTCACGCTAGGGACGGGGCCGGCCGGGCGTCATGACCCGCGATCAGGGACTGGCGGATGCGTCCACAGTGCCCCGCGCGCGGTCAGAGTGCGGTGAGCAAATGGTGAAACCGCAGGTCAGAGCGGTTACATCGGGGTGACGTGGCGGGCGCCACTTGCCCTAGGCTGAGGCGTCGGCATCGATTTCCGCGTCCTGGGGAGTGCGTGTGCGTCCAATGGAGGAGCCGCTGTTCGCCGTGCTGGGCCCGCTGGCCGTGGCGGGCGCGGACGGCACCGTCGCACCGCTGCCGCCGGGCCGGCGCCGCACGCTGCTCGCCGCGCTGCTGCGCCACCGCAACCGCTGGGTGGACAACGACACGCTGGCGGCCGCGCTGTGGGAGCGCACCGACTACCCCAGCTCGATCAGCGGCAGCATCAAGACCTACGTCCACCAGCTGCGCAAGATCCTTCCGGCGGGTTCGGACGGAGCCGCGCGCCTGGCCGGCCGTGGCGGGGCGTACCGGCTCACGGTCGCCCACGGCGAGCTGGACGCGGACGTGTTCGAGGCCCTGGTGGAGGCCGGAGCGGACGCGCTGGGCCGGGGCGACCCGGCCGAGGCGGTCCGCGCGCAGCAGCGGGCGCTGGCGCTGTGGCGCGGCACGCCGGAGGAGGACGCGCTCGACCCGGTGGCCGCCCGGCACCTCGACGAGCTGCGCTGGACCGCGCGGTACACGCTGGCCGACGCGCTGGTCGCGTCCGGCGAGCCGGGCGAGGCGATCGCGCTGGCCCGCGCGATGCTCACCGAGGACCGGCTGCGCGAGCCGGCCTGGGAGCGGCTGGTGCTGGCCCAGCGCGCGGCCGGCTGGCAGGTGGACGCGCTGGCCAGCTACGAGCGGGCGCGCGTGCTGCTGCTGGAGACGTTCGGCGCGGAGCCGGGCAGCCGGCTGCGCGAGGTCTACCGGGCGCTGCTGTCGGAGACGGCCGAGCAGACCGTCCCGCCGGTGTCCCCGCCCGCGCCACCCGGGCCGGTCGTCGAGGTGATCGCGGACGGCCCGGCGCCGCCGGGCCGGGGCCTGCGGCGCCGGCGCGTGCCGGCCGGGCTGCTCGCGCTGGTCGTGGCCGGCGTGCTGGTGCTGGCCGGCGGGTCGAGCGTGGCGGGACAGCAGCTGTTCCGGGCGGCCGGCGGCCAGGCGGGCGGCCTGCCGGCCGCGCCGAAGCTGCTGTTCGGGCTCGGGCCCGACCCGGTGCGGGCGGAGGCGTCACCGCTGATGAGCGCCGGGATCGGCATGGTCACCACGTGGTACCACAAGCAGACGGACCTGGAGCGGTTCGAGGGCTGGCGCGCGGACGTGGTCCCGCGGACCTACGCGTCCGGCCGCGCCATGCACGTGGTCGTGGGCACCTGGGAGAAGGGCACGTCGCTGGAGACGCGGTACGGTCGCGCCTGCGGCCAGCCGTACCCGCTGTCATCGGAGTTCCTGACCGACATGCGCCGGCTCGCCGCCGCGTTCGCCGGCCCGGCGGACGGCCCGCCGCTCTACGTGTCGATGTTCAGCGGTCTGCAGAAGCTCGCCTGCGCGAACAACGGATACCTCGACGACCCCGCGACCACGGCGTACTACCTGGCGCTCAAGGAGCGCTACTTCGAGGTCATGGCCGTCATGCGCGCGGCGGCACCGAACCTGCGGATCGGCCTGAACTGGGACGGCTGGAACGCCTCGCACGACGAGCCGGCCGAGGGCGCCGGCCGCTCGATGTTCCAGTACTTCGCGGAGCCGATGCGCGCGTCCGACTTCCAGAGTTTCGGCGCGTTCGTCCCGGAGGGCAACGCCACGCACATCGTGCAGATGGTCCACGAGCTGGGCCGGTACGGCCCGGTCATGGTCGCCCACTACGGCCCGCACGAGGACCCCGTCGACGTCTACCTCGACGACCTGCACCGCACCTTCGCCCCCGCGATCCTCGGCGACCTCGTCTCGAGCGGCCTGTTCGCGTTCAGCTTCAAGGACCCGGACCTCCAGCGGGAGGACCCGGACCTGATGACCCTGAGCGCCACCATCGTTGAGGACTACGGCCGGTTCCCGCCCGCCAGCCGCTGAGTCGGCGGGCGGGCGGGACGGTGCTACTCCGGGTCGGAGTAGGTGAGGATGCGCACGCTGGTGGCGAGGCGCAGCAGATCGGCGTCGGTGAGGGTGAGGCCCTCGCCGACCGTGATCTCCAGGGTGGCGTCCCAGTCGCGGACGTCGATCGCGAGCCGGGTGCCGGCGGTGTCCCGGGTGAGGGCGGCGTCGTCGCCGTTGACCTTCTGGTTCACGCCGGTGAGCGTGCGGCGCTGGCGCAGCACCAGGCTGATGCCGCCGGTGCCGGGGGAGGCGAAGACCATCCGGGAGCGGGTGACCGTCTCGGTGGTCAGGCCGGTGGGGGAGAGGCCGAGCTGGAACGGCGCCCGCACCGCGATCGCGGCGTCGGCCAGGCCGTCGG
Organism: Catenuloplanes atrovinosus; assembly: GCF_031458235.1. Classification (NCBI taxonomy): domain Bacteria; kingdom Bacillati; phylum Actinomycetota; class Actinomycetes; order Micromonosporales; family Micromonosporaceae; genus Catenuloplanes; species Catenuloplanes atrovinosus. Next base: position 4,055,591 of record NZ_JAVDYB010000001.1, on the reverse strand, counting down.
CCCAGGCGACCACCTCCTCCGGCGTGTACGTGTCGTCGGTGGCCAGCGTGATCCACCGGCTCGGCGACTCCTGCCAGTAGAGCGTGAGCTGCCGGGCCGGCTGCACGTCCACGGTCCGCAGCGTGCCGTCGCGGCCGCGTACCCGGGTGGCGGCCTCGGAGCCGGCCGTGCCGAACGACGGCCGCGCGGCGGAGACCGTGACCGTGATGTCCGCGTCCCGCTCCGGGTCGGTGGTCTCGAAGAACGCGATCAGGTCGCCGCCGTCCATCGACGCGACCGGTGCGTTCCGGTTGTCGTTGTCACCCAGCGTGTACGGGAACGCGGGCGCGGTCCAGCCCTCGGCCAGCGTCACGGCGGTGGCCCCGGGCGCGTCCGCGCTGCGCGCCGGTGACGCGGGGGACGACGGCGGCGCGCTCGACGGCACCGACGGTGACGGTGACGGCGACGGCGTGGCCGACGCCGTGCGGGACGGCGGTACGGCCGGCGCGGTGGCGGCCGGCGGCAGCTCCGAGTTCGGGCGGGTGGCCAGCACGGACACGAACGGGACACCGACGGCCACCACGGCCGCGACCGCGGACAGGCTCGTGATCACGCGCCGCCGGTGGTAGCGGCGGGACCGCTCGTGCACCGTGTGCAGCAGGCCGTCGTCGGAGGGTGCGCGGCCGGCCGCGGTGTGCATCGTCTCCGCGAGCAACCGATCCAGCTCATCCATCGCCGCCCACCCCTTTCTCGGTCAACATGGTCCGCATCCGGGCGAGCGCGCGGGCCGCGTGGGACCGGACCGTGGACTGCGCGCAGCCGAGCAGCGCGGCGATCTCGTCGTCCGGCAGGTCGCAGTAGAAGCGCAGCACCAGCACGGCGCGCTGCGCGCGTGGCAGGCCGGCCAGCAGCGACCACATCTGGTCGCGGGCCAGCACGCGCTGCTGCGGCTCGTCCGGGCCGGCCGGTTCCGGCAGCTCGGCGAGGACCGCCTCGCGGGACGATCGCCGCCGGCGCCAGGAGATGAACTGGCGGACGATCGAGGTCCGGACGTACGCCTCCGGGCTGTCCATCGCGGTGACCTTGTGCCAGCGCCGGTGCATCCGGGCGAGCACCTCCTGCACCAGGTCCTCCGCGAGGTGCGCGTCGCCGGACAGCACGTAGGCGAACCGCAGCAGCGCCCGGCCGCGGCCGTGCACGAAGTCGTCGAAGTCCTCCGCACGGCCGGTGACTGCCGTGGTCGGCTCGTTGGTGGTCATCGTGGCCTGTTCGCCTGGACGCCGGAGATCTCCGGGCCCGCGCGGGGCACCGGAGATCTCGGGGGCGTAGCGGAATCGGGACAGCGGCTCAGCAGCCCTTGAACACGTACGTACGCGATCCGGGGGCGGTCACGTCGACGTCGCGCAGCACGACCGACAGCTTGCCACCGAACCCGGTGCACGCCTTCGTGAAGCCGCTCTGAGTGTATTCGATCACGATGACGTTGTTACCGTACGTGGCGGTGTACGCGCCGCACTCGTTCCAGACCGCGCACTCCTCCGCGACCGCGAAGTCGAATCCGGCCTTCTTCGCCGCGGCCGTGGACAGCTCCGCGAGGTTCTTCTGGCCGACGGCCAGGCCCTTGCCGTGCGCGTAGGCGGAGAGCGACGCCGCGTACTCCACCGCCTGCGCCTGGGTCAGCAGCCCGTTGGAGCGGGTGTACGAATCCAGGTTGTCCGGCTCGATCGCCTTGAAGCCCTTGGCCGCGCACCGGTCGATCCAGCCGCCGACGATCGTGGTCAGCGCGGTGCGCTTGGCCGGCGTGGAGAAGTCGAGCATCAGCTCATCCCAGTCCTCGTCCACGACCAGTTCGCCGTTCTTGTCGCGGAGCAGCAGGTCCGGGTGGTTGCTCTTCCACCACGACTCGGCGCCGGGCTGGGCCTGGAACGCGTTGATGTAGCAGATGTTGTAGATCCCGGCGGCCGGGCTGACCTCGCTGTCCCGGCTGACCACGGTCACGCCGGACGGCGGCGCGTACGCCCCGCCGATCTGGTAGTCGAAGCCCGCGTTCGCCGGCGGCGGCGCCCAGGTGCCCGCCGAGGTGGTCTTCGACGGCGTCGGCGACGGCGCCGTGGCGGGCCGGGAGGGGGACGGCGCGGCCGACGCCGGCGCCGACGGGCGCGGTGACGCGGTGGGCGCGGCCGTGGTGACGCTCGGGGACGGGGTGGCGGACGCGCTCGCGACCGGCCGGGGCTTCGGGTTCCACCGCTCCCACCAGGGCTTGCGGGTCCCGGCGTTCGCCGTGCCGATGCCGACGCCGAGGAGCACGGCCACGGTCGCCGTCACCGCCACCCCGACTGTGATCCGCCTGCGCTTGGACGCCATCGATGCCACTCCTCGAGCCTCGTTGTACAACTCCACCCCCTGAACGCGCCGGCCCGCGCCCGCTGCTGCCACCGATTTGAGAATTTTTTCGGTAATCATGGGATTACCGGGCGTTGACATGTCCTCTCGTCGATGGATACGGTCCCAGCGGGCTCCCAACCCGCTGACGACCAGGCGGTGACGCATGTCGCGCTCGGCTCGAACCAGACTGATGTCCCTGCTCACCGTCCTGGCGCTGGCCGCCTGCGCACCCGGCGGCTCCGGCGAGGGGGAGGCCGACCAGGCCGCCGACCGGAACCTCACGTACGTCTACTTCACCGACGGCCCGGACGAGGCGGTCACCCGCGCGCTGATCGCGGAGTTCGAGCGGCGCAGTGGCGCCACCGTCAACCTCCAGGTCGTGCCGTACGCGAATCTCGAGCAGCAGCTGCAGGCCCGGCTCTCCGGCGGCAACGCGCCGGACGTGGCCCGGCTGACCGACCTGGCGCCGTTCCGCGCCGACCTGCTCGACCTCGGCGCGCACCAGCGGGACGCGCTGTCCGGCCGGTTCATCGACGGCGCCACGCCCGCGACGACCGGGCCGAACGGCGAGCTGATCGCGGTGCCCAGCGACCTCACCATGAACGCGCCGATCATCAACGTCGACCAGTTCCGCGCGGCCGGCGTACCGCTGCCCGACCCGGCGGCGCCGTGGACCTGGCCCCAGCTGATCGAGGCGGCGCAGGCCGTGCAGCGCGCCAACGGCACGGAGTACGCGCTCGCCATGGACGTCTCCGGGCACCGGTTCGCCACCATGCTCAGCCAGTACGGCACCACGTACCTCAACGGCGAGACGGTCACGCTGGACGCCGCCAAGGCCACGGCCGCGATCACCGAGTTCGCCCGGCTGCACGAGACCGGCGCGATGCCGGCGGACCTGTGGCTGTCGGCCGGCACCAAGTACAAGGCGGCCAACGAGATCTTCCTGGCCCAGCAGGTCCCGGTCTACATCAGCGGCAACTGGCAGGTCAGCGCGTTCGCGAAGTCCGCGGCGTTCGCCTGGCAGGCCGCGCCGAACCCGTGCGGCGAACGCTGCGGCGGCTTCCCCGGCGGCAAGTTCCTCGCGTCGTTCCGGCAGAGCGCGCACCAGGCGCTGGCCGCGGAGTTCATCGCGTTCATGACCTCGGCCGAGTCGCAGCGGCGGCTGTGCCAGGAGGCCGCGTTCCTGCCCACCCGCAAGGACCTGATCGACTCCGGTATCCAGTACCCGTCCCGGGCGGAGGACATGAACGTCTTCCTCCAGGAGATCCAGCGCACGCCCGCGGACACCTACGCCGCCGCGTACAGCCCCGGGTTCAACGCCACCGCGCGCGCGGCCGTCACCGCGCTCGGCAAGGTGCTGACCGACGCGCAGACGCCGGAGCGGGCCGCGCAGGAGATCCGTGACGAGGCGCAGAAGGCGGCCGTGCCCCGATGACCGCGGCCCGCACGCCGTGGAACATCCGGGTGGCGCCGTACCTGTTCGTCCTCCCGAACATGCTGATCTTCGGGGTCTTCACCATCTGGCCTGCGATCAACAACGTCACGATCAGCGCGTACGACAGCACCAACGGCCGCACGTTCACCTACGCCGGCACGAGCAACTACACCGAGCTGGTCCGCAGCGCGGACTTCTGGGCCGCGGCGCGCGCCACCGCGATCTTCGCGGTCTGCTTCGTGGTGCTCTGCACGATCGGCGCGATCGGGCTGGCGCTGCTGCTCGACCGGCGGCTGCGTGGCCGCGGTGCCTTCCGGGCGATCTTCTTCCTGCCGGTGCTGCTCTCCCCGGTGGTGGTCGGCCTGATCTGGGGCTGGATCCTGGACCGCCGCAACGGCCTGGCGAACACGCTGCTCGGCGCGGACGTCCCGTGGCTGGTGGACGGCCGGCTCGCGATGGCCGCGGTCGTCTTCGTCGGACTCTGGACGCACCTCGGCTTCTACGCGCTGATCATCCTGGCCGGCCTCCAGGGCATCGACCCGAACCACCACGCCGCCGCCATGATCGACGGTGCCTCCGCCTGGCAGCGCCTGCGCTACATCACGCTGCCGCTGCTGCGCCCCACCACCATGGTCGTGGTCATCCTCAGCATGATCGCCGGCTTCCAGGCCTTCGACTTCATCTGGACGCTCACCGGCGGCGGCCCGATCGGCGCCACCACGCTCATGGTCCAGTACATCTACCAGAACGCGTTCCAGTCACCCATCCGGTACGGGCTGGCCGCGGCCGGCTCCGTCATCCTCTTCTGCACGGTCTTCGGCCTCACACTGATCAACGTGCTGCTCGACCGGCGGCCGGCATGAGCGAGCTTGCGAGCGAATCATCGGCTCAGCGCCGACCACGCCGGAACCGCAGCGTTCCGATGGAGCCCGGCATGAGCGAGCTTGCGAGCGAATCATCGGCTCAGCGCCGACCACGCCGGAACCGCAGCGTTCCGGGGAGCCCGGCATGAGCACCTGGAGGTCGGCGACCGGCCGCCGGCCGCCCGCCACCGGCCAGGTGCTGGCCTACACGCTGCTCATCGCGCTGTCGCTGGTGGTGCTGGTGCCGATCGTCTGGGCCGTGCTCTCCTCGTTCAAGACGCAGGCGGAGCTGGCCGCGCGCCCGCCGTCGCCGCTGCCGGCCTCGTTCGCGCCGACCAACTACACGGAGGCGCTGCGCACCTTCGACTTCGGCGTCTACCTGCGCAACAGCGTCGTCGTCACGGTCGCGGCCACCGCGCTCACCCTGGTGATCAACACCATGGCCGCGTACGGGCTGGCCAAGTACAACTTCCGGGGCCGCACCGTGCTGTTCCTGGTCACGCTCGGCACCATCATGATCCCGCTTCAGGTCATCCTGATCTCGGTGTACGAGGTCGCGGCCGACCTGGGCCTGGTCAACTCGCTCTGGGGACTGATCATCCCGCCCGCCGCCACCCCGACCGGCGTGTTCCTGCTCCGGCAGTACATGCTGGGCCTGCCGGACGAGCTGATCGAGGCCGCGCGCATCGACGGCGCCGGCGAGTTCCGCACGTTCGTCCGGATCATCGTGCCGCTATGCGCGCCGCCGCTGGCGGTGCTCGCCATCTTCTCCGTGATCTGGCGGTGGAACGACTTCCTCTGGCCGCTCATCATCAGCCAGGACCAGGACAAGTACACGCTGCCGGTCGCGCTGGCCCAGTTCGACGGCCAGCTCGTGGTGCCGTTCAACTACATCCTGGCCATGTCCGTGGTCAGCATGATCCCGGTCATCGTCATCTTCCTGGTCCTGCAGCGGCACATCACCCGCGGCATCGCCGCCACCGGCCTGCGATGAGCCGCACCGTCCACCGCCTCGACCGGCACGGCACGATCCGCGACTGGCTGACCGGCCCGGCCTGGTCGTCCCCGGCCGGCGACCTGGGCGCGCACCTGGACGCGACGGGCCCGCCGTGGGGCCCGCACGGACGGTGGCGGCTCACCAACGGGCCGGACGCCACGCCGCTGAAGGAGGCGCTGCACCGGGCGCGGCCGCTTCCCGCGGACGGCCCGGTCCCGGCCGCCGCCGCGGAGGGCGCGGCGTTCACGTTCCAGGGCCACGAGGGTACGTGGCGGCGCGCGCACACCGCGGCGGACGGCCTGGTCGACTGGAGCGCGTTCTGCTTCACGCCGGAGTACCGGACCGCGCTGGCCGCCGCCACCGTCGAGGTCGACCAGGCGGAGTGGCGCGAGCTGCGCGTGGCCGGCACCGGCCCGGTGCGGCTGTTCCACGACGGCGCGCCGATCGGCGGCTCCGACCGCGTGTCCTACATGGAGCCTCTGGAGTGGACGGTCCGGGTGTGGCTGCCGTCCGGGGTGTCCACGCTCGTCGCCGCGCTCTGGCAGGCGGGCTTCCGCGAGTGCCGGCAGATCCTGCGGGTACGCGTGGCCGGCCCGCCGGTCCGCGTGATCGTGCCGTGCCCGGGCGCGGACGAGGACGCGTCCGCCCGCGCCGAGGACCTGCTGGACGCGGTCGGGCTGGCGGCCTGGGCGATCCCGGGCCCGGATGCCGCGGCGGAGCTGACCGGTCCGGACGGCGCCCGGCTGCGGGTGTGGTGGCCGGGCGGCCCGGACCGCGGCGGGGCGGTCACGCTGGACGGCGGCCGGGCGCGGATACCGCTGGCCGGGCCGCCCGGGCCGGTGCGGCTGCGGGTCGGCGTGGACGCGCCCGGCGTACCGGTGCATCGGGATCTGGACGGGGTGCTGCTGCCCGGTGAGCATCGGGAGCGCCCGGTCGGCACGCCGGACGACTGGCGGCGCGAGCTGCTGGAGCACGCCGCGGCCGGCGCCGGTGCCCCGGCCGCGCTGGCCCGCTGGACGCTCACCGGCGACGCGGTCACCGCGGACCCGCTCGGCCGCGCGCTCACGATGATCCGCGAGCGGGCCGACTGCGCCGACTTCGAGGCCGTGGGGCTGCTCAACCTGTGGCACCGGGTGCCGCCGGGGAACTGGGCGCCGGGGCTGCGCGACGAGGTGCGCGCGGCGCTGCGCGGCTTCAAGTACTGGATCGACCAGCCCGGCCTGGACGCCATGTGCTACTTCACCGAGAACCACCAGCTGGTCTGGCACACGGCGGAGACGCTGGCCGGCGAGGCGTTCCGCGACGACGTGTTCGGCAACACGGGCTGGACCGGGCGGCGGCACGCGGAGCACGGCCGGGCGATGGCGGGGGAGTGGATGACCCGGCGGCTGGCGGGCGGGTTCAGCGAGTTCGACTCCAACGCGTACCTCGCGATCGACCTGCTGGCACTGGTCTCGCTGGCCGAGCTGGGCGCGGACCGCGCGCTCGCCGGCCTGGCCGCCGGGCTCGCCGATCGGGTGCTGTTCAGTCTGGCCGCGAACTCGTGGCGCGGCGTGCACGGCTGCGCGCACGGCCGGTCCTACGTGGGCGCGCTGCGCTCGTCCCGGCTGGAGGAGACCGCGCCGATCATGCGGCTGTGCTTCGGCGTCGGCGCGCTCAACGACGCGCTGCTGCCCGCCACCGTGCTGGCCACCGCGCGCGGCTACGCCGTGCCGGCCGTGGTCCGGGCGGTGGCGGACCACGGCGGCGACTGGCGCGGCCGGCAGCGCTACCGCGGGCGCTACCTGCCGGAACGGGACCTGCTGGACCGGCCGTACGGCTCGGACGTGGTGGTGCATCGCACGCCGGACGTGATGCTGGCCAGCGCGCAGGACTACCGGGCCGGGCTGCCCGGGCTGCAGGAGCACGTGTGGGGCGCCACGCTCGGCCCGGAGACGCAGATCTTCGTGACGCATCCGCCGAACGCGTCCGTCTCCCCGTCGTCGCGGCCGAACGCGTGGGCCGGCAACCGCGTCCTGCCCCGGGTGCGCCAGCACGGTGGCACGCTGCTGGCGCTGTACGCGATCCCGCCGGACGACCCGGTCGGCCGTACCCATGCCTGGTTCCCGCGCGCGCACCTGGACGAGTGGGCCGCGCGCGGGCCGTGGACGGCCGGGCGGCGCGGCGACGGCTACGTCGCGCTCGCCGTGGACGGCGGCGCCGAGTTCGTCACCGCCGGCTCCGAGGCCTGGCAGGAGCTGGTGCCGCGCGGCCCCGGCACCGCGTGGGTGTGCGTGGTCGGCCGCCGCGCCACGCACGGCTCGTTCGCCGCGTTCGTCGACGGCCTCGCGACGCCGGCCTTCGGGGCGGCGCGGGTCCGGTACGCCCGGCCCGGCGAGCCCGCGCTGGAGCTGGCGTGGTCCGGGCCGTTCACCGTGAACGGCCGCGTGCCGGCGGCCGATCCGGAGACGCAGCTCGACAACCCGGCCTGCCGGCTGCGGCACGGCGACCCCGGCATGATCATCGCGTTCGGCGGCGCCACGCACCGCATCGACCTGCGCACCGGGCGGCGGTCGGCCGGGGCCTGAGCTACCTCCGCCGGTTCAGCAGGACCATGACGGCCGTGATCGCGACCACGACCAGGAGCAGCAGGAGGTGCCACGGCTTGACGGCAATCATGAGCCGGAACGGTACTCTACGTTACCGATTCGCGCGGCCCCGTGGGACCGGAGTGGCGGCCGGTTGCGTCGATCAGGAACCATGTCCGGGTGCGTTCGTATCCTGAAGCCCGTCAGCAGGCCCAGCAGCTCGCCGACAGCGGAGACCTGGCCGGGGCCCAGGCACTGCTGACCCGCGTCGTCGACCAGGCCCGCCCCGGCCTCGCCGCCGGCGGCCCGGAGCTGCTGGCCACGATGCGGCAGCTCGCGGGCCTTCACGTGCAGGCCGGCGACCACCCCGGCGCCCGCCGCCTGCTGGAGGAGGCCTACGCGGCCGGCCAGCAGCGCAGCCAGCCGGCCGACCCGGTGATGGTGCTGCTCGCGTACGACCTGGCCGTGGTCGCGGACGAACTGGCCAACCGGCTGGTCGCCCGGAGGAACTTCGCGCTCGTCGCGGAGCACGGCCCGGCCGCCCTCGGCGAGTCCCACCCGGCGGTCGTGCACGCCCGCGGCTACGTGTCGGACGGCACTCCGGCGGCGGCCGAGAACGCGGTACCGGCCGCTTCCATGCCGGCGTCCGGTGCCGCCGTGCCGGGCGGAGAGCCGCCCACGGAGCCGATGCCGCTGGGTCAGCCGGTGTCCGGGGCTCCCGCGCCGGACGGTGAGGCGCCGACCGCGCCGGTGCCGCTGGGTCAGTCCGCGCCGGGCGCTCCCGCGCCGGGCGGTGAGGCGCCGACGACGGCGCTACCGCCGTTCGCGGTGCCCGCCCCGAGCCAGCCGGTCTCCGGCGTTCCCGGCTACGGCCAGCCGGTGTCCGGTGGGCCGGGTTCCGGTCAGCCGGTCTCCGGTGTCCCCGGCTACGGCCAGCCGGTGTCCGGTGGGCCGGGTTCCGGTCAGCCGGTCTCCGGCGTTCCCGGCTACGGCCAGCCGGTGTCCGGTGGGCCGGGTTCCGGTCAGCCGGTCTCCGGTGTCCCCGGCTACGGCCAGCCGGTGTCCGGTGGGCCGGGTTCCGGTCAGCCGGTCTCCGGTGTCCCCGGCTACGGCCCGCCGGGGCCTGGTATGCCCGGTTACGGGCAGCCGGTGTCTGGTACGCCCGGCTATGGGCCGCCCGTCTCCGGTCCCGGTTACGGGCAGCCGGTGTCCGGCGCTCCCGACTACGGGCAGCCGATGTATGGAGGCGCCGGTTACGGGCAGCCGGTTTCCGGCGCGCCGGGCTTCGGGCAGCCGGTTTCCGGTGTGCCCGGTTATGGGCCGCCGGTGTCCGGGGCGTCCGGATACGGGCCGCCGATCTTCGGGGCGCCCGCCGCGAAGCGGCCGTCGCGGATGCCGTGGGTGATCGCCGCCGCGGCCGTGGTCTTCGCCGTCATCATGCTGGTCGTGGTGCTGGTCCGGCCCGGCGCGGACCCGAACTCGCCGGTGGCCGACGCCACCGGGCAGCCCACCCCGCCGGCCGCGGTGACCGCCATCGTCGCGCCGAAGGACGGCGACGGCGTGTCCCGGGACTTCACGGTGTCGTTCACGCTGTCGCCCGAGGACGCGACCTCCACCACCACCAAGCTGGCGCTCACCGTGTGCGTCAAGGAGTGGTGCTTCCTCGACGGCCCGGTCGTGGTCAAGAACGGTGTGGCCGAGGACTACTCCGTCACGCTGGGCCCGAAGGACGGCGAGGGCATCGGCGAGAAGTGGACTGTCCGCATCGACCGGCTCACGCTGGCGGAGTTCGAGTCGCTGCGCAAGCACAAGCAGGACGCCACCAACGACGGCACCTGGGGCAACGGCGTGACCACCCCGGTCGAGCGGCTCAACGCGACCCCGGTCAGCTCCGTCGTGGTCACCAAGACCAGCTGATCGCCAGCCGTCACGGCATCCCGGGCATGCGGACGCCCCGGGAGCCGGTGTCCCGCGCATGACCCGCGCGGGGCACCCGGCGCGGCGGCGGGCCCGGCCCCGGGCGGCGATCGCGGGGGTTGGGTGACCAGCGGCGGCACCGGCTCCGACGCGGCGTCGGAGCGGCGGCGGAGCCGCCGCGAGGTTGGCCCGCGGGAGCATGCGGGCCGCGACCGCGCCGGGAGCGGGAATATCGGGGTCCGGGGTCGGCTCCGCGCCCGCGGGAGCATGTGGGTCGTGACCGCGCCGGGAGCGGGAATATCGGGGTCTGGGGTCGTCCCCTGGGCCGGCTCGGCGCCCGCGGGTGGCGCCCGCGCCGGAAGCGGGGGCTCGGCGTCGGTGGAAGGACTCGCGCGTGACCACGCGGAAAGCGAGAATGTGCTGGCCTGCGACCTAATTTAGCCATGCCCATATTGTCATGTAGGCATTTACGGATGGCGCCGGCGATGGCAACGTGTCCGCATGAGACGGAGAGCGGCGCTTGTCACAGCGCTTATCGCGGCGATGATCGGGGCGTCGGCGACGCCGGCGGGTGCGGCGGCACCGGCGCCCAGGTTCGCCCATCTGGTGCCCGGAGGGCAGCCGAAGCTCGTCGAGAAGGTCCCGGTCAACGTGGTGTTCCTCGGCTACGACCGGGCCGAGGTGGACCAGACGGCGTTCCGCGCGGGTCTGGCCAGGACGTATGAGCCGGAGGTGACGTCCCGGCGGTGGTACGGCGAGCAGGAGAAGCTCGGTATCACGTACATCTACGACTACAAGATCTCCTACGCGGACCGCGGGTACGAGGACAGGTTCTTCCGGAAGCTGTCCAGCCTGGCCACGCCCGCGCCGCTGACCGAGTACCAGGCGGCCTACAACGACCAGGAGCGCAACGTCCTGGACGTCACGGACAACCACTACATCGACGCGCCGAGCGTGGAGAAGTACCTCGCGTTCAACCCGCCGCACGGCGTGGACACGCGGCGCAACACGGTCTTCCTGATCAACTGGCACGGGCGGTCGGACTTCAAGTTCCACGTCTACACGAAGACCGGCGAGCCGGATCCGGACACCGGGTTCGACTTCGGCGCGAACCGGGACAGCCGCAAGATGATGGCCTGGGGCGGGACCACGGCGGACGACGAGGAGACCAGTCTGGGCGCGACCCGGCGGGTCTGGTTCGCGGACATGTCGGCCGGCCCGGACGCGAACATGACGAACTACATCGTCGACGAGCTGGACGTGGACGGCGACGGCGAGCCGGACTACCGGATGCCGACCGCGTGGGAGTACGCGGACGGGGGCTTCCGCTCGCCGGACGCGCTCCCCGGTGACCTGGCCAAGCTCACCCGGTACGTGGCGCTCGACCTGCTGATGACCACCTCGCCGATCTATCCGGTGGAGCTCCCGGCGAACCTGCCGAAGTCGATCAACCTGGACAGCAACACGTACGAGGGCTGGCCGGGCGTGGACGGCTCGTCGTACATCACGGCGGATCTGCTGGTGGACGAGCTGTCGGAGCTGCGCTGGCGCAACCCGATGGACTACGACGAGCAGGACCTCCCGCTGGACGAGCGGAACCGCGCCTGCCTCATCGGTCAGTACGTGACGGGTGAGCCCTGCTACGAGGGCCAGACGCTGCCGCCGGACGCGAACCTGTACCTCTACACCACGGAGAACCTGGAGCGGACCCGGGACGACGCCGGGCGGGTCGACTACGAGCTGCCGATGTTCAACTACGTGACCGAGGCGAACGTCAGCGGGCTGCTCGGCTACGCGGACGACAACTTCGTCGACGGCACCGCCAGCTACGTCTACTCGTTCCTGAACCCGCAGGTCGTGGCCGCCGGCTATGGCCTGACCACGACGCAGATCCACGAGGTCGGCCACCACCTCGGCATGCACCACCCGCACGACGGGTGGGACAGCGAGGCGGCGACGGACATCATCCCGACCGGTGACTTCTACTTCGCCTGGGTCGGCGACGAGAGCAACTCGATGATGAGCTACATCGACGTGAACTGGGACTTCAGTCAGTTCGACCGGGACAACAGCGACCGGTTCCTGACCGCGGCGTACGCCGAGGCCGCGAACCGGCTGTCCGCGGACGTGCTGGCCGACCCGGACGCGCGCCGGGCGACCGCGGACCTGTACGCCGCGGACGTGAAGCTCGGCCTGGCCAAGGCCGCGTTCGCCGCGCACGAGTACCGGCTCGCGTACACGCTGGCCGAGGAGGCCTACGCCGGTGTGGTCCGGGCGGCGCAGCGCGTCGGCGTGGACCCGGCGGCCGCGGCCCGCGCGATGCACGCGGAGGCGGAGGCGGCCCGCGTCGCCGCGAGGTCGGAGAACCCGCACGAGTTCGTCGACTCGCTGGAACCGGAGAGCGGCCCGCGCTCCAAGCCGTAAGGGGGTGACCCGGCCGGTGCCGCGCGTCACCCGGCGCAGCGGCCCCGGCCGGGACATCTAATGTTGCGGTCGTGCCAGGATCGTCGTTGACCACCGTTGTCCGCCAAGCCACCGAAGCCGACGTGGCCAGCATCGCTGGGATCTGCGCCACCGCCTACCGCGAGACGTACCGTGACCTGCTGCCTCAGGGGTACATCGAGCGCACCGTCGTCGCGTTCTACGACGAGGCGCGGGTCGCGACCGAGGTGGCGCCGGCTCCGCCGGAGTGGTTCGGCTACCAGGTCGTGGAGGAGCGCGGCCGGGTGCTCGGCGCGGCCGGCGGCGGCATGATCGGCGCGCGGGCCGGCGAGCTGTCGCTGGTCTACCTGGAGGCGGCGGCGCGCGGGCGCGGCCTGGGCACGATGCTGCTGGACCGGGTCACCGCGCAGATCCGCGCGGCCGGTGGCCGCCAGATGTGGGTGTCGGTGTTCCTGGGCGACAGCGCGGGCATCGGCTTCTACCGGGCGCGCGGGTTCGAGCCGGTGGAGACCGTGCGCGCCGCGCTGTCCCGGGTCGACGACCACATCCGCAGCCTGCGGATGCGCCGGGTGCTGGACTGAGAAGGGCCGGGACGAACCGTGTGGGAGTGGGCCCTGTGATCGCCGGCATGAGCGTCAGCCGGCACTCGGACGTGCCGGTCTACCGGCAGATCGTGTCCCAGGTGACGCTCATGATCGAGATGGGGCTGCTCCGCGACGGCGAGCGGCTGCCGGGCTCCCGGCTGCTCGCCGACAACCTCGGCATCAACCGCAACACGGTCGCCCACGCCTACGGCGAGCTGCGCGCGCTGGGCCTGATCGAGCCGCGTGGCCGCAACGGCATGGTGGTGGTCGGCGGCGGGCAGGCCCGGTCCACGTCCGCCGCCCGCAACCGGGCCCGCGAGATCCTGTCCGCCGCCGCCCGCGAGTGCCTGGACCTCGGCCTCTCCGCCGGGGAGATCCGCGACCTGATCGCGGGCCTGGCCGCCTGGGAGGCGGAGCGGACGATCGCGGTGTCGTTCGTCGAGTGCAACGAGGAGCGCGCCCGGTACTTCGCGTCCGAGCTGGGCACGCGGCTCGGCGCGTCGGTGAAGCCGCTGGTGCTGGGCGCGTTCGACGCCGAGGCGGAGCGTCCCGACCTGGTGCTGACCACGTTCTTCCACCTGGCCGAGGTGCGTACGCTGATGCGGCGCCCGGAGACCGAGGTGGTGGCGATCGTGGCGGCGCCGCACCTCCAGACGCTGGTGCAGATCGCGCAGGTGCCGAAGGGCCGCACGGTCGGCCTGCTCTACTCCACCGAGGACCAGGCGGTCAGCATCCGCGACTCGCTCACCCAGGCCGGCGTGACCAACATCGAGGTGCTGACCGGCACCACGGACGAGGACCTGCGCGACGTCGACCTGGTGGTGGTGCCGAGCGAGATGCCGGACCTGGCGGCCCGCCTGGCCGGCCGGGTCCGGGTGATCGAGTTCGGCAACGTGCTGGACGCGGCCTCGGTGCGGATGGCCGGCGAGGTCATGCGCGACCTGCAGCTCGCCAAGACCCACGCGCGAGATCGCGGCTGATTGACATTCGTCGCTCGGCGGTGGCAACGTGATCACACGCCCGTGACGGAGGTGTCGATGATCCGCAATGTGCTCGTGGCCGCGCTGCTGGCCGCACCGGGGGTGCCCGTCGTGGAGACGTCGCGGGTGGCGGCCCCGATCGACCTGGTACGGCCGTTCGTCGGCACGCAGAACTTCGGCAACACGTTCCCCGGCGCCTCCGCGCCGTTCGGCATGGTGCAGGTCAGCCCGGACACCGGCGGTCAGGGCGGGTACGACTACCTCGCCGACTCGATCTACGGCTTCAGCCAGACGCACCTGTCCGGCGTGGGCTGCGGCGTGGCCGGCGAACTGCCGATCATGCCGACCACCGGCGCGGTCACCAGCACCGACCACAACGCCTACCGGTCCGCGTTCTCGCACGACGACGAGGAGGCGAGCCCGGGCTACTACCGCGTCGGGCTGTCCCGCTACGACATCGACGCGGAGCTGACCGCGACCGCGCGCACCGGCTGGCAGCGCTACTCGTTCCCGGCCGGCAGCGCGGCGAACGTGCTGTTCAACACCGGTAAGGCGAACCAGAACGTGTTCGACTCCGAGATCCACGTGGTGGGCGACCGGACGATCGAGGGCCGGGTGAACGCGGGCAACTTCTGCGCGGGCAAGGACGACCACACGGTCTGGTTCACCGCGGAGTTCGACCGGCCGTTCACCGCGTTCGGCACCTGGCGCGGCGCCACGATCAGCCCGGAGAGCCGGGACGCGGCCGGCGCCGGCGGCAACGGCGCCTACGTCACGTTCGACACCGCGGCGGACCGCGACGTGGTGGTGAAGGTCGGCCTGTCCTACACCGGGGCGGACGGCGCCCGGAAGAACCTCGCGGCCGAGACCGGGTCCGGGTTCGACTTCGACGCGGTCCGCGCCGCGCTCCGCGAGCGGTGGGTCTCGGAGCTCTCCAGGATCACGATCGACGGGGGTACGGACGAGCGGCGCGCCGTCTTCTACACCGCGCTCTACCACTCGCTGCTGCATCCGAACCTGGCCGGCGACGTGGACGGCCGGTACGTCGGCTTCGACCGGCAGGTGCACACCGCGCAGGGCTACACGCCGTACCAGAACCTGTCGCTGTGGGACACGTACCGCCCGCAGAACCAGCTCCTGGAACTGCTCGCGCCGGACGTGGCGCGGGACGTGGCGCTCTCCGTGCTGGCCGTCGGGCGCGACGGTGGCTGGCTGCCCCGCTGGGCGCTGGCGAACAGCGAGACCAACATCATGACCGGCGACCCGGTCACGCCGTTCCTGGTGGAGAACTGGTCGAAGGGCCTGCTCGCCGGGCACGAGGAGGAGGCGTACGCGCTGCTGCGGGCGAACGCCACCAGCCAGCCGCCGGCCGACTCGCCGTATAACGGGCGCACCGGTCAGGACTACTACGCCGACCGCGGCTACATCCCGTCCGGGCTGCGGCTCGGCACCGACTGCGGGCACAAGGGCGGCGACAACGACTGCGTCCACCCGGCGTCGGCCACGCTGGAGTACGCGGCCGCGGACGCCGCGCTCGCGCTGATGGCCGAGGGCCTGGGCAAGCAGGAGGACGCCCGGATGTTCGCGGCCCGCGGCCAGTGGTACCGCAACCTGTGGGACTCCTCGACCCGGCAGTTCCGGCCGCGCACCGTGGACGGCACCTGGCTCACGCCGTACGACCCGGTCGCCGCGTCCCATCAGTTCCACGAGGGCGGCGCGTACCAGTACCAGTGGCTGGTGCCGCAGGACCCGGCCGGGCTGGTCGCGCTGATGGGCGGCCGGCGCGGCGCGGAGCAGCGGCTGGACGAGTTCTTCGCCTACGACCGGCTGCTCACCGACCCGGCCCGCACGGCCCGCGAGGACTGGATCGCCGCGCCGTACGACTACTACGCCAAGCCGACCTACAACCCGAACAACGAGCCGGACCTGCTCGCGCCGTACATGTACCACTGGGCCGGCGCGCCCGCGAAGGCCGCGACCGTGGTCCGCGCGGCCATGACGCTGTTCACCACTGGGCCGGACGGCATGACCGGCAACGACGACCTGGGCACGATGAGCGCCTGGTACGTCTTCTCCGCGCTCGGCCTCTACCCGACGATGAGCGGCGCGGACTTCCTCGCGGTGTCCACGCCGCTGTTCCCGTCCGCGACCGTGCGGACCGGCTCCGGCACGCTGCGGATCACCGCGCCCGGCGTGAGCGACACCGACCGGTACGTGCGGAGCGCCCGGGTGGACGGCGTCCATCTCACCGAGAACTGGGTGTCCTGGGACGCGGTCGCGGACGGCGGCACGCTGGCGCACACGGTCGGCTCCCGGCCGTCGTCGTGGGGAACCGCGCCGAACGCCGAACCGCCGTCGGTGAACCGGGCCCCGCAGGACGGCCGCCGGCGCGTCGACGCCTCGCTGCGGCCGGCCTCGGCCGCGCTGCCCGCGGGCGGCACCACCACGTTCACGGTGGACATCGTGGCGCAGTCGCCGACCACGCTGCGGCCCACGGTCACGGTGGCCGCGCCGGCCGGGTGGACCGCGACGGTCAGCCCGGCACGGCTGCCGGCGCTGCGCTCGTCGCACCTGCCGGTCGCCACGACGGCCACGGTCACGGTCACCGCGCCGGACGGCGTCGCGAACGGGTCGTACCCGGTGCGCGTCACGGTGGGCGGCGCGAACACGGTCACCCGGACCGCGACCGTCGCGGTGCGGCCCGCGCTGACCTGCGCGCCGGGCACCGCGTGCGCGGTCGACCTGACGCCGGAGCTGACGCGCGACGGCACCGCCACGGTAGAGGCCACCGACCAGGGGAACTTCGACACCGGCGGGTGGAGCTACGACGCGGCGCTGCTGCCCCCGGCCGGGCCGATCGTCTGGAACGGCGTGACCTATCAGGCGCCGGACCCGGCCGGTGCCGCGCCGAACCTCGTGACGGCGTCGGGGCAGTCGCTGGTGCTGCCGCGGGGCGCGCACTCGTCGCTGGAGCTGGTCGCCACCACGCACAACGGGCCGGTCACGGGCGCGCTGACGATCGGCTACGCCGACGGGAGCGTGGAGACCCGCGCTGTCACGGTCGCGGACTGGTGCGGCAGCCCGTCGCCCGGCACCACCGCGGTGCTGTCCATGCCGCACCGGATCAAGGCGGGCCAGGGCGTGGACGGGCCGCCGGTGAGCCTCTTCGCGGTCAGCGTGCCGCTGGCGAGCGGCAAGGAGATCCGTTCGCTGACGCTGCCCGACGATCCGCGCCTCCACCTGTACGCGATCAGCCTGCGGTGACGTCGATGTATCGGAGCGGTCGCGGGCGGCCGGCGTAACCGTCGCGCGCGGGCCGCGGGCACGAAGTCGGCCGGGTAAGCGGGGTCACACGGGGTACGCGGGGGCGGCCACCCCCGTACCGACCTCGAAGGAGAGCCCATGACCAGCACCGAGACCGGCCGCGACGTCGTCGACGTGCTCACGGCCGACCACCGCGACGTGACCGCGCTGATCGGCGAGATCTGGACGATCCGCGACCCGATGATGCGCCGGGACCTGGCCGACACCGCGATCAGCGAGCTGGTCCGGCACGCCGTGGCCGAGGAGATGTACGTCTACCCGGTCATGCGCCGCTACCTCGACGACGGGGACAAGGCGGTCGCGCACGACGTGGAGGAGCACGAGGAGCTGGAGCGTGCGATGAAGGCCCTCGAGGGCATCGACGTGTCCGATCCCGCGTTCGACGAGACGCTGCGCCACCTGGAGACGCTGCTGGCCGACCACGTCCAGGACGAGGAGACCGAGCAGTTCCCCGAGCTGCGCCGCCGCGTGCCCCGCGAGGAGATGGTCGAGCTGGCCACCAAGGTGGAGAACGCGAAGAAGCTCGCGCCCACCCGGCCGCACCCGAGCGCGCCGAACAGCGCGGTCTTCCACAAACTGGTCGGGCCGGGCGTCGGCCTGGTCGACCGGCTGCGCGACAAGCTGACCGGCCGCGCCACGAAGTGACGCGTCGCGTTTCACCCGGGCGGGCAGGCGTCGATCACCGCTGAGTGGGTACGACCGGCCCCATGACCAACTCGCGGATCGGGGTGGTGGTCGTCACCCACCAGCGGCGGGACGAGGTGATCGGCGCCGTCGCACGGCTGGTGGACCTGCCCGAACGGCCACCGGTCGTGGTGGTCGACAACGGCTCCTCGGACGGCACCGCCGACGCGCTGCGCGAACGCTTCCCGCAGGTGGAGGTGCTCGCGCTCCGGGAGAACCTGGGCGCGGCGGGCCGCAACGCCGGCGTGGCCCGGCTGCACACGCCGTACGTGGCGTTCTGCGACGACGACACCTGGTGGGAGCCGGGCAGCCTGCGCGCGGCCGCGGACGCGCTGGACGCGTACCCGCGCCTGGCGGTGGTCAACGCGCGCATCGTCGTGGAACCGGCCGGCGGCGACGACCCGATCGTGGCGGAGCTGCGCGAGTCGCCGGTGCCGGGCCCGGACTGGCTGCCCGGCCCGGCGCTCGGCAGCTTCCTGGCCGGTGCGTCCGTGGTGCGCCGGGACGCGTTCCTGGCCGCGGGCGGGTTCAGCCCCCGGCTGTGGCTCGGCGGCGAGGAGGAACTGCTGGCCACGGACCTGCTCAGCGCGGGCTGGGAGATCTGTTACCTGGAGCGGCTGGTGGTGCACCACGCCGCCTCCCTCGCCCGGGACTCGGTGCGGCGCCGCCGGGTCGGCCTGCGCAACACGCTGTGGTTCACCTGGCTGCGCCGCCCGGTGCTGCCCGCGCTGCGCCGGACCGCGTTCCTGGCGATGAGCGTGCCGCGCGACCGCACGTCCGCGCTGGCCTGGTGGGACGCGGTGTGCGGGCTGCCCTGGGTGCTCTCCCGCCGCCGTACCCGCCCGCGTGACGTGGAGGCGCGGCTGGCCCCGCTCGACGCCACGCAGCGCGCGTCCACCGCCCGTCGCTATGTGTGATCGGCGCCTCCCCGATCGCACGCATGGAGCGCCTCGGGAGCGGGTAGGCGTTCCGGGCTGTGAAGGAGGCGAAAACCATGAGACGGATCTACGTATGGCGTCCCGCCTCGGTGCCGCTGGTCCGGTCGCGGTCGTGGTCCGGCCGCGGCGGCGAGTCACCCCGGCGGGTACGCGCGGAACGCCGGCCGGTCACGCGTGTGATCGAGGCCCGTGCGGGTAGCCGAGAGGGACAGCACGAGGATTAGGAGCGGAACCGATGAGTGACTTCCTCCAGAAGGCGGACGACTTCGCCGACAAGCACGACAAGCAGGTCGACCAGGGCCTGGAGAAGGCCGGGGACATGGCCGACCAGCGCACCGGCGGCAAGCACGCCGACCAGATCGACCGCGGCGTCGACGAGGCGCAGAAGCGCACCGGCGCCGGCGACACGAACGGCTGATCTATCCGGCGGGCATCGCGCGCGGCGCGGTGCCCGCCGCCGTCAGTCCCGGACCAGCGGGTCGAGCCCGCACACGCGCAGCGCGGCACGGACCGCGGGCGACATCCGCACCAGCTCGATCCGGGTCCCGCGTGACGCGGCCGCCTCGGACGCGGCCCGCAGCACCCGCGCGGCCGCGACGTCGAGCAGCGGCACGCCGGCCAGATCCAGCGTCAGCACCGCCGGCCGGAGCTCCGCGCCCAGCGCGGCGAGCACGCATTCGCCGAGCTCGGCAGCGTTGTCCCGGTCGATCTCGCCGGTCACGGTGAGGCGCACCTCGGCGGGTGCGGTGAACTCGGTGCCGATCCGCAGGCCCCAGGCGCCGGACCAGTCGGGCACGGTCTCGGCCAACATGGCCCGCCGCAGCCAGGCGAACGCCCGGGTCAGCGACTGTGACGCCTGCTCGGGCGTCAGGCCCAGCCGCGCCGCGATCTCCGCCTCGCCCACGCCGGACCGGCGCAGCGTGACGAGCGTCCGCTCCGGCTCGGGCAGCCGGCTGACCAGATCCATCACGAATTCCGCACGAGCGTCCGCGGGCATGGTCGATCCTCACGACATCGGTCCGCGGACACAGGGCGGAGACGGTCACCTGCGGCCACACTTTCACCCCGGGCGCCGGTTTTCAAACATCCGGCCGTTTCCCCGGCCCCTTCGGGGGTAACGCGTCCTGCCAATCACCCGGGAGGCACGATGCACGACCGTCAGGCTCTGGACGACAGCCTGCGACAGCTCATGCACCACACGGACACACCCGGCGCGCTGACGGCCGACGCGCTGGCGGAGCGGCTGTCCGACGCGCTGGCCGCGGCGCGCAGCGTGCTCGGCGTCGACGGCACCGGGCTGATGATGCTCGACGAGCGCGGCGAGCTGTGCGTGGTCGGCTCCTCCGACCCGCCGAGTGCGCTGCTCGAGCTGGCCCAGCAGCGCACCGGCGTCGGGCCCGGCGTCGACTGCGTCCGGCGCGACCGCACGGTCACCGTCGATGATCTCGGTGCGGGCGGCGCGTACCCCCGGCTCTGGGAGTTCATGGTCGAGGCCGACGGCGACGTGCTGCCGTTCCGCGGGGTCGCGTCCGCTCCGATACTGATCTCCGGCCGTGCGATCGGTACGCTCAACGTGATGACCGCCGCCGCGCACCGGTGGACGCGGGAGCGCATCGAGGCCGTCGAGGCGTACGCGAACGTGCTGGCCGTCCTGCTGCGCCTCGGCGCCGCCGCGCAGCCGGGCACGATCGCCGGCCGGTTGCTGCCCGACGAGGACTGAGGTCACATGCCGAACATCGACTCCGACCGGCTCGCCGGCAGCCTGCGCCGCCTGGGCGGCGAGACCGGGCGCGATCTCGGCGACGCGGTCAGCGAGGCGGTCGACGCGGTGGTCGCGCTGTTCCGGGTGCGTGGCAGCGGCCTCATGATCGCCGATGAGGAGAACACGCTGCGGTACGTCGCCGCCAGCAACGGTGCCAGCCGGGCCATGGAGGAGGTGCAGAGCGAGACCGGCGAGGGCCCGTGCGTGTCCGCGTTCGTGACCAACGAGCTGGTCCGTGCGGTGGACATGCGGGACGAGCCGCGCTGGCCGAAGGTCCGCGACGAGTTCCTCGCGCACGACGTGGTCGCGGTGCTCGGCGTGCCGGTCCGGCTCGGCCAGGTCCCGGTCGGCACCCTGGACATCTTCCACGCGGAGCCGCACGCCTGGGACGACTCGGAGATGGCGGCGCTGACCCGCTACTCCGACGTCATCGGCGCCACGCTCAGCACCGCGCTCGCCGCCCAGCACGCGGGTGAGCTCGCCGGCCAGCTGCAGTACGCGCTGGACTACCGCATCGTCATCGAGCGCGCGGTCGGCTTCCTGATGGCGCAGCGCCGACTGGACGCGGTCCGCGCGTTCGAGGTGCTCCGCGGCACCGCCCGCGCGCAGCGCCGCAAGATCGCCGAGGTGGCGCGCTTCCTGCTGGACACCGGCACGCTGCCGCCGGCGCGCTGACCGGCCCGCATGTCCGCCGGTCAAGGGGGTAGTCGGACCCCATGACGAACATCCAGCAGCCCGAGATGCGGCGCAGCGGCGAGAGCCCCACCACCAAGCAGCGGACCGAGGACGCCGACCCGGTCGAGGCGCCGGGCGGTGCCCACGACAAGACCGGCAAGCGGCCGGTGCCGGAGGGCCAGGTGTCGCCGTACGACCCGGGCGCGAAGACCGCCGGCGACCATTCCTGACGCCGGGCCGCCCCCGCGCCGTGTAGATCCGGCGGCGCGGGGAATGACCACCCGATGCGCGTAGTGGTGACGGGTGCCAGTGGCAACATCGGGTCCGCGGTGGTGGCGTGGCTGACCGCGCGGCCCGAGGTGCGTGACGTGGTGGGCATCGCCCGCCGCGTGCCGCCGGACGACCCGCACGGGATCGGCTGGCGCGCCGTGGACGTGGGCGCCCCGGGCGCGGCCGGCGCGCTGGCCGAGGCGTTCACCGGCGCCGACGCGGTCGTCCACCTGGCCTGGCACATCGTGGCCGGTCACGACCGCCCGGCGCAGGAGCGCACCAACCTGGCCGGTTCCGCGAACGTGCTGACCGCGGTGGCCCGCGCGCGCGTACCGCACCTGGTGCACCTGTCCTCCGCCGCGGTCTACTCCCGCGCCGATCCGGGCGTGCGGGTCACCGAGGACTGGCCCCGGCGCGGCGTGCCCGGCTCGACGTACAGCCAGGACAAGGTGGCGGTCGAGGACCTGCTCGACCGGCTCGGGGCGGACCTGCCGGAGCTGCGCGTCGCCCGGATCCGCCCGCTCGCCGTCATCCAGCCCGCGGCCGCGGCCGACCTGGCCCGGCTCGCGCTGGGCAACTCCGCGCCGCTGGCCCACCGGATCGGCCGGCTGCCCCTGCTGCCGCTGCCGGCGCAGACCGTGACGCAGGTGTCGGCCGCCCAGGACGTCGCCGACGTGGTGGGCCGCGCGCTGCTGGCGCGCGCCACCGGCGCGTTCAACGTGACCGACGAGCCGGCCATGTCCGCCGCGGTGCTGGCGCGGCTGATGGGCGGCCGGCACGTGCCGATCTCCCGCCCGCTGCTGCGCCGCCTGCTCGGCGTGACCTGGCGCCTGCGGCTGCACCCGCTCGACCCGTCCTGGGCCGACCTGCTGATCGACAGCCCGCTGCTGGACTGCACGCGCGCCCGTACCGAACTGGGTTGGCACCCGCACCACGACGGCCGCCTCACGCTGCTGGCCACCCGCCGCGCCGTCACCACCGCGACGCCGCGCCAGGCCGGTTACTCAAAGGTGCCTTGAGCGGGAAAAAGTACCTTCTTCCGCGGGCCGGGACCGATCTCTTACGGTTTCTCAGTAACCAACAGTTACCGAGGAGAGGTTCCCACCAGATGGCCGTCACCATGATCAACGCCGCCGGGCTGCCCCAGGTCCCCGTCTACCACCACGTCTCCGTGGCCACCGGCTCCCGGCTGGTGCACGTCGCCGGCCAGGTCTCCTGGGACGCCGACGGCACCACGGTCGCGCCCGGTGACCTGGCCGGCCAGGTCGAGCGCGCCTACCTGAACGTGGCCACCGCGCTGGCCGCCGCCGGCGCCACGCTCGACGACGTGGTGAAGCTGGTCGTGCACGTGGTCGATTGGACGCCCGACCGGATGCCGGAGCTGCTCGACGGCCTGGACCGGGCCCGCACCCGGCTGGGCAGCACCGCCACGCCGCCGGCCTCGCTGTTCGGCATCGTCGCGCTCGACGTCCCGGAACACCTGGTGGAGATCGAGGCCACGGCCGTGCTGGACTGACCCGCCTCAGCGCCCGGCCGTCGCGACCGGCGCGGCCGTGGCCGCCAGGCGGCGGTAGTACGCGTTGCGCCGGAGCAACTCCTCGTGCGTGCCGCTCGCGGCCACGGTGCCGCCGTCGATGACCACGATCCGGTCCGCGCCGCGCACGGTGGAGAACCGGTGCGCGATCACGATCAGCGCGCAGACCCGGGAGACGTCCCGGATCGTGTCGGCCAGCGCGCGCTCGCTGTCCGGGTCCAGGTGCGCCGTGGGCTCGTCGAGCAGGATGAGCCGGGGACGGGCGAGCAGGCAGCGGGCGATCGCGACGCGCTGGCGCTGCCCGCCGGAGAGCAGCCGGCCGTGCTCGCCGACGTCCGTGTCCAGCCCGCGGGGGAGCGCGGCGACGACCTCGGTCAGGTTGGTCAGCGCGAGCGTGCGGTGCACCTCGTCGTCGTCGGCCGGCCCGCCGCCGTAGAGCAGGTTCTCCCGCAGCGTGCCGTGCAGCAGCGGGCAGTCCTGCTCGACCAGGCCCACGGTGGCGCGCAGCCGGCCGTACGGCATGGATCGCACGTCCTGCCCGTGCAGCAGGATGGTGCCGCGATCCGGGTCGTAGAAGCGCTCGACCAGCGCGAACAGTGTGGACTTGCCGGCGCCGGACGGCCCGACCAGCGCGAGGTGCCCGCGCGCCGGGACCACCAGGTCGATCCCGCGCAGCACCGGCCGGTCCGGGTGGTAGCCGAACCACACGTCGCGGAGTCGCAGCACCGGCCCGGCCGGGACGTGCGGCGGGGACTCCGCCGGGTCGGTCTCCCGGGGCAGCGCGAGCACCTCGTTGATCCGGTGCAGCGCGCCGGATCCCTGCTGGATCGCGGTGACCGCCAGGAAGATCTCACCGATCGGCGCGGCCAGGTACGTCATCGCCAGCGTGAACGCCACCAACTGCCCGAGGCTGGTCTCGCCGGCCGCGACCCGGGTGGCGCCGACCAGCAGCACCACCAGGAACGCGCCGCTGACCGCCAGGTCGTTCGCGGGCCCGCTGACCGCGGCCAGCCGGGCCATCCGCAGGTTCGCGTCCCGGGCCCGGCGCGCCACCGCGACGGCGCGCGCGCTCTCGTACGCCTCGGCGCGGCCGGCCCGCACCGTGCGGATCGCGCCGAGCGCCCGCTCCAGGTCCGCCACCAGCGCGCCCTCCGCGGCCTGCGCGCCGCGGGACGCCACGCGCAGCCGCCGCACGATCGCCAGCAGCGCCGCCACCGCGACGCCGAACATCGCCGTCACCGCGCCCAGCAGCCACGGGTCCAGCCAGCCCAGCAGCGCCACGGTGCCGGCCAGCCCGGCCACGCCCGCGATGCCGGAGCCGAGGCTCTGCGCGATCAGCGTGCGAACCACCGCGGTGTCGCCGCCGGCGCGCGCGATCAGGTCGCCGGTCCGGTGCCGGTCCAGCTCCGGGATGCGTACCCGGAGCAGGTGGTCGATGATCCGGCGGCGCAGCCGCACCATCATCGTCTCGCCGGTGTGCGCCTGCACGTAGCGGCCGAGTGCCATCGTCGCGGCCTGGACCGCGAAGAGCAGCACCAGCGTGCCGAGCACCGGCCACGGCACGGTCCCGGCCGCGGCCGTGTCGACCGCGTCGCGCGCCAGGATCGGCTGCGCCAGCGCCAGCGCGGACCCGGCGAGGCTGAGCACGGCCGCCGCGGTGATCGCGCGCCGGTGCCCCGCGGTCAGCCGCCACACGTCACGCCAGCCGGACAGGTCGGGGCGCATGGTCGCGCTAGCCGACCGTGTAGAACAGCCGGAAGTAGTCGGCGGGGAAGTCCTCGCCGACCGGTTCGCCGTCCACCTGCACCCAGGCGTGCGCGGCGAACGGCGGCATCCGCCGCACGCCCACGCACCAGGTCGGCCAGGTGCCGCGCAGGCGGCACAGCAGCGCGATCGCGATCGACCGGGGCAGACAGCCCTCCCGGCCGGCGCAGACCAGGCTCGCCGCGGTCACCGCCCGGTGCGCGGCCAGCACCTGCGCGGTGCCGGCCGGGCGCGCGCCGCGGCACAGCCGCTGCATCACCCGCCGGACCCGGTCCGGGCGGCGGCGGGCCAGCACGCGGGCGGCGGTCACGGCCGCGCGCGCGGTCCAGCGCGTGGTGAAGGGCAGTGCGCCCGGGTTGTACGCGATGGTCTCCGGCAGGCTCATCGGCGCAGCAGCCCGGCCGTGCGGAGCGAGCCGACCAGCTCGGCGACGTCCTCGCTCGCGGTCCGCCGGTCCACGCCGAACCGGGTGACCAGCGCCGCGGCCGCGGCCGCCTCGTCGCCGCCCTCGTCGAGCGTGCGCACGACCAGCGCGGCGGTCGGGTTGAGCGTGTAGTACGCGCCGGTGCGCTCGTCGAGCAGCACGACGCCGTACTCGGTGTCGGTCATCAGCACGCCGGATCGCAGCGTGGTGGTCATCCGGGGTCCTCCTCAGGCCGGAACGGTGGATTGTTCGAGCGAGCGCAGCCACACCTCGCAGGCGAGCGTCTGGTGCAGCACGCCGCATTGCAGGCCGGCGTCGGGCGGGCGGGCACAGGCCGCGCGGAACGCGGCCGCGTCGATCAGGCCGAGCCCGGCCAGCCGGGAGTCGTCGCAGAGCGCCAGCAGGTCGTCGCGGTGCCGCCGCAGGCCGGTCTCCTCCTCGACCATCGCGTTCGCCTTGGTGGCGCGCTCGCGGCTGACCTCCGGCACGACGCCGCGCATGGCCTCGACGATCAGCGGCTTGTACCGCCACGGCGTGATCCGGTCCGCGGGGTCGGTCCGCAACGCGGCCGTCACCACCCGGTCGTCGTAGTACGGCGCCGCGTAGTCGAGGCCGAGCGGCGCGGCCATCTGCCGGAGCTGCCGGGTGGTGCGGGACAGCGACCGGATCGCCTCCAGCTCGCGGTGCGGCCCGCGACCCGGTGCCAGCGCAGTCACGCCGGCGGCCTCCGCCCGGATCAGCCCGCGGACGGCCGCCACCGCCTCCGGTGTGGTCCACGGCGGCAGTCGCGGCGGGCTGCCCCAGTCGAGCATCGGCTCGCGCAGCGGGGGCGGCGGCGCGGTCAGCTCGTCCGCGACCCGGCGCAGCCAGGCCTGGTACGGCCCGCGGCCGGCGAGCTGGCGCAGTGTCCGGTCGCGGGGCCAGCGGTACTTGGCCGCGAACCCGCGCACCGCGCGCCAGGCGGTCCGCGGCCGCCGGCGCAGCAGCCCGTGCAGGTGCGCGGTGGTGCCGTAGAGCAGTTCGTCGCCGCCGATCCCGGTCAGGTGCACCGTGGACCCGCGCTCCACGGCCAGCCGCATCAGCGTCTTCCAGCGGTTGCGGTCCACCGTGGTCAGGCAGGGCTCGTCCCAGCTCTCGGCCGGGCCGGTGAGGCCGTCGTACGTCATCGGCATGTCCTCGGCCGGCACCAGCCGGTGCTCGATGCCGAGCGCCGCGACCGTGGCCTCGGCCCAGCGGACGTCGTCGCCGAGCGGGTCGTGGACGTCCACCGTGTACGCCGCGACCGCGGTGCCGCCGTGCCGCGCGGCGACGCTGCACACCGCGGTGGAGTCGAGCCCGCCGAGGTCGGCGGTGACCAGCGGGCGCCCGGCGGTGCGCACCCGCACCGCGTCGATCAGCGCGTCCCGCAGGGCGGGCGCGGCCTCGGCCATCGGGGTGACCGGCTCCGGCGGCGTCCACCAGCGGCGCAACGACACCCGGCCGGTCCGGTCGAGCGCCGCCCAGGAGCCGCCCGGGACCGCGTCGATCCCGCCCCACACCGGGGTGCCGGCCAGCGGGTGCAGCGTCTGCGGGTCGAGCAGGTGCAGTGCCAGCCGGACCGGGTCGAGCGCGGCGCCACGCAGCGCGGCGAGCACGTCGGCGCGGTCACCGGCGAGCGGCGCCGGACCGGTCCGGGCGACGAAGACGCGCCGCACCTCGGTGGCGCCGGCGCGCAGGTACGTTCCGGCCGGCGTGCGCACGATGACGTGGTAGCTGCCCGGCGCGCCGATCACGTCGCCGTCGACGCGCCCGGTGGCCCGGACCCGCTCGGCCGCCGCGCCCGCCGCCTCCGGGGAGACCAGGTGGGTGCCGGAGACCGCCACGGTGACGTCGCCGGCCGTGCCGGTGGTCAGCCGCTCACCGGTCCAGCGCCCGAGCAGCCAGGGACGCCCGCCGGGATGGTCGAGCACCCGGCCGGCGAAGGGCCGCACCGGCTCGGCGGCGGTGGCGGCGGCCGGGTCGTCCGGGAGGACGAGGAACCAGTCCGGCAGTCCGGCGACACGGGTGGAACGGGTCATGACGCTGGTCCTTCCTCCGCAGGGGGCCGGGCGGCGGCCTGCTGGCCGCCGCCCGGCTGGATCATGCCGATCAGAGGAGCTGCTTGCCGCCCAGCAGGTCCTTCGGGCCGCGGTTCCCGATGCCGGTCTCGGTCCGGAAGTCGCCCTGCGGGGTCAGCACGGGCTTCTCGTAGGAAGGCATGTTTGCACCTTTCGATAATGGCTTTCGCCGTGAATGAGGAATTCGCATCGGCCGATGCCGGTACATTCGGTGCCACCGCTCGTGCCGGTGACTCCGAGGCGTCGGAATCGTGCGGTGCCACCGCTTCCGACGCGAGAACGTTAGCCATGGGGCAAGGGTTCGGGCAATGGGTTCACGCCGTCTTCATGCCATGGTGGGGCGGCATGGAATATGCACGGAACGGTTTCTTGGAAGGGTTCAAGAGATTCGCCGAAGCGGTTCCCTAACGGGTGAGTTCAGGCCCGTTAAATGCCGTGATGCAGCCGTGGAAATTCCGCGCGGCTCAGGAGTCGTAGCGCGAGCGCGAGGACTCGATGTGGCCCAGGTAGCGCTGGGTCCAGTCGCACATGCCGTCGACCACCGCGCGGAGCGCGTCGCCGGCCTCGGTGAGCGAGTAGTCCACGCGTGGCGGGATGGTGGGGTGCACCGTGCGGGTGACCAGGCCGTTGCGTTCCAGCGTGCGCAGGTTCTGGGTGAGCATCTTGTGGCTGATGCCGCCGACGGCGTCACGCAGCTCGCCGAAGCGCATGGTGCGAATGCCCAGGAACTCGATGATCAGCAGCGCCCACTTGTTCGCCACGTCGGAGAAGATCTCCCGGGCGAGCGAGTCGGCGCGGGTCAGGTCGGACTCCGGCGGCAGCGCCGCTATCTCGTCACGCGTTCCCACCTGGATACTCTCCAACAGCTACCCGATCACCGCAAGTGACCGCTGGACAGGGCCGTTTATCGCGGTCGATGCTGGGCACGCGGGGCCGCGCCGGCGAGCATTGGAGTGATCGCATGACGACCCTCGTCCCGAGGCCCATCCAGACCCGTCAGGCGCCGGTGCGCAAGGCGGTTCGCGGCTCCGCGCTGGCCAAGCTGCTCAGCACCACGGACGCGAAGCAGATCGGGATCATGTACCTGGTCACGTCGTTCGTGTTCTTCATGGCCGGCGGGCTGATGGCGCTGATCATGCGGGCCGAGCTGGCGCGGCCGGGCCTGCAGATCCTGTCGCCGGAGCAGTACAACCAGCTGTTCACCATGCACGGCACGATCATGCTGCTGTTCTTCGCCACGCCGGTGGTGTTCGCGTTCGCCAACTACGTGGTGCCGATCCAGATCGGCGCGCCGGACGTGGCGTTCCCGCGGCTGAACTCGTTCGCGTACTGGCTGTACCTCTTCGGCGGCATCATCGTGATGGGCGGGTTCATCACGCCGGGCGGCGCGGCCGACTTCGGCTGGACCGGGTACACGCCGCTGTCCGACGGCACGCACTCGCCGGGCCTCGGCGCCAACCTGTGGATCACCGGGCTGGTGCTGTCCGGCCTCGGCACCATCCTCGGCGGCGTCAACATGATCACCACGATCCTGACGCTGCGCGCGCCCGGCATGACCATGTTCCGCATGCCGATCTTCACGTGGAACATCCTGATCACCAGCCTGCTGGTGGTGCTGGTGTTCCCGTTCCTGGCGGCGGCGCTGCTGGCGCTGGCCGCGGACCGCACGCTCGGCGCGCACGTCTACGACCCGGCGACCAACGGTCCGATGCTGTGGCAGCACCTCTTCTGGTTCTTCGGTCACCCCGAGGTGTACATCATCGCGCTGCCGTTCTTCGGGATCATCACGGAGGTCATCCCGGTCTTCAGCCGCAAGCCGGTCTTCGGCTACAAGCCGCTGGTCGGTGCCACCCTGGTGATCGCGGCGCTGTCGATGAGCGTGTGGGCGCACCACATGTTCGCCACCGGGCAGGTGCTGCTGCCGTTCTTCAGCTTCCTCAGTTACCTGATCGCCGTACCGACCGGGCTGAAGTTCTTCTCCTGGATCGGCACGATGTGGCGCGGGCAGCTCACGTTCGAGTCACCGATGCTGTTCTCGATCGGGTTCCTGGTCACGTTCCTGTTCGGCGGGCTGTCCGGCGTGCTGCTGGCGAGCCCGCCGGTCGACTTCCACACCCACGACACGTACTTCGTGGTGGCGCACTTCCACTACGTGCTGTTCGGCACGATCGTGTTCGCGGTCTTCGCCGGCATCTACTTCTGGTTCCCGAAGATGTTCGGCCGGATGCTGGACGAGCGCCTCGGCAAGCTCCACTTCTGGCTGACCTTCCTCGGCTTCCACGCCACCTTCCTGGTGCACCACTGGCTGGGCTCGGAGGGCATGCCCCGGCGGTACGCGGACTACCTGGAGCAGGACGGCTTCACGGCGCTGAACACGTTCTCCACGGTCGGCTCGTTCGTGCTCGGCCTGTCCACGCTGCCGTTCCTGTGGAACGTGTGGCACTCCTACAAGGCGGGCCGGCTGGTCACCGTGGACGACCCGTGGGGGCACGGGAACAGCCTGGAGTGGGCCACCTCCAGCCCGCCGCCGCTGCGCAACTTCGACCGCATGCCGCGCATCCGCTCGGAGCGGCCGGCGTTCGACGCGAAGTTCCCGGAGCTGGCGGCCGGTCAGCAGTCGGTCGCGGGCCCGCCGGAGGGCGGCGCGAAGCCGGCCTCCCCGGAGTCACACGGCGGCGCGTCCTACCGCGACCACTGAGCCTCGGCCAGGCGGCCCCACAGCGACGCCAGCGTGGCGGCGCCGGCCACCAGCACGTCCACCGAGACGCGCTCGTCGCTGTCGTGCCAGCGGTCCTCCGGCAGCCCGGTGCCGAAGAACAGCACCGGCGCGCCGGTCGCCCGGGACAGCAGATCCGCGGGACCGCCACCGGCGTTGCCCATCCGGCCCACCACGGCGGCGCCGAAGCCGTCGCGCACGGCCGCGTCCAGTAGCGCCACCGCCGGGTGGTCGTCCGGGGTCCGGTACGGCTCCTGCGCCAGTTCCTCCGAGACGGACAGCTCGTACTCCACGCCGTCGTCGATGGTCTCCCGCACCCAGCGGCGCAGTTGCTCGGCGACCTCCGCGCTCGTCTGCTCGGGCACGGTGCGGATCGTGATGCTGGCGCTCGCCACGGCCGGGACCGCGCCCCGGGCCGGGCCGTACGGATCGCCGGCGGCCGCGGTCAGCACCTCCACGACCGGGCGTGCCCACAGCCGCTCCAGCACGGTGAAGCCCTCCTCGCCGCCGATGCTGCGCGTCTCCGACCGGGCCAGCCAGTCCTCGTCCGAGTACGGCAGCGCGGCCAGCGCGGCCCGGGTGCGCTCGGTCGGCTCGGTCACCGCGTCGTAGAAGCCGGGCAGCGTCACCCGCCCCTTGTCGTCGTGCAGGCGCGCGATCAGCCGGGAGAGCGCGACCAGCGGGTTCGGTGCCGGGCCGGAGACCGCGCCGCTGTGCACGTCGCGCCGCGGGCCGTACACCTGGAGCGAGGCGTTGAGCCCGCCGCGCATGCTGACGCAGATCGCGGGATGGTCGCGGTGCCAGAGCAGCGTGTCGGAGTAGACGACCAGGTCGGCCTCGATGCGGTGCTCGTCGAGCAGTTCGGCCAGGTGCGCCGAGCCGGTCTCCTCCTCACCCTCGATGAACCAGATCAGATTCACCGCGGGTACGGACCGCCCGGTCGCCGCCAGGTGCGCGCGCAGCCCCCACAGGTGCGCCACCACCTGCCCCTTGGCGTCCGAGGCGCCCCGGCCGTAGACGAAGCCGTCGCGCAGCACCGGCGCGAACGGGCGCGTCTCCTCCCACTCCTCGTCCTCGGCCGCGCGCACGTCGTGGTGGCTGTAGACCAGCACGGTCGGCGCGCCCGGCGCCGCGCACCAGCGGGCGATCACGGCCGGCGCGCCGCCCGGGTCCGCGACCGTCACGTCCGGGAAGCCGGTCTCCCGCAGCGCGCCGGCCAGCCAGCGGGCGGAGCGCGTCAGGTCGCCGGCCCGGTCCGGGACGCCGGCCACCGAGGGCAGCCGGATCCAGTCCACCAGGTCCGCGACCAGCCGGTCGGTGTCCAGGTGCTCGCGCACGGTGTCTCTCCTCATCCGTTGACGGTCAGCCGGGCCAGCGTGCCCAGCGTCTCGGGCACGCTGCCGGTCGTCTGGAGCACGCGGCGCTGCCGGGCGGCGCCGGTGCCGAACCGCCGCAACCCGTCCAGCGAGGCCAGCACCGTGTGCAGGTCGCCGTGCCGGACCAGGGCCGGGGTGACGGCCGTCAGCAGGTCCTCGACCAGCTCCCAGGCCGGGCGGGCGCGGCCGGTGCGCAGGTCGAACAGCTCGCCGTCCAGGCCCTCCCGGGCGGCCCGCCAGTGCGCCGCGTGCACCAGGCAGTCGGCCACGTCCGGCACCGGCACGCCGGTCCGCGCGTCCTCGCTCACGGTGGCGACCAGCGCGCGCAGCAGCCCGGCGATCAGCACGGTGTCCCGTGCGGTCGCGCAGACGTCGCCGACCCGGATCTCGACCGTGGGGTAGCGGTCGGAGAGCCGGGCGTACCAGAACGTCATGCCGCTGTCGATCATCGCGCCGGACTCGATCAGGCCGGCCACGGCCGCGTCGTACTCGGCGGCGGAGCCGAACACCGGGGAGGGGCCCAGGCTCGGCCACCGCTGGATCTGCACGGCGCGCCAGCTCGCGTGGCCGGTGTCCACACCGTTGAAGATCGGGGAGTTCGCGGTCATCGCCTGGATCAGCGGCATCCACCCGCGCAGGTGCGCGCAGACCTGCACGGCCAGTTCCCGGTCCGGGACGCCGACGTGCACGTGCAGGCCGCACAGTCCCGGCTCGCGGGCGATCGTGCCGAACCGCTCCGCCATCAGCCGGTACCGGTCACCCTCCGGGACCGAGAGGTCGGGCTCGCGCATCGGGGTGGCGCCGATCGCGGTCAGCCGGGCGCCCACGCCGCGCGCGGCCAGCGCGGCCGCCCGGCGGTGGCGCCGCAGGTGGTACGACAGCTCCGCCAGGCTCCGGCACACCGGGCTGACCATCTCCACCATGCTGCGCCGGAACTCGGGCCTGCTGTGCTCGCGCACCCCCTCCGGCAGATCGGCCCGGACCTGCTCCGCCACCGGCACGTTCTCCCCGGTCACCGGATCGAGCAGCAGGAACTCCTCCTCGACCCCGACCGTCGGCACGGCCGGGTCCGCCATCGCGACCTGCGAGCTGGGAGACACATCGGACAACATCGGGTACTCGTTTCGTCTGGGATCGGCCGGGGCGTGCCCGTCTTCCCGGTGATCGTGGGCCTAAACGGTGTCCCGCAGCGGCAGCGCCACCGTGTCGCCGCGCCCGATCGGCTCCACCCCGGCCAGCCCGCGCTCGCGCGCGCGGGCGAAGTAGTCGCTGACCGGCGACGTGAACACGCGGAAGTCGTCGTGGTGGATCGGCAGCGTCAGCCGCGGCCGGATCACCTCGGTCAGGTCCGCGCCCTGCCGCGCGTCCATGGTCAGCAGCATGCCGAGCAGCCGGGTGCCGCCCAGGTGGATCAGCATGGCGTCGATGTCGCCGCAGCGGCGCGGCACCTCCGCCAGCATCGGCCGGTGCAGCGTGTCGCCGGTGATGTAGAGGCGCAGCCGGCACACGTCGTCCTCGAACAGCTCCACCACCGAGCCCATCACGTCCGGCAGCAGCCGGTCGGCCAGGCCGGGGCCGTGCCGGCCGGGCACCGCGGTGACCCGGACCCGTTGCCGGCCCCGCGACAGGTCGAACTCCTCCCAGGTGGGGAGCCCGTGCACGACGGAGAAGCGCTTGCGGCGCAGCTTCCGCCGGGCCTGCGGCGTGGTGATGATCGGCAGGTCCGGTGCCAGGCCGCGGCCGGCCACGCTGTCGAAGTGGTCGGAGTGCAGGTGCGAGAGGAGCACGCCGTCCAGTGCGGGCAGATCGCCGAGCCCGCACGCCGGGTCCAGCAGCCGCCGTGTCCACGCGCCGTAGCCCAGGTAGTAGCGGCTGCCGGCCGGGCGGAACGCGGGGTCGGTGAGCAGCGTGACGTCGCCCAGCCGCAGCAGCGTGGTCGCGTTGCCGATGTACGTCACGCTCGCCGTCGAATCCATGTCACTCCCACTCGGGCCGGGTGGCGGTGAGCACGACCACGGCGATCCGCTCCGCGTGGCGGTAGGCGTCGCCGTCCAGTTCCTCGTCGTACACGTCCGGGTCGACCTCGCGGTAGGACCAGTTCAGGCCGGTGCCGGCGAGCCGTTCCGCGGCGGCGGTGCGCAGCGGGTCCACGCCGTCGACGATGCCGGCGCCGCTGAACAGCACCAGCGAGCCGCCCGGGTCCAGCCGCTCCGCCGCCACGTCGATGATGGACAGCGACAGCTCGTGCCCGGAGGTGCCGCCGCCGTCCCGGTACGCCCGCCCGGCCGGGTCGATCATGAACGGCGGGTTGGAGATGATCAGGTCGAACGAGCCGTCCACGTCCTTGAGCAGGTTGCTGTGGCACGGCCGCACGCCGCGCATGTCCGACAGTGCGATGTTGACCCGGGTGAAGTTCAGCGCGGCGTCGTTGATGTCCACCGCGAAGACCTCCGCGCCCGGCGCGCGCTTCGCCACCGTGATCGCGCCCGCGCCGGTGCCGGTGCCGATGTCCACCGCCCGCCGCACCGGCCGCCGCCGGGTACGCACGTGCGCCGCCGCGGCGTCGGCCATCCGGTACGTGTCCGGCCCGAAGAACACCGCGTCCGCGTCCGTGGTCGGGTACGGGGAGTGCACGAACAGCTCGCCGTCGTAGCTGGAGAACCGGACCCGGCTGCGCCACTCGTCCCCGTCGCGGTCCAGCACGCCGGCCGCGTCCATCAGGTCCACGATCTCGTCCGGCAGCACGCCGGGGCCGAACGGCCGGCTCCAGCCGAAGACGCCGCGCAGGTCCGTGGCCCGGGCGTTCTCCGGGCGGCGGTTGACCCGCTCGTGCGTGGCGGGCGTGACGGTGGTGAACGCGTACCCGGCGGCCTTGAGGGCGGCCCCGAGCGAGATCAGGTGTTCGGGCATGGTCATCCGCCCCGCGTGCCCCCTCCCGTACCGATTAATCCTGGGTTTTCGGCGCATCGACGGGGGTAAGGCCCCGCCATGACGCAGGACTCCCCGCACGTCGCGATCATCACCGGCACGCACCCGGAGAACGACGACTGGCGCCGGGGATGATCGATCCCCCGCTGCCGCGGCATCTCCAGCTGGAGATCACCTCCGCGTGCAATCTCCGGTGCGTGATGTGCCTGGTCCGCTACCGCCCGCCGGTGAACAAGCTGGCCGGGGCGATGCGCCCGGAGCTGTTCCACCGCGTGCTCGCGGAGGTGCCCGGGCTGAACCGGCTCACCCTCCAGGGGCTCGGCGAGCCGCTGCTCTCGCCGTACCTGCTCGACATGATCGTGGCGGCGAAACGGCGGCGGATCACGGTCGGCTTCAACACCAACGCCACCCTGCTGACCGCGCGCCGCGCCGCCGAACTGGTGGACAGCGGCGTCGACTGGCTGCACGTGTCGCTGGACGGGGCGAGCGCGGCCGCGTATGAGTCGATCCGGGACGGCGCCACGTTCGGCACGGTGGTGGACAACCTGGCCGGGCTGGTCCGCGCGAAACGGGCGGCCGGCAGCGCCACCCCGTGGATTCGCGTGGTGTTCGTGGCCATGCGCGACAACCTGGCCGAGCTGCCCGACCTGATCCGGCTGCTGAGCAGCATCGGCGTGGACGAGCTGCACGTGCAGAACCTCTCGCACAGCTTCTCCGACGCGGACCCGGCCGGGCGCTACCACGAGATCCGTGAGTTCACCGCCGGGCAGGCACTCTGGACCGGCGCGGACACCGACCGGGCCGACGCGGTCTTCGCCGGCGCCACCGCGGCCGCGGCCGAGCACGGGCTGCGACTGCGCCTGCCGCACACCGTGCCGGTCGACGCCGTGGCCGGGCGTGGCTGCTCCTGGCCGTGGGAGGCGGCCTACCTGACCAGCGCGGGCGTCGTACAGCCGTGCTGCATGGTGATGGGCGACGACCGCGTCTCGCTCGGTTCGATGGCGGACTCCACGTTCCCGGAGATCTGGTCCGGCGCGCCGTACCGGGAGTTCCGCCGCCGGCTGACCACGGACGACCCGCCGGAGGTCTGCCGCGGCTGCTCGCTCTACCGCGACACCTTCTGAAAGAGACAGGTGTAGAAATCCCGCCGACGGGAAACCGGGTCGGATCATGGTGAGACGGATACTGCCGGTCCTGCTGGTGCTCGGCCTGGCCGGGTGCGCCGGCGAGAGCGCCCGCGCCGACGCGGCCGCGGACGTGGCCACCCGCTTCCTGAGCGCCGCCGCCGACGACCCGGGCGCGGCCTGCGCGCTGCTCGCCCCGGCCACCGCCGAGTCGCTGGACGGGCCGTGCGAGCAGGCGCTGGCCGACGAGGACCTGCCCGCGCCCGGCGCGGTCGAGGCGGCCCGCGTCTACGTCGACCAGGCGCAGGTGGTGCTGGACACCGACACCGTGTTCCTCGCCGAGTTCACCGGCGGATGGCGCGTGGTGGCCGCGGGCTGCACGCCGGTGCCGGACCGGCCCTACGACTGCGTCCTCGAGGGGAGCTGACCGTGCGCGCCATGTTCATCGCCTGCCTGATCCTGATCGCCGCCGGGCTCGGCCTGGTCTTCACGGTCGGACTGCTGCACCGATAGGAGGGCCCCACCCATGCGCCGCAACGGGCTCAGCCTGTTCTTCGCGCTGCTGTTCGTGCTGGCCCTGATCGGTCAGGCGCTCAGCGGTCACGCGGACTTCAACGACCGGCAGCTCTCCGACGGCCTCCAGACCGTCTCGCTCGGCCGCTACCTGACCTCGTCCTCGTTCGCGGTCGACGTGGCGGAGAACTGGCAGTCGGAGTACCTGCAGTTCCTGCTCTTCATCACGGCCACGGTGTGGCTGGTGCAGCGCGGCTCGCCGGAGTCGAAGCAGCTCGACAAGGCCGGGCGGGAGAGCGACGAGGAGCAGAAGGTCGACGAGCCGGACGCGCCGTCCTGGGCGCGTGCGGGCGGCCTGCGCCGGGCGGTCTACTCGCACTCGCTGTCGCTCACCATGGGCTCGATCTTCCTGCTGTCCTGGCTGGGCCAGTCCGTGGCCGGCGTCGTGGCGTACAACTCCGAGCAACTGCGCTCGCGCGAGGACCCGGTCACCTGGGCGGGGTACCTGATCACCCCGGAATTCTGGAACCGCACGTTCCAGAACTGGCAGTCCGAGCTGCTCGCCGTGCTGTCCATGGTGGTGCTCGCGGTCTACCTGCGCGAGCGCGGCTCCCCGGAATCGAAGCCGGTCGGCTCGCCGCACACCGCGACCGGCGTCGAAGGCTGAGTTTCACCGCCGCCCCGCGCGGGCACCCGGTCCGGCATGAACTCTCGGGGCAGGACCGTTCGCGGGCTGGTGGCCGGCGCGGCGACGCTGGCGCTGCTGAGCGGATGCGTGGTGGTCGCGTCCGGCGGATTCGAGGACACGCCGCAGCGGCCCGGCACGCCGGGCGACGGGCTCGGGCGCACCGGCGCGCCGGTCTCCCCGGACGAGGCGAACCGGACCGCCGAGAACGCGCTGACCGACGTCGAGCGGTACTGGGCCGGCGCGTACCCGCGGCTGGCGGGCGGTGCCGCGTTCGAGCCGGTGCGCGGTGGGCGCCACCCGTACACGCGCAACGACCCGCCACCGGCCTGCGGTGACGCGGCGGGGGAGTACCAGCCGAACGCCTACTACTGCCCGGCCGACGACTACATCGCCTGGGACGCCGAGGTGCTCGTGCCCCAGCTCCACCAGGACTTCGGCGCGCTGCTCACCGGCGTGGTGCTGGCCCACGAGTACGGCCACGCCGTCCAGACCCGGCTCGGCGTCGGCCGCCAGCCCACCGTGGTGCTGGAACAGCAGGCGGACTGCTACGCCGGCGCCTGGGTCGGCGACGTGATCGGCGGCCGGTCCGCCACGTTCGCCGCGCCGACCGCGCGCGAGCTGGACGACACCGTCGCCGGCATCCTGCAACTGCGCGACGAGCCCGGCACGTCCGCCACCAACCCGCAGGCGCACGGCAACGCGTTCGACCGGATCCGCGCGTTCCAGGACGGCGTCGAGGAGGGCCCGGCCCGGTGCGCCGGGTACGACGCGGAGAACCTGCCGATCACCGAGGTGCCGTTCACCACCCGCGAGGAGGCGGCCACCGGCGGCGACCTGCCCTACGACCAGACGATCGAGCTGCTCGGCGAGGACGTGCAGGAGTACTGGGCGCGAGCGTACCCCCGGGTGGCCGGTGGCGCGCAGTGGGCGCCGCTGCGCATCGAGCCGTTCGACGGCGACGCGCCGCGGTGCGAGGGGCGCGTCCCGCCGCCGGGCGCGGGCAGCCTGGACGACCAGGCGTTCTACTGCGCGTCCGGCGGCTACGTGGCGTTCGACAACACGCGGCTCGGGCCGGCGCTGCACGACCGGATCGGCGACAACGCGCTCGGCATGCTGATCGGCGGGCTGTTCGCGCAGGCCGTCCAGGAGCGCCGGGGCCGGTCCAGCACCGACCGCGACGGCCGCCTCGCCACCGACTGCCTGGCCGGCACCTGGACGTACGACCTGCTCAACCGCGGTACCGGCAGCGACGTCCGGCTGTCGCCCGGCGACCTCGACGAGGCCGTCACCGCGCTGCTCACGCTCGGCCGCTCCGACGAGAACGCGGCCGCGGGCGCGTTCGACCGGATCGCCGAGTTCCGCGACGGCGCGCTGGAGGGCATCCCGGCCTGCTCCGAATGAGAATTCACCCGGTTGGGAGCGCGGATTGGGGGAAGCCAGGCTGTCCCCCGTACCTGATGTGCCTTCGGAGGACACCGTGAGCAGCACCATCGCCCCCGTGCACGACATAGCGACCGACGAGGACGTCCGCGCCACCAAGGCCCTCGAGGCGTTCACCGGCCTGCCCGTGGACGACCGGCGCCGCCCCCGGGCCCGGGAGCGCGCCATCGAGGCCTGGATTCCCATGGCGTACCGGCTGGCCCGCCGCTTCTCCGGCCGCGGCGCGGCCGACGAGGACCTGCGCCAGGTCGCCGCCATGGGCCTGATCAAGGCGATCGACCGCTATGATCCGCAGGCCGGGGAGTTCGTCGGCTTCGCGGTCCCCACCGTCCTCGGCGAACTGCGCCGCTACTTCCGTGACCGCACCTGGTCCGTCCGCGTCCCGCGCCGCGTCCAGGAGATGCGCCTCGCCATCATCGACGCCGCCACCACGCTCACCCACTCGCTCGGCCGCAGCCCGACCGTCCCCGAGCTCGCGGCCCACCTCCGGGTCACGGAGGAGCAGGTCATCGAGGGCATCGAGGGTGCGCAGGCGTACTCCGCCGTCTCGCTCTCCCGTCCCGTCGCCGACGACGGCGACAGCAAGGAACTCGGCGACCTGCTCGGTGGCGAGGACCCGCGCTTCGCGCTGACCGAGTCGCTGCTCGACCTCGGCCCGGCGCTGCGCGCGCTCTCCCCGCGCGAGCGGGAGATCATCACGCTGCGCTTCTACCAGGAGTGGACGCAGGCGCGGATCGGTGAGCATCTCGGGATCTCACAGATGCACGTGTCACGGCTGCTGCAACGGGCCCTGGGCACGCTGCGGACCCACATGCAGGCGACCTAGAGACCCGCGTCCGGCGGCCCGGTTCCCGCGCGCTCGGTGCGGGCACCGGTCGTCGCGTGCGCTGCGCCCCGCACGATCCGTGGTCGCGCGAGCGGAACCCGGTCAGCCCAGCAGGTCGCGGGCGCCCTGGCGGAGGAGGGCGGCGGCCACGCTGGTGCCGAGCGTGACCGGGTCGGCGGCCCACTCGTGCACGTCGAGGACGGTCTTGCCGTCCAGGCTGATGACCCGGGCGCGCAGGCTGATCCGCCCGTCCGGCTCGGTCCGGGCGTAGCCGGCGATCGGGGAGTGGCAGGAGCCCTGCAGGATGTGCAGCATGGTGCGCTCGGCGACGGTCTCCTGCCAGGTGCGCCGGTCGCCGAGGCCGGCCGCGAGGTCCCGGGTGGCCGGGTCGTCGTCGCGGCACTGGAGCACCAGCGTGCCCGAACCGACCGCGGGCACCATGGTCTCGACGTCCACGATCTGCGTGATGCGGTGCGCCTGGCCGATCCGTTCGAGCCCGGCCACGGCCAGCAGCAGCGCGTCGTATTCACCGGCGTCCAGCTTGGCCAGCCGGGTGTTGGCGTTGCCGCGGACCGGGACCGCGGTCAGCTGCGGCCAGTGCAGCGCGAGCTGGGCCACCCGCCGCACCGACGAGGTGCCGATCCGCGCGCCGGCCGGCAGCTCCGCGAGCGTGAGCCCGCCCGGCTGCACCACGCAGTCCCGGACGTCGTCGCGGGTCAGGTAGGACGCCAGCACCGTGCCGGCCGGGGCGGGCCGGTCGCCGGGCACGTCCTTCACGCAGTGCACCGCGAGATCGGCCGCACCGTCCAGCAGCGCCCGATCCACCTCCTTGGTGAACGCGCCCTTGCCGCCCAGCGCCGCCAGGCTGCCCTGCCACCGGTCCCCGCTGGTCGTCATGCCGACGACCGTCACGGACACGTCGGGGTGCCGGGCCGCGATCAGCCCCCGGACGCGCTCCACCTGCGCCAGGGCCATGGGCGAGTTGCGGGAGGCGATGCGGAGCGTACGCGAGCCGGGCATAACGGTCAGGTTAGTCCCCGCACCGCGACCCGCGCTCACCAGACCCACGACCCCGGGCCGGAACCGCCGGTGAAGGACGGTTCCGGCCCTCTGGGGAGGGGGACGGTGCTCAGCTGAGGGCGTCCTTGACCGCGCCGATGATGCCGCCCGGGGTCGGTGGCGGGGTGCCGTAGAGCCGCGGGTCGCCCGGCGGGAGGACCGGGGCCGGAGCGTGGGCCGCGGGCGCCGGGTCGTAGCTGAACGTGCCCTTGCCGTCCGGGGCCGGTCCGGAGGCCCAGCGGCCCTCGGCCGAGTCCTCGCCCGCGGAGAAGTTGAGCAGCTGGTAGGCGAACTCGTTCTCCTGCTCCGCGTCCGGGAAGGCGTCCGGGATCGGCATGTCCTCCAGGCCGTCGTCCTTGAGCTGCTGGAGCGCGGCCATCCACATGTTCTGGTGCATGGTGTCGCGGGCCAGCAGGAAGCGGAGCATCTGCTTGACGCCCGGGTCGTCGGTCATGTGGAACAGGCGGGCGACCTGGAGGCGGCCCTGGGCCTCGGCGGTCACGTTGAGCTGGAAGTCGGCCATCAGGTTGCCGCTGGCGGTGATGAACGAGCCGTTCCACGGCACGCCGTTGCTGTCCACCGGCAGCGGCCCGCCGCCGGCGTGGATGAACTGGGCCGGGTTCTCTCCGCTGTAGATGGCGGCCAGCATCGGGTTGTCGTCCGCGGCGGCCTCGTGCAGGTTCTGCGGCGCGCCCTCCAGCAGGCGGGCGATCATCGTGCAGATCATCTCGACGTGGCCCATCTCCTCGGTGCCCACGTCGAGCAGCAGGTCCTTGTACTTGCCGGGGAGCCGGCAGCTCCAGCCCTGGAACAGGTACTGGTTCGCGACGGTCAGCTCGCCCCACTTGCCGCCGAGCACCTCCTGCAGCCGGCGGGCGAAGAGCGCGTCCGGGCCGTCCGGCTTCGCCTCGAACTGCAGGTCCTTGATGTGACTGAACACGGTCAGGTCCTCCCTGTGATGTGCCGACGTGTCGTTGCACACCGAGTGCCCGGGGGGCGGGCCTCACCGGGCCAACCGCTGGCCCCGGCGTGACAGTCCGGGACGGCGGGGGAGGAGCACACAGACCGCGACCCCGGACGGTACGACCGGGCGCGCGTGGACGCTGCCGCCGTGCCGCCGGGCGAGCTGCCGGACCAGCCACAGTCCCAGGCCGTGCATGCCGGCCGGTGCCGCGTCCCGGCGCAGCGCGGCCGTCAGCTCCGCGGTGACCTCACCCTCGTCGCACACCATCAACCGCAGGGACCGCGCGCCGGTACGCGCGAGCAGCGTGATCCGGCCGTCCGCCGGCCCGTGCCGTACCGCGTTGGCCAGCAGGTTCATCAGGATCTGCCGGGTGTGCCGGGGATGCACCGGCCAGCGGGCCGCGGCGGCGCCGACCCGCAGGTCGAGGCGGCCGTCCGGCACGGTGGCGGCCAGCTCGGGCAGCAGCCGGCCGAGCGGCACGGTCGCAGCGTCGTCCGGCGCGCGACTGAGCCCCTCGGCGATGTCGGCGGCGTGCCGCAGCAACTCCTCCAGGTGCCGGGTGTGCGCGGCGGCCAGCCGGGCGAGCGCGTGCGAGTCGTCCGCACCCCGCGCCGGCGGGTCCGTCTCGCGGTCGAGCGCGCGCAGGAGCGAGCCGAGCGTGCTGACCGGCGGGCGGAGCTCGTGGCAGAGCGTGCGCAGCACCAGCATCTCGCCGGCGGTGACCGCGCCCGGCCGGGCGCGCCCGGGGACGAGGCG
The DNA here is from genome assembly GCF_031458235.1 of Catenuloplanes atrovinosus. Classification (NCBI taxonomy): domain Bacteria; kingdom Bacillati; phylum Actinomycetota; class Actinomycetes; order Micromonosporales; family Micromonosporaceae; genus Catenuloplanes; species Catenuloplanes atrovinosus. Next base: position 4,013,581 of record NZ_JAVDYB010000001.1, on the reverse strand, counting down.
CTTGGCGAGGCGCCACAGCGAACCGGTCATGACGCGCATGTCCGGGATGCCGGTGGGAACGCGGGCGACATGTCGCCCCCCGCGCTGCGCGTCGTGCTGATCGACGACCATCCGCTGTTCGTGCAGGGCATGGAGTTGCTGCTGCCCAGGATCACCGGTGGGCGGGCGACCGTGGTGGCCTCCACCGGGGACGCGGCCGGCGCGGCGGGGCTCGTCCTTCGTACCGTGGCGGATCTGGCCCTGGTGGATCTGCACATGCCGGCGCCGGGCGGCATCCGGGCGATCGCGGCCATCCGGCGGACGGTGGCACGCACCAGGATCGTGGCGATGTCCGGGGACGAGAACCCGGAGCCCGCGGTCGAGGCGCTGCGTGCCGGCGCGGAGGGCTTCCTGCCCAAGTCGATGGACGCGGAGGCGCTGCTGTCCCCCCTGCTGTCCATCCTGGACGGCTGGTCGGTGCTGCCGTCCTGGCTGCTCGGCCCGCTGCTCACGCCCGGGCGCGGGCCCCGCCCGGCACCGCCGGTGCACCTGGACGACGCGGAGCGGCGCCTGCTGCGGCTGATCGCGGCCGGTGCCACCACCACCGAGATCGCCGAGGAACTGCACGTCTCGGAGCGTACGGTCAAACGGCTGACCGCCACGCTGCTGCGCAAACTGCGCGTGACCAGCCGGACCGAGGCGGCGGCGCTGGCCGGAAGCGCCGGCCTGATCTGAGATCGCATCCGTGACCCCCTTCGCGGCGACCGGGTGCCCGCCACGAAGGGGTACAAACGGGGCTCAGCCCGCGAACGTGCGGATCAGCAGGAACACGTTGAGCGCGATGATCAGCGCGGCGACCACCGAGGCCGCGACCGTCGTGATCGGACGGTTGACGTGCTCGCCCAGCACGTCCCGGCGCCGGGTCAGCATCACCAGCGGCACCAGCGCGAACGGCACGCCGAACGACAGCACCACCTGGGACAGCACCAGCGCGGTGGTCGGGTCCACGCCGAGCAGCAGCACCACCATCGCGGGCGCCATGGTCAGCGCCCGGCGTACCGTCAGCGGAATCCGCCGGCGGATGAACCCCTGCATGACGACCTGGCCGGCGTACGTGCCCACGCTCGACGACGCGAACCCGGACGCCAGCAGCGCCAGCGCGAACGCGAGCGCGGCCGCCGAGTCCAGGCTGACGCCGAGCGCCGCGTGGATGCCCTCCAGCGTGCCGGTGTCGCCGACCGCCCGGCCGTGGAACAGCCGCGCCGCGATCACCAGCATGGCCAGGTTGACCAGCCCGGCCAGGCCCAGCGCGACCAGGATGTCGAGCCGCTGGCAGCCCAGCGCGCGGCGCAGCTCGGCGGGCCCGCTGATCCCCGGCGTGCGCGTCTTGGCCAGCGCGGAGTGCAGATAGATCACGTGCGGCATGACCGTCGCACCCAGGATGCCGGTGGCCAGCAGCAGGCTGTCCGCGCCGGAGAACGACGGCACCATGCCGGCGGCCAGCGCGGCCGGCTCGGCGCCGGAGCGCAGCACCGTGTAGAGGAAGCCGGCCAGGATCACGCCGAGCATGCCGGCGATCACCGACTCGAACGTGCGGTAGCCGCGCTGTTGCAACCCGAGCAGCGCGAACGAGACCGCGCAGGTGATCGCGCCGCCGATCGGCAACGGGATGCCGAACAGCAGCGCCAGCGCCAGCGCGCCGCCGATCACCTCGGCCAGGTCGGTCGCCATCGCCACCAGCTCGGCCTGCACCCACAGGCCGCGGCTGACCGGGCGGGGCAGGTGCGCGCGGCACAGCTCCGGCAGGTCGCGGCCGGTGACCAGGCCCAGCTTCGCGGACAGCGACTGGACCAGCATCGCCATCAGGTTCGCGCCCAGGATCACCCAGACCAGCTGGTAGCCGAACGCGGCGCCGCCGGTGAAGTTCGTGGCGAAGTTGCCCGGGTCCACGTACGCGACCGCGGCCACGAACGCGGGCCCGAACCACGGCGCGACCCGCGCGATCCGGGTCCGGATGGTGAGCGGCGCGACGGCGACGGCCTGCTCAACGGCCATCGGGCGCCCCGGTCCGGCGGGTGAGCTCCCGGGCGTACCCGGCCACCCACACCATGCCCAGCAGCGCCGCCGGCGCGGCGGCGGCCGGGCCGGGCGCGACCAGCAGGGCGATCAGATAAAGGCCGATGACAGCGGTACGGCCGAGCATCGCGGTACTGACGCGGTCCGGCATGACGTGTCCCCCTTCCGCGGGTGTCCTCTCCTCGCCGAAGGGACTGCCCCGATCCGGCGGCCCGCCCGGGCCGACGCGTGTCCCCCCGGGGACACACGCCGGCCGGGTACCGTCAGGGCTCGAAGACCGCGCGCACGCAGCCGTCCTCCTTGTCCTTGAACATCCGGTATCCCTCGACACCGCGGTCCAGCGGCATCACGTGGGTGGCCAGGTGCTCGGTCACCAGCTCGCCGCGCGCCATCCGGTCCAGCAGCATCGGGATGTACCGCTGGCCGTGCATCTGGGCACCGCGGACGGTCAGGCCCTTGTTCATCATGGCGCCGAGCGGGAACTTGTCGACGAACCCGGCGTAGACGCCGAGCACGAACACGCTGCCGCCCTTGCGCGCCTGATAGATCGCGTCCCGGACCGCGGACGGCCGGTCGGTCTGCAACCGCAGCTGCTGCTTCACCTGGTCGTACGCGTGCTGCGGGCCGGGCCGGTGCGCCTCCATGCCGACCGCCTCGATGCACACGTCCGGGCCGCGCCCGCCGGTCGCCTCCAGCAGCGCCGCGCCCACGTCGTCGCGCACATAGTTCAGCGGCTCCGCACCGGCGAACTTCGCGGCCTGGTCGAGGCGGTTGTCGTACCGGTCGATGATCAGCACGCGCTCCGCGCCGAGCAGCACGGACGCGCGCGCGGCCATCTGCCCGACCGCGCCGGCACCCCAGACCGCCACCACGTCGCCGGGCTTCACGCCGCCGAGGTCCGCGCCCATCCAGCCGGTCGCGGCGGAGTCCGACGCGAACAGCGCGCGCAGGTCGTCGACCTCGTCCGGGATGGTGAACGCGCCGACGTCGCCGAACGGGACCCGGATGTACTCCGCGTGGCTGCCCGCGAAGCCGCCCATCGCGTGCGAGTAGCCGAAGCAGCCGCCGGGCGCGAAGCCCCACATCGACTCCGTGATCGCCGGGTTCGTGTTGCCGTTGTCGCACAGCGAGTAGAGCTCCTGCGAGCAGAACCAGCACCGGCCGCAGGACACGAACGAACTGACCACCACCCGGTCGCCGACCCGGTGTTTGCGCACCTGCGCGCCGACCTCGACCACCTCGCCGACGAACTCGTGGCCGAGCACGTCCCCGCGGCTCATGAACGGGATGTACCCGCCGATCAGGTGCAGGTCCGAACCGCACGTGACGGTCTTGCGCACCTTGACGACGATGTCCTGCTCGTTGCGCATCTCGGGGTCGGGCACGTCCCGTACCGCGAGGTCGTTCACGCCTTCCCAGCACAGCGCCCTCACAGCCGTCCCTCCTGCCGTCCGTGCCGGGTCGCGTACGCCAGCGGCGCGCCCAGCGGCGTGCGCCGCGTCGTCGGCGGCGCGTCCGGCAGCAGCACCTCACCGGTCTCCACCAGCGTCCGCGTCTCGCGCAGCGCGCGGCGCAGCGCCCGCACGCCGTCCGGGTTCGGATTCACGCAGCGCGCCGCGATCTCCGTGCCCCGGCCGCCGGGCGCCGGGCGGACCCGCACCTGGATCGCCTCACCCAGATCGTGCAGCGGCTGCGGTTGCGGCCCGACCTCCTCCGGCTCCCGGTTGATCGTGATGCTGTGCCAGCGGTCGTCGGCGGCGGCCCGCGCCTGCCGTCCGCGGCGGACCGCGGCCACCGCCGCCACCCCGACCGCACCGCCCACCGCCATCGTGAACACCGCGCGTCTCATGTGCTCGTCTCCTCTCGAACGCCGTCCGCGACCGCGTGCCCCCAGGCACCTGCTTCAAACGACGCGGTTCAGGCGCATCGACGCGGGTATGCGCCGTCGCATGCAGACACGAGTACGCGCGCTGGGCCACCCGGTGCATCCGATGGTCATCGTCTTCCCGCTCGGACTCCTGGTCACCGGCACCATCTTCGACCTCGTCCACCTGATCACCGGCAACGACGTATTCGGCCAGGTAGGCTTCTGGAACATCGGCGCCGGCCTGATCGGCGCCGTCATCGCGTCCGCCACCGGCTGGCTCGACTGGACCGCCATCCCGCCCGGCACCCGCGCCAAGCGCATCGGCCTGCTGCACGGCGCCATCAACGGCCTGGTGCTGGTGCTCTTCCTGATCTCATGGCTGCTGCGCCTGGACGGCACCACCCACGAGCCCGGCGTGCTGGCGTTCGTCCTCGAGGTGATCGCCCTGGCCGCCGGCAGCGGCGCGGCCTGGCTCGGCGGCGAACTCGTCGACCGCCTCGGCATCGGCGTCCACGAGGACGCCCACCCGGACGCGGCCAGCTCCCTGTCCTGACCCCCGGGTCCCCACCGCACACATCGCAACCGAAAGGAGCACGACCATGACCGAACAGCCGGACCGCGGCGCCGCCGAAGAGGGCTACGGCGTTCCCGAAACCGAAACCGAGGAGCGCGCCGGCCAGAAGCCCCCGAGCGAGCCGGACCCGGACCGCGCCGACGACGACAAGAACGACTGACATCGACGGCCGGGCGCGGGACCTCTCCCGCGCCCGCCGGCTCTCCCGCCTCCCGACCGGCTTGGCCGGGTGCCCCTGTTCCCGGGAGCGCGGTGCCGCTCCGGGGGCCGATCTCCGCTTCGGCCCGGCCCGGGTTCCGTGCGCTGTGCCGCTTCGGGAAAACCTTGTGACCTCGATTTTCCCGCTTCCGGCGGGTCGAGTTCCGCATGCTCCCGCGGGCAAACCTCGCCGCGGGCTCCGACTCCGCTAGCGCTCCGCTCCGCACGCGGCGACGGAGCCGGTTCCGGCGTGGCCGGGGGGTCCGCTTCGTGCGTGGCGCTGGAGCCGGTTCCGGTGTGGCCGGGGGAGTCTGCTTCGTGCGTGGCGCTGGAGCCGGTTCCGGTGTGGCCGGGGGAGTCTGCTTCGTGCGTGGCGCTGGAGCCGGTTCCGGTGTGGCCGGGGGAGTCCGCTTCGCGCGTGGCGCTGGAGTTGGCTCCGGTGTGGCCGGGGAGTCCGCTCCGCAGGCGGCGCTGCAGCCGGTTCCGGCGTGGCCGGGGGAGAGTCCGCTTCGCGCGTGGCGCTGGAGTTGGCTCCGGCGTGGCCGGGGGAGTCCGCTTCGCACGCGGCGCTGCAGCCGGTCCCGGCGTGGCCGGGGAGGTTTGTGCGGTGCGGGTCGTTCTCAATCCTGGCCGCGTGATCGCGTGCGGCGTTTCGCCGCCGATCGTCGACCGCGGCCGGAATGGCGGCGGAGCCGCGACCGTGTGGGCGGCATTCCGCGGAGAATGCGATGCCGGATATGCATATCGTCGCCGCTCGCATGACCGTGCGGCTCAAGAAGACCACGATCTTTCTTGCGAATTTGCTTGATCGCCCACTTTGTGAGGCGTAGGCACGTTATTCGGCCGGAATAACGTGCCTACGCCTCACAAAGTCAGAATGGCGATCAACTTCCATCGCCAATATGCCGAAATATCGGGCGCGGGGCGCCCGCCGATGCGGAGCACTATTCGCCGACCGGCAGGCTCACCCGCCGACCGGCAGGCTCACCCGCCAACCGGCAGGCTCACCCGCCAACCGCCAGGGTCGGCTGCCGGTCACCAGGGCTGGCCGTTGCCGCCGCTGCGCGTCGGCCGGAGCGGCTGGCCGTTGCCGCCGCTGCGCGCCAACCGGCAGTGTCGGCTGCCGACCGGAATCCGCTACGCGGCGGTCGGGCGTCAGCCGGAGCGGCTGGCCGTTGTCCGCCGCTGCGCGGCAACCGGCTGCGTCGGCTGCCGACCGGCACCCGCCACGCGCCGGGACACCAGCCGCCGTGACGCTGGCCGGCGTGGCCGGCCGCCACCTGGCAGCCGCTGTCGGGCGTCAGTCGCCAGCGGCAGGGCCGGCGGGCGTCGGTTGCCAGCGGCAGGGCCGGCGGGCGTCGGTTGCCAGCGGCAGGGCCGGCGGGTGGCTGGGGCAGAGGAGTGCCGGAGTGTTACTTGTCCGCGGCGGGGGAGTCGGCGTTGTAGTCGGGGTGTTGGGTGAGGAAGGTGTCGAGGGTGCCGTTCTTGGCGGCGGTCAGCATGTCCATCGAGGGCTGGTCGAGCATCTCGAACGACGTACCGTTGATGAACTGGGTGTTGGTCTTGCCGGCGTTGGTCTTGAGTAGCACCATGTCGTCCGCGCGGAGGTTGCGGAGGGTGAAGACGTAGTCGGCGATGGAGGCGTCGCCGGTGTCCAGGACGAATGCGTCGCCGGCGGCGGCGACCAGGTCGTTGAGTTTGCCGAGGTCGGTGAGGACGCCGCGGGTGGTGGCCTTGTCCACGATCGCCTTGATCAGCTGCTGCTGGTGATTCTGCCGGTCGTAGTCGCCGTTCGGCAGGCTCTTGCGGATGCGGGAGTAGTCGAGCGCCTCGGTCGCGCTCATGGTCCGGCAGCCGGGGCGGTGCACGAACGGCTGCGCCCCCGGCGGGAGCTGGATGCCGTACGCCTCGGAGTACCAGCCCTGCACCAGTTTGCCGTCCGCGTCCACGCCGAGGTGCGCGGACTCGGCGGCCTCGGCCACGCACATGTCCACGCCGCCGAGCGCGTGGATCACGCTGGCGAAGCCGTCGAAGTCGATGATCGCGGCGCCGTCGAACTGGATGCCGGTCGTCTTGTTGAGCGTGGTCGACAGCAGGTCCACGCCGCGGCCGAGTTTCTCCATGCGGTCGCCGTCGCCCGCGTACCCGGCGGAGAACGCGGTGTTGATTTTGTCGCTGATGCCGGCGAAGCCGTTCTTGCGGTACGCCGGGATGTCGACCAGCCAGTCACGCGGGACGGAGATCAGGTACGCCCGGTCGTGCGCCTTCGGGATGTGCAGGATGATGATCGTGTCCGACCGGACCGAGTCGCCGTCGCTGCCACCGCCGGTGTCGCGCGCGTCGATGCCGACCAGGAGCAGGTTGATCGCGCCGTCGATGGCCTTGCCCTGCTCGCGCCGGGGTGCCCGGGCGTCGCCCTCGATCAGCGTGGTCTGCGGGATGGCCGCGGTCGCGCCGTCGATCAGCATGCGCGCGCCGACGATCGTGCCGGTGCTCGCGACCGCCAGCACGGCGCCGAGAATGAGGACGATGCGCGCCCAGCGCGGAATTTTCATCTCGTACGCCCCCCGTCGGTCTGCGGTTCCTGTTCCCTAACGACATCTCGGGAAGTCATCAGGTGCCGGTATTGATCCGGAAAGCGACGCAGCTCACATCGTTCCTATCCGTTGTCGTCAATGATTGCTAGCCTGCGTGAGGCTCGGATCGAGCGCCGGGGGAGGGGTGCGCACGATGAGCGATTTTCAACCTGGCCTGCGGGGCCGGGGGGCGCGGCGGCGCTGGACGGTTCGGGTGCGCCAGGGTGAAAAAGGCTCAATGGTGACGAAGCGTCGCGGGGATCCGCTGTGGGCGCGACTTCTCCTGATCTTCGGCGCGGTGCTGGTGGTGCTCAGCGGTGGCACGCTGGTCGCGGCGCACACGGTGATCAACCGGGCGTCGACCGCGTTCACCCAGGGCTCGCTGTTGGAGGGTGACGCCGCCGCGCAGGACGGCGCGTCCGGCAACAACATCGACGGCGCGGTGAACCTGCTGCTCGTCGGCATCGACGCGCGCCCGCCCGGCTCGTCCGAGACCGGCGTCCTGTCCGACACGATCATCATTCTGCACATCCCGGAGACGCACGATCAGGCATACCTGATCTCCATTCCGCGGGACTGGCTGGTCGAGGTCCCGGCGTACGAGAAGGCCGGCTTCCCCGGCGGATCTTACAAGATCAATTCAGCGTTCTCGTACGGATATAACGTCCAGGGCTCCGAGCTGGAAAAACGCGCCAGCGGCATGACGCTGCTCTCCACCACGCTCAACAAGGTGACCGGCATCCGCTTCAACGGCGCCGCGATCATCGACTTCAGCGGCTTCGCCAGTGTGATCCACGCGCTCGGCGGCGTGGACATGTGCGTGGACGAGACGGCCGAGTCCGCGCACCTCGGCGTGGACGCGGACGGCAAACTGGTGCAGGGCTGGCACTCCGAGGCGGCCGGCATCCAGCTCCCACCCGGCGTCACGCCGTTCGTCCACGAGAAGGGCTGCCGGAAGATGAGCGCCACCGAGGCGCTCGACTACGCGCGCATCCGCAAGAGCCTGAGCGACGGCGACTACGGCCGCCAGCGGCACCAGCAGCAGCTGATCAAGGCGATCGTCAAGCAGGCCACCACCCGGGGCGTGCTCACCGACCTGGGCAAGCTGAACAACCTGGTGAAGGCCGCGGGCGACGCGTTCGTGCTGGACACCGGCGGCATCCCGCCGGCCGACTTCCTGTTCACGCTCAAGGGCGTCGCGGCCAACGACCTCACGCTGATCAAGACCAACGCCGGCAACGTCAACACCGTGATCGTCGACGGCATCGCCTACGAGGACCTCGACGACAAGTCCCTCGCCATGCTCGACGCCGCGGAGGCCGGCACGCTCGGCACCTTCCTGATCGAGAACCCGCAGTTCATCGCCCGCAGCAGCTGACACGCGAAACGGGTGGCCGCCCCGAGGGGCCGGCCACCCGTTAAGACGCTGTGGTCAGGACTTGAAGGCGTCCTTGACGTGCTCGACGGCCTGCTTGACGTGGGAGCTGCTCTGGTCGGCCTTGCCCTCGGCCTCCAGGTCGCGGTCGTCGGTAGCGCGGCCGACGTGCTCCTTGACCTTGCCGCCGGCTTCCTCGACCTTGTTGTCGATCTTGTCATCGGTGCCCATGTCGACCTCCGTGCGGTGCAGGCCCGATGGGATCCGGGCCGTTCACATAACCGGCTACCCGGTATGCGACCGGCGGAAACCAGCTCAGTCGGTCGGCTCCATGCCGGACCAGCCGCCGGGCGCCTCCGGTTCCGCGTCCTCGTCCTGGCCGCCGGTGATGTCCTTGCTCACCGCGGTGTCCTCGTGCTCGCCGGCGAAGTCCGGGTCGGGTTCCGGGTCGGCGACGCCGGCCGGCTGCCCGAGCGGTGACTGCTTCTCGTCAGGGGTCATGGCGGTCGGCTACCCGCGCGCGACGGCGGCAAACGGCCGCATGACGCGCGCCCGGCCGGGTAGGAGAGTCACGAACGAACACCAACCACCAGGGAGGTACGTCATGCCGGCCCGTGAGGACATGCCGAGCACGCTGAAGCGGTCGCCGAAGAAGGCGCAGGAGACGTACGCGAAGACGCACGACTCGGCGGTGGAGCAGTACGGCGAGGGGGAGCGGGCGCACCGCACCGCGTTCTCCGCGGTCAAGCACTCGTTCGAGAAGGTCGGCGACCACTGGGAGCCGAAGGCGAAGAAGGGCCCGAGCGACGCCAAGGCCGCGGGCGGGCGGAACACCCGGGCGAAGACGGCCGGCGGCGTGGACGCGAACGCCTCCAAGACCCACCTGATGGACGTGGCCAAGCGGCTGGAGATCCGCGGCCGGTCCCGGATGACCAAGCCCGAGCTGGTCGACGCGATCCAGAAGGCGAACGCCTCCAGCACGCGCAAGGCCCGGAGCAAGTAGGCCGGGCGATCACGCCGGTGGGCCCGGTCGGCGGTCCACCGGCGTTCTACTGTGCACGGTTTTGTTTCACTCTGTTGACATCGCGAATAAAGATCAGTCAATGTGGATCGGCAATCGTCGTCGTCCGGAAGGGACACGCCTGATGCCGAGATCGCCCCTGCGGTCATTCTCCCTGGTAGCGCTGCTGATCCTATCGATGATCGTGTCGCCCGCGGTCGCCGCGACGGCCGCCCCGGCGACCGTGCACGGCCTGAAGGGCGAGTACTACCGAATGTCCGCTCCGGGCGCCCGCGACTTCGCGGAGCTGGGCGGCGTGTCGCTCGACCCGAACATCGACCTGCCCGGCCTGGCCGGCACGTTCGGCTCGCTGACCGGTCGCACCGAGCACACCACGGCCCGCTGGACCGGCAAGCTCACCGCGCCGGCGACCGGCGACTACACGTTCCACATGATCGGCGACAACGGCTTCCGCTTCCTGCTGGACGGGCAGCCGGTGATCGACCACTGGGTCGGCGACTGGGACGTGGAGCAGACCAGCGCGCCGGTGCACCTGGTGGCCGGCCAGGCACACGACGTACGCATCGAGATGTTCCAGGACATCGGCGGCGCGAACCTGTTCCTGCGCTGGTCCGCCGCCGGCCTGGCCAAGCAGATCGTGCCCGAGTCCGCGTTCACGCCGCCGGACGGCTTCCAGGTCTACCCGGTCACGTTCGGCGTGCAGAAGGACGGGCGCACGCTCGTCGCGGACTTCGAGAGCCGGATCGACGCCGCGCCGTCCGCGAGCAGCCTGACCGTCGAGGTCGACACCACGCCGATGCCGATCGAGGCCGTCGCCGTGCGCGGCAAGCGGCTGGTGATCACGCTGGCCGAGAAGATCCTCAAGGACCAGCGGGTACGGATCGGCTACACCGGCGAGGGCGGCCTGGTGGTGGGCGGCGAGGCCGTACCCCAGGTGATCCGGTCCGCCTCGAACGCGTCCACCCAGCGCCTCACCACGCCGTGGGGCGACAAGCTCGACCGGAACAAGCCACTGCCGGAGTACCCGCGGCCGCAGCTGATCCGCAAGCAGTGGCTCCACCTCAACGGGCCGTGGGAGTTCGCGGACGCCGAGGCCGGGGAGGCGCCGGTCTTCGGCAAGCGGCTGGACGAGCGGATCATCGTGCCGTTCCCGGTCGAGTCGCAGCTGTCCGGCATCGAGCGGCGCGAGGACCACATGTTCTACCGCAAGCTCGTCACGGTGCCGCGCGACTGGTCCGGCAAGCGGATCAAGCTGAACTTCGGCGCGGTCGACTACCAGGCCCGGGTGTGGGTCAACGGCACGCTGGTCACGGAGCACACCGGCGGATACACCGCGTTCACCGCGGACATCACGGACGCGCTGCGCGGGCGCGGCGCACAGGAGATCGTCGTCGCGGTCACCGACACCACCGGCCCGGACCAGCCCAAGGGCAAGCAGTCCACCAGCCCGGGCGGCATCGTCTACACGCCGTCGTCCGGCATCTGGCAGACCGTCTGGATGGAGCCGGTCGCCACCGCCGCGATCGACTCGCTGGTCACCACGCCGGACGTGGCGCGCTCCGCGCTCACCGTGACCGTGAAGTCGGCCGCCACCAACGCCAGGGTGACCGCCACCGCGCTGGACAAGCAGGGCCGCCGCGTCGGTACGGTCAGCGGCGCTGCCAACACGCCGCTCCAGTTGAAGATCACCAACCCGCGGCTGTGGAGCCCGGACGACCCGTACCTCTACGACCTCGACGTCACGCTCACCCAGGGCCGGGTCACCGACACGGTGCGCGGCTACTTCGGCATGCGGCACATCGAGGTGCAGACGGTCGGCGGCTTCCCGAAGCTGGTGCTCAACGGCAAGCCGGTCTTCTCGCTCGCCACGCTCGACCAGGGCTTCTTCCCGGACGGGCTGTACACGGCACCGAGCGACGCGGCGTTGCGCTTCGACCTGGAGGAGACCAAGAAGCTCGGCTTCAACGCGGTCCGCAAGCACATCAAGGCCGAACCGGCCCGCTGGTACCGGCACGCCGACGAGCTGGGCCTGCTGGTCTGGCAGGACTTCGTCTCCGCGACCATCCGCACCACGGCCGGCCAGGAGGCGTTCCTCAGCCAGGGCCGGGAGATCATGGAACAGCTCCGGTTCTCGCCGTCGATCATCGGCTGGGTGGTCTTCAACGAGGGCTGGGGCGAGTGGGACCGCACCGCCACCGGCCAGATCGCCGAGCAGGTCAAGGCCGCGGACCCGTCCCGCATCGTGAACGCGCACTCCGGCGTGAACTGCTGCGACTCCAAGGGTGACTCCGGCAAGGGCGAGGTCATCGACCACCACGACTACAACAACACCGACCCGCCGTTCCCGGACGCCACGCGCGTGGCGATGGACGGCGAGCACGGCGGGTTCACGCTCCGCACGCCCGGCCACATGTGGCCCGGCGCCCCGGCCGTGATCTACAGCGGCGTGGCGGACAAGGCGGCGCTGACCGCGAAGTACGTCGACAACACCGAGCGGTTCTACCTCGAGGCCGCGGGTGCGGAGCTGTCCGGTTCGGTCTACACCCAGATCACCGACCTGGAGAACGAGCTCAACGGCCTCTGGACGTACGACCGGCGGGAGATCAAGGTCGACCCGGCCCCGGTCAGGGCGATCAACCAGAAGGTGATCGCCGCGGGGGCGTCCGCCGGCGAGGACGCGACCTTCCCCGGCCGCGGCGACTGGGCGCTGGACGAGGGCAGCGGCACCACCGCGCGCGACACCAGCGGCAGCGGCGCCGACCTGACGCTCACCGGGAACACCGCCTGGACGCCGGGCGTCTCCGGCTCCGCGCTGGCCTTCGACGGCGACGGTGACGCGGCCGAGACCGCCGGGCCGGTGGTCGACACCGCCGGGTCGTACACGATCGCCGCGTGGGTGTCGCTGGACGAACTGCCCGGCAACTACGCCACCGCGGTCAGCCAGGACGGGCGGCGCGCGGAGAGCCCGTTCTACCTGCAGTACGGCCAGGGCGCGTTCGCCTTCAGCACGCCCGGCGGCAACCGCGCCCGGCTGCCCGTCACGCCCGACCTGAACCGGTGGTACCACCTGGTCGGCGTCCGCGACGGCGCCTCCGGCGAGGTCCGGCTGTACGTGGACGGCGCCCGCGCGGCCGCCACCACCGCCGGGCCCGTGGTGGTGAGCACCGGCTCGTTCGCGGTCGGCCGCGCCAAGTACGCCGGCAACGAGACCGACTGGTGGTCCGGCGCGATCGACGGCGTCCACGCCTACGACCGCGCCCTCACCGACGCGGAGGTGACCGCCCTCTTCACGGCCGAACGCCGCTGACCCTCCCCGCCCTCGCCCCGCCGCGCCTCCGCACCCCCGCCTCGCCGCGCCCCTGCCCCGCCGATCTAGGTCACATTCACGTGATTGGAGATCAAAGCGCCGGAATCCGCCCTAGATCGACGCGGCCAGGCGGGGCGAGGCGGGGCGGGGCGAGGCGGGGCGAGGCGAGGCGGGGGCGGGGGCGGGGGCGGGGCGAGGGAAAGGTGATGCCCGCCGCTGGGGCGGCGGGCATCGGGTTGTGGTGAGCGGGTGCGGGACCGGCAGGGAGGTCGGTCAACGACCGACCGGTGCCCGCGGGAGCATGCGGACCGTCACCACGCCGGAAGCGGGTAGATCAATCAGGGGATGGGCGTTGCCGGAGCGGCCTGGCCGGTGTTCTCCGGGGTTTCGTGCGGGGTGGAGGGGTGGCGGCGTTCGAGGGCGGCGCCCTCGACGTCGACGTTGGGCAGGATGCGGTCGAGCCAGCGGGGGATCCACCAGGCGGAGCGGCCGAGCAGGTGCATGATGGCCGGGATCAGCAGCATGCGGACCAGGAACGCGTCGGCGAGGACGCCGAAGGCGAGGCCGAAGCCGATGGAGCGGATCATCGTGGTGTGGGAGAAGATGAAGCCGCCGAAGACGGAGATCATGATGATCGCGGCGGCGGTGACCACGACGCGGCCGGCGTGGACGCCCTGCCGGACGGCGAGGCGGGCGGCGGAGCCGTGGGCGTAGGCCTCACGCATGCCGGAGACCAGGAACAGCTGGTAGTCCATGGCGAGGCCGAACAGGATGCCGATCAGGATGGTGGGCAGGAAGCTGAGGATGGGGCCCGGGTCGTGTACGTCGAAGATCTGGCCGAGCCAGCCCCACTGGAAGATCGCGGTGATGCCGCCGAACGTGGCGAACAGTGACAGCACGAAGCCGAGCGTGGCGGTCACCGGCACCAGGATCGACCGGAACACGAAGATCAGGATGATCAGCGAGAGGCCGACCACGACGCTCAGGTAGAGCGGCAGCGCGTCGGAGAGCTGCTCGGAGACGTCGATGTTGCCGCTGGCGCTGCCGGCCACGCCGAGCGTCACGTTCCCCTCGACCGGGGAGAGGCCGCGCAGCGTGCGGACGAGTTCGCCGGTCGACTCGCTGTTCGGGCCCTCGGCGGGGACGACCTGGAACGCGAGCAGCTTGCGGTCCTCGGAGAGGCCGACCGGCGCGACCGCGGTGACGTCCTGCTGGCCGAGCAGCAGGGTGCCGATCCGGACCTGCTCGGGACGGGCGGCCTCCTCGTCCGCGACCGGGGCGGGCAGTTCCGCCACGACCAGCAGCGGGCCGTTGACGCCGGCGCCGAACTTCTCCTCGATCTGCTGGTACGCCTGGTACTGCGTGGAGTCCTCGGACTCGGAGGAGCCGTCCGGCAGGCCGAGCCGCATGGACAGCGCCGGGATCGCCACCACGATCAGCACGGCCAGCGTCGCGACCGCGGTGAGGATCGCGCGGCCGGTGCCCATCGGCGTGGTGGGCGTGGTGTCGTGGTGCGGCTGGCCGATGGTGGCGCGCGCCTTGCGGGTGAGCACGCGCAGCTTGAGCAGGCCGAGCAGCGCGGGCGTGAGCGTGACCGCGATGATCACGGAGACCGCGACGCAGATCGCGCCGACCGTGCCCATCAGGCCGAGGAAGCCGATGCCGGTGATGTTCAGCGCGAGCAGCGCGACCAGCACGGTGGAGCCGGCGAACACGACCGCGTTGCCGGAGGTGCCGTTGGCCAGGCCGATCGACTCGTGCACGTCCATGCCGGCGAGCAGCTGCCGGCGGTGCCGGTTGAGGATGAACAGGCTGTAGTCGATGCCGACCGCGAGGCCGAGCATCACGCCGAGCACCGGCGTGATCGAGAGCATGTCGATGACGCCGGACATGGCCAGCGACAGCGTGACGCCCACGCCCACGCCGACCAGCGCGCCGACCAGCGGCAGTGCGGCCGCGATGAGCGTGCCGAGCATGACGATCAGCGTGATCGCGGCGACGACCAGGCCGACCGCCTCGCCGACGCCGAAGACCTGCGGGACGGTCTGGGTGATCTCGTTGGAGAAGTCCGCCTCGACGCCGGCCGGGACGCCGCCGGTGACGTGGTCGACGACGCGCTCCTTGATCTCCGGCGTGACGTCGAGCTGGCGGTCGGTGAAGACGACCGCGGCGACCGCGGTGGTGTTGTCCGTGGAGACCGTGCGGATCTCGGAGGACATCTCGATCAGCTTGCGGCCGACGTCGACCTTGGCGGCCTCCGCGTCGAGCTGCGTGCGGCCCGCGTCCAGCTGCGCCTGCTGCGCGTCGAGCTGCGCCTGCTGCGCCTCGAACTGGGCCTGGGCCTGCGGCGGTGCCTGCGCCTTCGCGGCCTCGAGCTGCTGCCGGCCGGCGTCGAGCTGCTGCTGACCGGCGTCCAGCTTCGCCCGCTCGGTGTCGATCCGCTCCTGGCCGGCGGTCAGCTGCTCGGTCTGCGCGGCGATCTGCTGCGCGGTGGCGAACGGGTCGCGTGTGGTCGCGACGCCGTCCAGCTCGCCGGTGGAGGTCAGCAGCGCGCCGATCGCGGCCTGCTGCTCCGCGGTGAACGGCGCGCCGTCGCCGGTGTGGAACACGATCGTGCCGGTGCCGCCGCTGGCGGCCGGGAAGCGCGCCGCGAGCTGGTCGGTGACCTTCGCGGTCTCCGTGCCCGGGATCGTCACCTGTGACGACAGCGTGCCGCCCGCGACGAAGTAGGCGGTGACGGACAGGCCCAGGATCACCAGCCAGGTGATCAGGACTGCCCAGGCTCGCCGGGCGCTGAAGCGTCCCAGGCGATACAGCATCTCTGCCATGGTCCCTTTGCTTTCGATCGTACGGTCAGTAGCCGGTGCGGACGTTGTCGATGAGCCGGTCGAGCAGGCGGCCCCAGAGCGCGAGCGCCGCGTCGTCGGTGGCGGCGCCGGTCTCGGTGATCCACCGGTGGGCGATCACCTCGACGCCGTGCATGAGCGAGCTGACCAGCAGTTCCGCGTCGAGCGAGTCCTCGGCCGCGTTGCGTTCGGCCAGTTCACGGGCCAGTTCATCGGTGGTACGCGAGAACGTGGCCTGGAAGATCTGCTGCGGCCGCGGGTCGCCGGGGCCGAAGCCGCCCAGCGCCTGCCAGATGAACGCGATCACGCTCGGCACGTCGGTGGCCCGCAGCGCGGCGGTGACCGCCTCGAACATGGAGGCGCGGTTGCCCGGCTCGACCGGGCTGGCGCTGAACGCGGCGCGGAAGTTGTCCACCACGACGCCGAGCACGTCGGTGCACGCGGTGGTGACGATGTCGTCGATCGAGGAGAAGTGGTTGAAGACCGTGCGCCGGGAGACGTCCGCGCGCGCGGCGAGCTGATCGACGCTGAACCGGGCCGCACCGCTCTCCGAGATGAGCGCGGTCGCCGCGTCGATGATCGCGCGACGGTGACGCGCCTTGAGCGCGGCGCGGCGATCGGTGGGTTGCACGTTCTTACACTAAGTGCACCGTTGCACTGGGTGCAACGAGTTGTGACGTACTCGCCTATCCGTATCGTCCCAGCGTGACCGCGCGACCGGGCCGTAACGGGATGGAAAGAGAACGCGAACCGGCGTTGACATTCGGTCACGGCCGGGCCTGACGAGGCCGGCGCCGGGACCCGCCCGCTAGGCTCGGCCGGGTGCGAATCCTGGTGTACAGCCGGACGACGGGCTTCCGGCACGACTCGATCCCGGCCGGGGTGGCGGCGCTGACCGCGCTCGGCCGGGATCACCGTTTCGAGGTCGTGGCGACCGAGGACCCCGCGGTGCTCACGCCCGGGGAGCTCGCCGGGTTCGCCGCCGTGACGTTCCTCAGCACCAGCGGCACCATCTCCGCCGACCCGTCCGCGCGGGACGCGCTGGAGCGCTACGTCCGTGACGGCGGCGGCTTCGCCGGCATTCACGCCGCCTCCACCACCGAGTACGACTGGCCGTTCTTCGGCGAGCTGGTCGGTGCCCGGTTCGACAGGCACCCCGACGTGCAGCCCGCCCGCCTGCTCGTCGAGGATTCGGCGCACCCGGCCACCGCGCACCTGCCCGCGGTCTGGTCACGCACCGATGAGTGGTACGACTTCCGCACCAACCCGCGCGACCGGGTGCGTGTGCTGCTGCGCGTGGACGAGACGTCCTACACCGGCGGCGCGATGGGCGCCGACCACCCGCTGGCCTGGTGTCACGACTCCCTGGGCGGCCGATCCTTCTACACCGCGCTCGGCCACACCGCCGAGTCCTACGCGGAGCCCGCCGTGCTCGGCCACCTGCTGGGCGGCATCCGCTACGCCACCGGCGGCTGACCGGGCGGTCACCACCAGGCGGGTCGAACGCCGAACATCGCGGCGCGGCCGACGGGTCAGGCTAGCGGGGCGGTCAGGGCCGTTCGGTCAGGGCGGTGGCGGCGAGCGTGGCGAGGAGCCGGAGGTTGTCGGCGGCCGGGGTGCCGGGCTCCGCGTGGTAGACGACGAGTTCCTGCCCGGGCGCGGAGCGCACGTCGAACGTGTGCATGCGCAGCGTGGTCTCGCCGATCTCGGGGTGCCGGAACGTCTTGACCTCCAGGGACTTGCCGCGCGCGCGGTGTTCGGCCCAGAGCGTGCGGAACTCCGCACTGTGCTCGGTCAATGTGGACAGCACCTCCCGGAGGCGCGGGTGGTGCGGTGCGCCGCCGAAGGCTAGGCGGAAGCCGGCGACCGCGTTGGCGGCGGCCTCGGGCCAGTCGCGGTAGAACGCGCGGGCGGCCGGGTCGAGGAACAGCGACAGCATCAGGTTGCGGGAGAACGGGAAGCCCCGGAACAGCGCCTCGGCGAGCGGGTTCGCGGCCAGCACGTCGTAGGCGCGGCCGTACAGCAGCGCGGGGTTGTCCGGCCAGGCGGCCATGAGCGTCAGCAGCGCCGGGTCCGCGCGTTCCGGCCCGGTGTCGACGCCGCCGCGCGGTGCCAGGCCGGCCAGCCGGAACAGGTGCATCCGGGCGTCCTCGTCGAGCAGCAGCGCGCCGCTCAGCGCGTCCAGCATCTGGGCGGACGGGGTGCGCTCGCGGCCCTGCTCCAGCCGCACGTAGTAGTCGACGCTGACGCCGGCCAGCATCGCGACCTCCTCGCGGCGCAGCCCGGCCACCCGCCGCACGCCGGTGCCGGTGATCCCGACCTCGGCGGGGCTGACCTGGTCGCGCCGCCGCCGCAGGAAGTCGCCGAGCGGTGATCGTGCCATGGGATCACTGTATGGCGGAGCACCCGGGGTCGCCTGGGTGCGGTGCACCCAGGCAGCGCGGGACATTGACGAAACGGTGACATATCTGAAACATTGAATGCCCTCGACCGCAAGAAGTCGGCAAGTGATCGAAATTTCTGCGGCGAGGGACGAAATATCGTGACGGCCTCCCCCCTGGAAGCAGGACGCCATGAAACTGACGCATCTCCTGGCGGCGCTCACCGTCGCCACCACCACGCTCACCACGCTCGCCGCACCGCCCGCCCGGGCCGCGGCGGCGGATCTCGCGGCCGGGAAGCCGATCGAGGCGTCCTCGACCGTCTTCTCGTTCGTCGCGCCGAACGCCAACGACGGCAACATCGGCACCTACTGGGAGTCCAACGGCTTCCCGGCCACGCTGACCGTGCGGCTCGGTGCGGACGCCGACGTCACCTCCGTCGTGGTCAAACTCAACCCCGACCCGATCTGGGCCGCGCGTACCCAGAGCCTTCAGGTCCTGGGCCGGGCGGCGGGCGCGGCCGGGTTCACCTCGCTGAAGGCGCGCGCGGACTACCGCTTCGACCCGGGCTCGAACCAGAACACGGTGACCATCCCGGTCACCGGCCGGGTCGCCGACCTCCAGCTGCAGTTCGCCGCGAACACCGGCGCGCCCGGCGGCCAGGTCGGCGAGCTGCAGGTGATCGGCGAGTGGACGCCGCCGCCGACCGGGCCCGACCTGCACGTCACCGGCATCACGCCGAGCCCGGCGAACCCGTCCGCCGGGACCGCGGTCTCGTTCACCGCGACGGTCGCCAACCGGGGGAACGCGGCCGCGGGCGCCTCGACCACCCGGATCACGGTGGGCGGCACCACGCTGACCGGGGCCACACCGGCGCTGGCCGCGGGCGCGACCGCCACCGTGCCGATCGGCGGGACCTGGACCGCGACGACCGGCGGCGCCACCGTGACCGCCACCGCGGACGCGACCGGCGCGGTGGCGGAGACGGACGAGACCAACAACGCGCTGTCCCGCCCGATCGGCGTGGGCCGCGGCGCCGCGCTGCCCTACGCGGAGTACGAGGCGGAGGCCGCGCGCTACTCCGGCGCGCTGGTGGAGGCGGACCCGCTGCGCACGTTCGGGCACACGAACTTCGGGTCGGAGTCGTCCGGGCGCAGGTCGGTGCGGCTCACCAGCACCGGACAGTTCGTCGAGTTCACGTCCACGGTGCCGTCGAACTCGATCGTGGTGCGCAACTCGGTGCCGGACGCGCCGAACGGCGGCGGCCAGGACCACACCATCAGCCTGTACGTCAACGACCAGTTCTCCCGGAAGCTGACGCTGTCCTCGCGCAACAGCTGGCTCTACGGCACCACGGACGAGACCGAGAGCCTGTCCAACACGCCGTCCGCGGACGCGCGGCGCCTGTTCGACGAGTCGCACGCGCTGCTGGGCACGTCCTACCCGGCCGGCACCCGGTTCAAGCTGCAGCGCGACGCCGGTGACAGCGCGGCGTTCTACATCATCGATCTCATCGACCTGGAGCAGGTCGCCCCGGCCGCGTCCCAGCCGGCCGGTTGCACCTCGATCACCACGTACGGCGCGGTGCCGAACGACGGCCAGGACGACACCGCGGCGATCCAGCGCGCGGTGACCGACGACGAGAACGGCGTGATCTCCTGCGTGTGGATTCCGGCCGGCCGGTGGCGCCAGGAGCAGAAGATCCTCTCCCCGGACCCGAACCGCGGCCAGTACAACCAGCGTGGCCTGCGCAACGTCGTGATCCGCGGCGCCGGCATGTGGCACAGCCAGCTCTACTCGGACACGCAGCCGCACCAGGTGGTGGGCGGCATCAACCACCCGCACGAGGGCAACGTCGGCTTCGACATCGACGACAACACGCAGATCTCCGACCTGGCGATCTTCGGCAACACGCAGAACCGGGCGAACCGCGGGCACGGGCTCAACGGGCGGTTCGGGCGCAACACCCGGATCAGCAACGTGTGGATCGAGCACGTGAACGTCGGCGCCTGGGTCGGCCGGGACTACTCGGACACGCCCGCGTACTGGAACCCGGCGAACACGGTCGAGTTCTCCGGCATGCGCATCCGGAACACGTTCGCGGACGGCATCAACTTCAGCAACGGTACGAAGAACTCGCGCGTGTTCAACTCGTCGTTCCGGACCACGGGCGACGACTCGCTGGCCGTGTGGGCGAACCCGTACGTGCGGGACCAGGCCGTCGACATCGCGTCGAACAACCGGTTCGTCAACAACACGGTGCAGCTGCCGTGGCGGGCGAACGGCATCGCGATCTACGGCGGCATCGACAACGCGGTGGAGAACAACCTCGTCTCGGACACCGCGACCTACCCGGGGATCATGCTGGCCACCGACCACAGCCCGCTGCCGTTCGGCGGGACCACGCTGGTCGCGAACAACGGCCTGCACCGTACGGGCGGGGCGTTCTGGAACGAGGACCAGGAGTTCGGCGCGATCACGCTCTACCCGCAGACGCGGGACATCACCGGCGTGGTCATCCGGGACACCGAGATCCTGGACTCCACCTACGACGGCATCCAGTTCAAGAACGGCGGCGGCAACATGCCGAACGTGCAGATCACGAACGTCCGGATCGACCGGTCGAACAACGGCGCGGGCATCCTGGCGATGGGCGGCGCGCGCGGCAACGCGGTGCTGAGCAACGTGACCATCACGAACTCGGCGGACGGCGACGTCGTCATCGAGCCGGGCTCACAGTTCACCATCACCGGCCGATGACCGGCTGAGGTGGCGCGGCCCCCGGCTCAGGCCGGGGGCCGCGTCCCGCTAGTCGTCGTCATCGCCGCCGTCGTCGTCGTCACCGTCGTCGTCCTGCTCGCCGCCGGGGCAGCCGGTCAGCCCCAGCAGCGTGACCGCGGCACCCGCGGCCAGCAGCGTCGTCCGGCCGAAGAGCGCACGCCGGCCCATCTTCTCCTCAGAGTCACTCACGCCGCGTTATCCTTCCCGCTGCAATTACGCCGTGGTCGGCGCTGAGCTGATGATTCGCTCGCAAGCTCGCTCATGCCGCGTTATCCTTCCCGCCGCAGTCACGCCGTGGTCGGCGCTGAGCTGATGATTCGCTCGCAAGCTCGCTCATGCCGCGTTATCCTTCCCGCTGCCGTCACGCCGTGGTCGGCGCTGAGCTGATGATTCGCTCGCAAGCTCGCTCATGCCCGGCATTCTCGCAGAGTTTCGCCGGGCTCGCGGGTCATGGCTTGCGGGCCACCCCGATGAGGTTGTCCAGCGGGGGGACCGGGCCGCCCGCCGGGTGCCAGAGCGTGACGTCGACCAGGCCGGGCGGGAGCAGCTCCAGCCCGTCGAAGTAGGAGCGGATCTCGGCGGGGGAGCGCATCTCGTACGGCGGGTCGGCGGTCTGGTTCCAGATCCGCATCACGTCGTTGAGCTCGGGGTTGGTGTCCGCGCCGTCGATGGCCACCAGGTGGCTGCCGGAGGGCAGCGGCGCCATCAGCGCCCGCACGGCCGCGCGCGCCTCGGCCGCGCTCGGCAGGTGCGCCAGGATGCCGGAGAGGATCACCGCGACCGGTCGGTCCAGGTCCAGCGTGCGGGCGGCCTCGCGCAGGATGGTCGCCGGGTCGCGCAGGTCCGCGTGGACGAAGTCGGTGGCGCCGGCCGGGTGGCCGCGCAGCAGCCGCCGTGCGTGCGCCTGGACGTGCGCGTCGAAGTCCACGTAGACCACGCGGCACTCCGGCGCCACCGACTGGGCCACCTCGTGCGTGTTGTCCGCGGTCGGCAGGCCGGCGCCGACGTCCAGGAACTGCCGGACGCCGGCCTCCGCGACCAGGTGCCGGACCGCGCGCGTCAGCACCGAGCGGGTCGCCCGCGCGATCTCCACGACCAGGGGGAACGCCTGGGCGATCTCGTCGCCGAGCGCGCGGTCGGCCGGGAAGTTGTCGGTGCCGCCGAGCCAGTAGTTCCACACCCTGGCGGTCTGCGGCGTCGCCGGGTCGGTCATGCCGGGCTCCCCCCGCTGCGGGCCGGTTCCGCTCCGTCCGATTCGGAGGGTACCGCCCACCGGGCTTGATCGGGGGACTCGGGCGCGCGGCGGGTGGTGCGCGGCGTCCACCAGTTGGCGTCGCCGAGCAGGGTCATGGTGGCGGGCACCAGCAGGCCGCGGATGACCGTGGCGTCGACCGCGATGGCGACGGCCAGGCCCAGGCCCATCATCTTGATCACCGGCTCGTCGCTGAGCACGAAGCTGGCGAACACGCACACCATGATCAGCGCGGCGGAGGTGATCACCACGCCGGTGTCGGACAGCCCGTCCCGGACCGCGCGGCGGTTGTCCCCGGTGCGCTCCCAGGACTCGCGGACCGCGGTCAGCAGGAACACCTCGTAGTCCATGGACAGGCCGAACAGCAGGGCGAAGAGCATCATCGGTACGTACGCCTCGATCGGCACCGGCCCGTCCAGCCCGATCAGCTCCGCGCCCCAGCCCCACTGGAACACCGCGGTCAGCGCGCCGTAGGCCGCGGCCACGGACAGCAGGTTCATCACCGCGGCCTTCGCGGCCACCACCGGCGCCCGGAACGCGATCAGCACCAGCAGGCCGCTGAGCAGCACCACCAGCACGATCACCAGCGGCATGCGGTCGCCGACGCGCTCGGCCAGCTCGCCGCGGATCGCGGTCTGCCCGGTCACCGAGATCGCGGCGCCGTCCACGTCCAGCGCGGCCAGCCGGTCGATGGTGTCCAGCGTGGCCGGGTCGCCCGGTGCGGTGCCGGGGATGACGCGCACGGACGCGACCAGGCCGTCCTCGGCGAGCCGCGCCGGGTTCGCCTGCGTGACGCCGGGCACGGCCGCGGCCGCGCCGGTCAGTGCGGTCAGCCGCGGGTCGTCGCGGCCGGTCGCGGCCGGGGACAGCTCCGCGACCACGGTGATCGGGCCGTTGATGCCGGGGCCGAACGCGGCGGCCATCGCCTCGTAGCCGGCGCGCTCGGCCGAGCCGGCCGCCTTGTCGCCCGCGTCGGTCTGGCCGAGCGTCATCGCGGTCAGCGGCGCGGCCAGCACGAGCAGCAGCAGGGTGCTGGCCAGCGCGTACCGCCACGGGCGGCGGATCACCCGGTCGGCGAGCCGGCCCCACGCCGACGCCCGGCCGGCCCGGGACCGGCGCCGGACCGGCAGCGCGTCGATCCGCGGGCCGAGCAGCGTCAGCATCGCGGGCAGCAGCGTGGTGGCGGCCGCGACCGCGACCAGCACGACCAGCCCTGCTGTCCAGCCCAGCGTGGCGAGGATCGGCACGCCGGCCACGCCCAGCCCGCACAGTGCCACCACCACGGTGCCGCCCGCGAAGACGACCGCGCTGCCGGACGACGCCACCGTGCCGACGATCGCGTCCCGCACCGGCCGGCCGCGGTCGAGCAGGGCGCGGTACCGGGTGATCAGGAACAGCGCGTAGTCGATGCCGACCCCGAGACCGATCATCGTGCCGAGCGTGGTGGCCACGGACGGGATGCCGGTGAGGTGCCCGGCCAGGCCGATCGCGCCGACCCCGATGATCAGCACGAGCGCGGCCGTGAGCAGCGGCAGCGCGGCGGCGACCAGGCCGCCGAACGCCACCACCAGCACGGCCAGCGCGACCACGACGCCGAACGCCTCGCTGTGGCCGGTGCCGCCCTGCGCCCGGGTCAGCGCGCCGCCGGGCAGCGTCTCCAGCCCGGGCGTACCGGCCGCGTCCATGATCTCGACGGTGGTCGCCCTGGTCAGCTCCTGCGGCCCGACGTCCAGCGACACGTCCAGGTATCCGGTCAGCCCGTCCGCGCTGAGCACCGGCCGGGCGACCGCGCTGACGTGCTCCACCGCGTCGATCCGGGCCGCGGTCTCGGCGATCGCGGCGGCGGTGGCGGGCTCGTCCAGCCGGGCGCCGGACGAGCGCAGGATCACCTGGCCGTTCGCGTCGGCCGCGCCGCCGAGGTGCGCCTCCAGCACCTCGCGTCCGTGCTGCCCGGCGCTGCCGGGCAGGGTGGCGTCCTCGTCGATCGGGCGGCCGAACGCGACGACCAGTGCGGCGATCGTGACGGTGAGGAGCAGCCAGACCACGATCACCGGGTACGGATGACGCGTGGTGAACCGGCCGCAGCGCGTCATCACCCGGTGCATGACGCCGCTCTCGATGGTGCTCATTCGTTCGTACCCTCGCAGGTGCCGGTGGTGTCGGTATGCGGCGTGCCGATCCCGTCGGCGCTCATGCCGGTGCCGGCCACGGTCACCGCGAGGCCGTCGGCGGTGGCGGCGACGCGCTGCAGGACCAGCCCGGCCGGGAGCGCGGGCAACGGCACCGTGTGCGGTCCGGCCAGCGCGGACGGCAGCCGGGACGCGGGGACGCGCAGCCCCAGCGCGGACAGCTCGACCTCGGCCGGCGTGATGGTCAGCGTGGTGCCGGCCACGGCCAGATCCGCGTAGACGGTCGCGGGCACGGAGGTGCCGGCGATCGGCAGCGCCGCGGTGACGGCCAGCCGTCCCGCGTCGTCGCCGCCCAGCTCCAGCGCGCCGATGTTCAGCCCGCCGGTGTTCAGCCCGCCGGCGCCGAGCCGCTCGGTCACCACGGAGCCGAGGCCCGACCACGCGAGCACGCCGGTGGCGGTCAGCGAGTCCACGGACGTGCCGCGCAGGCCGTGCGCCTCGATGTCGATGTCGTGCAGCGCGACGTCCCGGACCGTCACCGCGTCCGCGCGCAGCCGTACCTGGTCGAACGCGCCGCGTACCAACTGGGTGAGGAACGGGAAGCCGCCGATGGTCACGTCCAGGTCCCCGGTGGCCCCGGTGGCGCAGCTCAGCAGCGCGGCGACCCGGTTCTCGGCCACGGCGGCCACGGTGCGGTCCACCGCGACCGGTACGGCCAGCGCCGCCACGAGCGCTCCGGCGACGATCCATTGTCTCTTCGGCATGACGGCCATGCCACCAGGCGCGGATGCCGGTGCGGTGCGAGCCGGATGAGAGTTCGTCGTGAACTCAGGCCGGGCGCGGCAGCGTGCACCACACGGTGGAGCCGTCGATGCCCACGTCGCCGCCGTGGGCGTGGATC
This sequence comes from Catenuloplanes atrovinosus, assembly GCF_031458235.1. NCBI lineage: Bacteria > Bacillati > Actinomycetota > Actinomycetes > Micromonosporales > Micromonosporaceae > Catenuloplanes > Catenuloplanes atrovinosus. The sequence continues at coordinate 3,988,318 of NZ_JAVDYB010000001.1, read as the reverse complement.
ACCTCCGCCACGATGGCCAGCCCCAGCCCGGCGCCGTCCGCCTCCGACCGGGCCGCGCCGGCCCGCCAGAACCGGTCGAACGCGTGCGCCGCGGCGTCCGCGTCCAGGCCCGGCCCGTCGTCCGTGACGGCCAGCCGCACCCGCTCGGGCCCGGCGGTGAGCGTGACCCGCGCGGCCGTGCCGGGTGGCGTGTGCGCGCGCACGTTGCTCAGCAGGTTCGCCAGCACGCGGCGCAGCGAGTCCTCGTCGCCGACCACCTCGCAGTGCTCCGGCGCCGCCACGGCGAGCGGGCGGTCCGGCTCCACCGCGGCGGCGTCCGCGACCGCGTCCCGGGCGAGCGCGGCGAGGTCGACCGGCGCGTGCCGCGCGGGCGGCTCCGCGTCCAGCCGGGCCAGGTAGAGCAGCGAGGTGACCATGGAACTCATCCGGTTCGCCTCCTGCTCCAGCCGGCGCAGCACGTCCGGGCGCGCGTGCAGGTCCACCACGCCGGTCCGGACGAGCTGGAGGTAGCCGCGGATCGCGGTGACCGGCGTGCGCAGCTCGTGCGACGCGTCCGCGACGAAGTCGCGCATCCGCTGCTCCGAGCGCTCCCGGTCGGCGAGCGCGGCCTGGATCCGGGTGAGCATGCCGTTGACGGCGGTGGTCAGCCGGCCGACCTCGGTGCGCGGCCCGTGCGGCGGGTCCGGCACGCGGCGGTCCAGGTGGCCGTCGGCCAGCTCGGTGGCGGCCGCGGCGATCTCGTTCAGCGGGCGCAGCCGGCGGATCAGCACCCATCGGGCGAACGCGGTCAGCACCGCCAGCACGGCCAGCGACGTGACCGCGGCGACCGCCGCCAGCCGGCGCGCGGTCGCGTTCACCGGCTCGACCGGCAGCGCGACTAGGATGGTCATCCCGCGGTCGTGCACCACCACCGCGCGGAAGCCGTCCACGTCCTGCGGTTCCGTGACGCCGAGGTCGGCCCGCTCGAGCAGCGGGCGGGCCGGGACCGGCGCGGTGCCGACCATGCGTACCGTGCCGGTCTCCGTGCTGCGGATCTCGATCAGGAACTCGGTCACCGAGACCACCTCGCGCACGGTCCGCGGCCGTTGCACCGGGTCCAGCGCCTCCAGCTGGAACCGGTACCGGGCCACCTCCGCGGCGGCGCGCAACTGGTCGTCGGCGCGGTCGAGCAGATGGGCGCGCAGCATCACGGTCGCGGTGCCGGTCACCACCAGCAGGCCGAGCGCGGTCAGCCCGATCATCGCCAGCAGCAGCGAGCGGCGCAGCGTCATGGGCCGGTGCTCCGCAGCGCGTAGCCGAAGCCGCGGTGCGTGACCAGCAGCGGCGGGCCGAGCGGGTCCAGCTTGCGGCGCAGGTAGCCGACGTAGGTGTCGACCACGTTGGAGGCGGCGCCGAGGTCGTACTCCCAGACCGCGCGGTGGATCTGCGCCCGGGACAGCACCCGGCCCGGATTTTCCAGGAAGTACCGCAGCAGCCGCAGCTCGGTGGGGGAGAGCGTCACCACCTGCCCGGCCCGGCGCACCTCCAGCGTGTCCCGGTGCAGCTCGAGATCCGCGTAGCGCAGCACGCGGTCGGGCTCCGGCGGCGCGGCGGCGCGGGTGCGGCGCAGCACCGCGCGCACGCGCGCCAGCAGCACGTCCATGTCGAACGGCTTGGTGATCCAGTCGTCGCCGCCGTAGGCCAGCCCGGCGATCTCGTCGCCGCGCGCGTCCCGGGCGGTGAGGAACACGACGGCCGCGTCCGAGCCGGCCGCGCGCAGCCGGCGGCAGACGTCCATCCCGTCGCCGTCCGGCAGCATCACGTCGAGCAGGATCAGATCCGGCCGGTACGCACCGGCGGCGGCCACCGCCTCGGCCGCGGTGCCCGCCGCGCGCACCGCGAACCCGTGGAACTCCAGCACGGTACGCAGCAGGTCCACCAGATTCGGGGCGTCGTCGACGACGAGGATGCGAGCGGTCATGATGCCCGCATCACATCATGCCCTCATGTGAGACCGATGAGAGTCCGCCGTCACCGTCCGCGGCCCAGCGCGTTATCCACCGGCACCGGCGCGGGATACCATGCGTCGCCCGTTCGAGCGTGGAGGACAGCCGTGGTGACAGACCGCCCCCGGACGCTGCTCACGGCGGTCCGGCCGGAGGCGCAGCGCGACCTCTACGGCTTCTACGACGGGCTGCGCGGCGCGGGCCCGTGCTACTGGGACCGGGTGGTGAGCTCCTGGGTCGTCACCGGGCACGAGCTGGTCGCCGCCGCGCTGACCGACTCGCGCATGTCGTCCGTGCGCTTCCCGGAGCCGGACGCGGTGGAGGACGGGCTGCGCCGGTTCGCCACCGTGATCAGCCGCAGCATGCTCTACCGGGACGCGCTGGAGCACGCGCGGCTGCGGCGGGCCGTGAGCCGCACGTTCACGGCGCGCTCGGTCGAGGCGCTGCGCGAGCCGATCAGCGCGGCGGTGCACGAGATCATCGACCGGGTACGGCCCGCCGGGCGGATGGACGTGGTGGCGGACCTGGCGGTGCCGTTGCCGTTCAACGCGATCTGCGCGCTGATCCACGCGCCGGAGCCGGACCGCGAGCAGCTGCTCGCCTGGTCGAACGACGTGGCCGCCGCGTTCGGCAACGCGCGGCTGACCGCGGGCGAGAAGGCGGCGGCCGACCGCGGCGTCGCCGGCATGGCCGCCTACTTCGACCGGCTGATCGACCGGCCGGAGGCGCTGCTGCGGCCCGGGGACCTCAGCCGCGACGAGGCCGTGGCGAACACGATCCTGTTGCTGCTGGCCGGGCACGAGACCACCACGCACTTCCTCGGCAACGCGCTCCTCGCGCTGCTGCGCCACCCCGGCCAGATCCCGCGGCTGGCCACGGACCCGGCGACCGCGATCGAGGAGCTGCTGCGGTACGACAGCCCGCTCCAGCTGGTGCTGCGCCGCGCCACCGAGGACCTGGACCTGGGCGGCGAGCGGATCGGCGCGGGCCAGCCCGTCCTGCTGATCCTCGGCGCCGCCAACCGGGACCCGGCCGCGTTCCCCGACCCGCACACGCTCGACCTCGGACGCACCGGCAAGGCCCGTCACCTGGCCTTCGGCCACGGCGCGCACTTCTGCCCGGGCGCCAGCCTGGCCCGCCTGGAGGGCGACATCGTGCTGCGCGCGCTGCTGGACCGGCTGCCCGGCCTCCGGCTCGCGGAACCGGAGCTGTCCTGGCGGCCCAGCCTCAACTTCCGCGGCCTCGACCGCCTGATCGTCGAGTGGGACGTCCGGTAGCCTATGGGCTCATGCCTCCCGAGCGGGCTTCGCACCCCAACGGACAGAGCATCCCGCTGCGCCCCGGCGATCCGCGCCGGCTCGGGGTCTACGAGCTGTTCAGCCGGCTCGGCCAGGGCGGCATGGGCACCATCTACCTCGGGCGCGCGCCGGACGGCCGGGCGGTCGCGGTCAAGGTGATCCGGCCGGAGCTGGCCGGGCAGGAGGAGTTCCTGGCGCGGTTCCGCCGCGAGGTCGAGCGCGCCCGGCAGGTGCCGCCGTTCTGCACCGCCGCCGTGCTGGACGCCGATCCGGACCACTCCACGCCGTACCTGGTGGTCGAGTACGTGCAGGGCCCGAATCTGGCCGGCGTGGTCCGCGAGCGCGGCCCGCTGACCGGCGGCGACCTGCACGGCGTGGCGATCGGCGTGGCCACCGCGCTGTCCGCGATCCACGGCGCCGGCGTGATCCACCGCGACCTGAAGCCGTCGAACGTGCTGTTCGCGCTGGGAACGCCCAAGGTGATCGACTTCGGGATCGCGCGCGCGGTGGAGGCGACCAGCAGCCTCACCCGCTCGGACCAGGTGGTCGGCACGGTGGCGTACATGGCACCCGAGCGGTTCGACGGCAAGGGCCGCGCGATCGGACCGGCCGCGGACGTGTTCGCCTGGGGCGCCGTGGTGACGTACGCGGCGACCGGGCGCACGCCGTTCCACGCCGACGCGGCGGGCGTGATCGCGGCCCGCATCCTCACCCAGGAGCCGGACCTGGACGGGCTGCCGGCGTCGCTGCGCGGGATCGTGGCCCGGTCGCTGGCCAAGGAGCCGGCGGCCCGGCCGACCGCGCCGGAGCTGGTCGACCTGCTGCTCAACACGGGTACGCCGGCGGCCGCCGGGCTGGCGGAACGCCCGGAGTTGCGCGAGGCCGCCGAGGCGGTCCGCGCGCCGCTGCGCCGGCCGTTCCGTACCCCGCGCCGGGCACCCAGGCCGAAGCCGAAACCGGCGCCGAGGGCGACGGCGGCGCCCGAGGCGAGTCCGCCGCCGAAGGCCGCGCCGAAACCGGAGCCGGCGCCGCCCACGCGCCGCCGGCGGCAGGGGAGGAGCGTCGAGGGCGTGCTGGCCGCGGTGTCGGTCCTGCTCATCGCCGGCGCCGCCGCCGCGCTCACGGTCGCCCGCCCGGAGGCCCGGAACCCCGCGGCCCCGCCACCGGCCGCGCCCGCGCCGGCCACCGGGAGCCCGCGGCCGGCGCCGGACCGGGCCGAGCCGGGCCGCCCGCTGCCGCCGCGGCTGCCGGTGACGACCGGCCGGCCGGTGATCCGGGTCGCGGACGGCACGGCCGTGCCGGTCGGCCCGTTCTTCGTCCGCAACCTCGGCTCCGGCACCTGCACCGACCTCGAGCGGTCCGCCGGCGGTGACCGGGACCGGCCGGTGCAGCACCACGAGTGCAGCCCGGCCGTGGAGGACAACCAGGAGTGGCTGTTCGTGCCGCGGGCGGTCGACGAGGACGGCTACCACGGCTACTGGATCCAGAACATCGACGACGGCTTCTGCATCGACCCGCCCGGCGCGGCCGCGGTGGAGGCCGGGACCGCGCTGGTGGAGATGGACTGCGCCGTCGGGGACAACCAGCACTTCCGGCTGGAGCCGCGGTCGGTCGCCGGGGGCGTGCCGTACTACCGGCTGCGCAACGTGGTCTCCGACCTGTGCGTCACGCTGCCGGCCGGGGGCGGCGTCCAGCTCGTGCTGGTGCCGTGCGACACCGCCGACGAGCAGAAGTGGGCGCTGATTTACAAGCCCGACCTGTGAAAGCGTTTGTGCGCCGGGCCGGGCGTGCGTGATGGTGGTCCGATGGCGGAGCATGTGGTCGGCTTTGACGGGATGTGGCTGCGACCGGAGGAGGACCCGCGCACGCAGGGCAACCCGGTCGGCGAGTTGGCGACCATCCGGGAGTACCTGACGAACTACCGGCTCACGCTGGAGCTGAAGTGCCGCGACCTCACGCCCGCGCAACTGGCCGCGCGCGCCGTGCCGCCGTCCACGATGAGCCTGATCGGCCTGGTCCGGCATCTGGCCCGGGTGGAGCACCACTGGTTCCACCGGGTGCTCCGCGGCAACCGGGACGAGCCGCGGATCTACTGGAGCGCGGACGACGGCGACCTGGACTTCAACGGGGCGACCGCCGATCCGGGCGTGGTGGCGGACGCGTTCGCGTCGTGGCGGGCACAGGTGGCGGACGCGGACGCCTGGCTGGACGGGATCACCGAGGCGGACCTCGGCGCCGAGGCCCTGACCCCGCGGGGTGAGCGGACCGCGGTCCGCGACGTGCTGATCCACATGATCGAGGAGTACGCCCGGCACTGCGGTCACGCGGACCTGCTGCGCGAGTGCGTCGACGGCCGCACCGGTCAGTAAGCCTTCCTTGATGTAACGCAATTATTCGATGCACTTCGATAGGCGGGGGATTATCCCCGCGAAATCGCCCATTCGGCGCCTATCAAACACGTGGCGCGCACGGTCGTGTGAAAAGTCGGCCCCATCGACCAGCCAAAATGGCTCCGAGACCGCTAGCCGACTTACGAATGTGAAAAATGGACCGTAGACTTCGACGGCGAACCGCCCGGTGGGGGGATGCATTCGGTCGACTGGTATTTCGTGCGTGAATCCATTAACGGGGCAGAAACATTCGTACGTCTAAACAGGGGGAGACGTGCCGGTGCTGCGATGTGCGCATTCCTTGGGTCGGCGAGGAGTGATTAATGGATCATGAGGGGTGTGGCGACGTGGCCCGGGAGGCGGCCGCCCACGTGCTGGAGCGGGACCGCGCCGCCGCGGTGGCGGCGTTCCGGCGGCGGCTGACCGCGCTGCCCGAGCTGACCGACGTGGCCCCGGCCACGGCGCGGCTGGCCGGCGCGGCCGAGCAGACGATCACCACGGCGGTCCGGCTGCTGCGCGAGCCGAGCGCGCCCAGCGGCCCGGAGAAGGTGCCGGAGTTCACGCTGGACGCGCTCGACCCCGACCAGGCCGCCCGCGCCGTGGGTGCGCTGTTCGAGAGCGTGCTCGCGGCCGTGGTGACCGCGGTGGACGGCCGCCCGGACGCGCCCGCGGTCACCGCGGCGGCGGCCGGCGCGCTGCACCGTGCGATCACCGGGCGGCTGGTGACCAGCGGGCGCGCCCGGCTGGACGAGCTGCTGGCCGACGTCCGCGATACCCACCGCGCCGAGCGCCGGGTGGCCGGCCGCGAGCTGCACGACCGGCTCGGGCACGGGCTGAGCGCGGCGTACCGCAGCCTGGAGGCGTTCGAGGGCGCGCAGGAGCGGGCCGGCGCCACGCCGGACGTGCGGGTCCGGCGCGCGCGGGAGGCGATGCGCGACGCGCTGATGTTCGTCCGCACGATGGCCGGTGAGCTGGCCCTGATCGAGCCGCCGGAGAGCCTGGAGCCGGCGCTGCGGGCCGCCGCCGCCACGTTCGGCGGCGGTGACGCGGTGGAGGTGCGCGTCGCGGTGCACGGCGACGAGGCGTGGGCCCCGGCCGCGCTCCGCGACCAGGTGTTCCTGATGCTCCGGGAGGCGATGCACAACGCGTTCGCGCACGCCGCCGCGTCCGAGCTGACCGTGCGCGTCGACATCATGCCGCGCCGGCTGTGGGCGATGGTGCGCGACGACGGCACCGGGTTCGACGTGGACGCCGCGCGCACCGGCACCGGCCTGTGGTCGATGACCGACCGCGCCGAGGCGCTCGGCGGCCGGCTGCGGATCACCAGCCGGTCCGGGTACGGCACCCGCGTCGACCTGGCCGTGCCGCTGCCCGCCCGGACCGGCGACCGGGCCGCGCGATGAGCCGCACCTCGATCGTCCTGGTCGACGACCACGTGCTGGTCCGGGAGGGGCTGCGGGAGATCCTCGGCGCCCAGCCCGACCTGGACGTGCTGGACGAGGCCGGGGACAGCGCCGGCGCGGTCCGCGCGGTCCGCGCGAACCGGCCGGACGTGGTGCTGCTCGACGTGCGGATCCCGGGCGACGACGTGACCGTGACGGTGCGGCGCATCCGCGCGGTCTCGCCGGACACCGCGGTCGTCATCCTCACCATGTACGACGGCCCGGCGCTGCTGCGCGAGCTGATCACGCTCGGCATCGCGGGTTACCTGCTCAAGAGCGCGAGCCAGGGCGAGCTGGTCGCCGCGGTGCGCAACGCCGGCCAGCGCCACGCGCCGGTGGTGCTGGCCGTCTCCCGGGACAGCCTGCTGGAGGCGCAGGATCCGGCCGGCCGCCGGCCGGTGCTCTCGCCCCGGGAGCGCGAGGTGCTGCAACTGGTCGGCCAGGCGCAGAGCAACGCACAGGTGGCGGCGCGGCTGGGCCTGGCCGTACCGACCGTCAAGCGGCACCTGCGCAGCGTCTTCACCAAGCTGGGCGCGGTCTCCCGGGTGGACGCGGTGAACAAGGCGGTCGCGGCGTCGCTGCTGTCCGCGCACCATCGGCGGCGGGTGGGTGAGGGAGCCTGAGCGCGCACCGACGTACTGTGACCGGATGAGCACCCGCCGGCTACCGCCGCTCCTCGAGGACGCGGGCCTGGGCGTGCTCACGACGGCGGCCGTGCTGATAGCGATCGCCGTCGCGGACGAGCCCGGCGCCCGCCCGCCGGACGCCGGATCGGCCGCGATCGCGGTGCTTCTCGGCGTCCTGCTGCTGGGCCGCCGGCGATGGCCGCTGGGCGTGCTGCTGGCCGGCGGCGTCGCGCTGATGGGCTATTACGTGGCGGAGTACCCGGGCATCCCGCCCGCGCTGCCACTGGCCGCCGCGCTCTACTCGGCCGCGGCGTTCGCCCGGCTGCGCTGGGCCGCGCTGGTCGCGGGCGGGTTTCTGGTGCTGGAGCTGCTGATGCGGCACCACATCCTGGGCCAGCCGTGGCTGCCCGCGCTCGCCGCCACCGTGACGGACGGCTCGCTGCTGATGGTGGTGGTGCTGCTCGGCGAGACCATCCGCAGCCGCCGGGTGCGGCTGGCCGAGGCGCAGGAGCGGCTGGTGCGCGCGGAGGCCGCCCGTGAGCAGGAGGCGGCGCGCCGGGTCGCGGAGGAACGGCTGCGCATCGCGCGCGAGGTGCACGACGTGCTCGGTCACACGATCGCGGCGATCACCGTGCAGGCCGGGCTCGCGGACGACGTGCTGGACAGCCGGCCGGACGAGGCGCGCGTGGCGCTGCGCGCGATCCGGTCCACGGCGCGGCAGGCGATGACGGAGCTGCGCACCGCGGTCGGGCTGCTGCGCGGGCCGGCGTCGCTGGCGCCGCCGCCCGGCCTGGACGGCATCGCGGCGCTGGCCGAGGTCGCGCGCGCCGCCGGGCTCGAGGCCACGGTGGTGACCGCGGGGGAGCCGGCGCCGGTTCCCGGGCCGGTGGCGCTCACCGCGTACCGGATCATCCAGGAGGCGCTGACCAACACGGTCCGGCACGCGGGCGCGCACCGGGTGCGCATCGACCTGCGGTACGCGCCGGGCACGCTGGACGTGGAGGTGACCGACGACGGCCGGGGCGCCGGGGCCGCGCCGCCGGACGGGCCCGGCGTGGGCCTGCGCGGCATGGCGGAGCGGGCCGCCGTGGTCGGCGGCGCGCTGTCCGCCGGCCCGCGCCCCGGCGGTGGCTTCCGCGTGCATGCGCGGCTGCCCGTCGCCGGCGGCGAGGAGGCCGCGTGACGATCCGGGTGGTGCTCGCGGACGACCAGGTGCTGGTCCGCGCCGGCCTGCACGGCCTGCTGGACAACAGCGACGACATCCGGGTGGTGGGCGAGGCCGGCGACGGCGCGCGGGCCGTGGCCGTGGTCCGCGGCACCCGGCCGGACGTGGTGCTGATGGACATCCGCATGCCGGTGCTGGACGGCGTCGAGGCGATCCGCCGGATCACCGCGGACCCCGCGCTGGCGGCGGTACGGATCATCGCGCTGACCACGTTCGACCTGGACGACTACCTGCTCGACGCGCTGCGCGCCGGTGCGGACGGGTTCCTGCTGAAGGACGTCGAGCCGGAGGACCTGCGCCGCGCGGTACGCGTGGTGGCGGCCGGCGAGATGCTGGTGACGCCGCGGGCCACCCGGGTGCTGGTGGACACGCTGCGGGCGCGGGGCGCCCGCACCGCGGACCCGGGCCGGCTCGCGGTGCTGACCGGCCGCGAGCGCGAGGTGATGGCGCTGGCCGCGCGCGGGCTGGCCAACGACGAGATCGGCGCGCGGCTGTCGATGAGCCCGGCCACCGCGCGCACGCACGTGCAGCGCGCGATCACCAAGCTGGGCGTGCGGGACCGTACCCAGCTGGTGGTGCTGGCGTACGAGACCGGTCTGATCAGTCCTGGAGAATGAGGCCGGCTACGCATATTTACGTAGCCGCCGACGCAATCGAACGGATGGCGCCGGCATCGCGTCGCCATACCGTTGTCTGAGGTGCCCGGAAGGGTGTCCGAATGCGCACCTCAGAAAGCGGATCATGTTTGAATTTGCGGAGAATCTCGACGGCATTCTGTCGGGCGTCCTTTTCGTGCTCTGGTCGGTCGCGGCGTTCGCCACCGGCCGGGTGACCCGCGCCGCGGACGACGCCGCGCGCCGCCGCGCCGCCCGGCTCGCCCGGGTCCTGGTGCTGGTCGCGCTGGTGCCGACCGTGGCCAAGGTGGTCACCACCATCCTGCTCTGGACCGTGGCCTGGGACTTCGCGGAGAACCGGGTGATCGTGCAGATGCCGATCATGCTGATCCCGCTGGCCGGCGTGCTGGCCTGGTCGCTGCCGCGGCTGTGGGGCCAGGCCCGCGGCGGCCCGCTCACCGGCGCCACCGACCCGCGCCTCGTGGTGCCGGTCTACACCACCGCGGTCTCGGCACTGGTCGGGGTGTACGTCGGCTACGTGTCCCGGCCGGTCCCCTCCTACCTCGACGACATCCTCACCCACGCCACGCCGGTCATCGCCGCTGCCGCGGTGCTCTGGTGGTGGCGGGCCCGGATCCACCGGGTGGCCCGGGCCGGCGGTCCCCCCGTACCCCGGCCCGGGCGGTGGATCCGCCTGATCAGCCCCGCGCTGGTGCTCGTCGGCGCGGCCGTGCTGGCCGGCGGCGCGTCCGTGGCCAGCCGGGTGCCGGACCGGCTCAGCATGGCGAGCCACACCCGGGTCGACTGGGGCGGCGGGCCGAGCGGCGGCGACCACCATCAACGGACGGTCAGCGTCGCGGACCTGACCGGGCCGCGCGACGGCGAGCCGGACGTGCGCCTCACGCTCACCGCCGGCGAGCACGAACTGCGCCTCACCTCCGGCCGCACCGTCCGGGCGTGGACCTACGACGGCGGCGCCCCCGGGCCGGAGCTGCGCTTCACCCAGGGCGACCTGGTCGAGGTCACGCTGGTCAACCAGCTGCCGGACGAGGGCGTGACGATCCACTGGCACGGCCTCAACGTGCCGAACGCGGAGGACGGCGTGGCCGGCGCGACGCAGGACTCGGTCGAGCCCGGTCAGTCCTACGTGTACCGGTTCCGGGCCGAGCAGGCCGGCACGTTCTGGTACCACACCCACCAGAACCCGATCGTGGGCGTGCGCGCCGGGCTGTTCGGGCCGCTGATCGTGGAGCCGGCCGGCGGCGTCCCGGAGCAGCGGGAGATCACCGTGATGCCGCACGAGTGGCACACGGGCGACGAGATCATCCCGGCGTTCGGCGCGGCGGACACGCCGCAGACGCAGACGGTCGCGCCCGGCACCACGGTCCGGCTGCGCCTGATCAACACGGACAACAACCCGGTCTCCGACTCCCAGGCGCGCGCGTTCGTGCTCAGCGGCGCGCCGTACCGGGTGGTGGCGATCGACGGCGTCGACGTCAGCGGCCCGACCGAACTGACCGCGATGCGGCTGCCGGTCTCCACCGGTGGGCGGTACGACCTGAGCTTCACCATGCCGGCCACGCCCGTGCACCTGACGGAGGTGGGCAGCACCAACACCGGGCTGACGCTCACCCCGGGCACCGGCCCGGGCGAGGCGCCGCCGGTGGTGGACGAGACGCTGCCGGAGTTCACGCCGGACGGGTACGGCACCGCGACCGCCGCGCCGTTCGGGCCGGACAGCCGGTTCGACCGCGGCTTCACCCAGATCCTGGACGACCGGTTCGGGTTCTACGACGGCCGCATGCACTTCCTGCCGACCATCAACGGGCTGAGCTTCCCGGACGCGCCGACGCTGATGGTGCGCGAGGGCGAGCTGGTCAAGGTGCGGATCGTCAACCGCAGCCACCAGAACCATCCGATGCACCTGCACGGGCACCACGCGCTGGTGCTCACCCGCAACGGCGCACCGGTCACCGGAAGTCCATGGTGGACGGACAGCCTGGACGTCCGGCCCGGCGAGATCTACGAGATCGGGTTCCGCGCGGACAACCCGGGGCTGTGGATGGACCACTGCCACAACCTCGACCACGCCAACAACGGCATGTTGATGCACGTGATGTACGACGGCGTCACCTCGCCGTACGAGGTGGGGCACGACACCGTGAACCACCCGGAGTAGTCCGTCGCTCGAGCCCGCCTCGACCGCGGATGACCACACTGGGCGCCGAACAGCGAGAGAGGAGAACGAATGCTGACATGGACACAGCGTGCCGGCCTTCTCGTCGCTCCGGTGCTGGCGCTCACCGCGCTCGCACCCGGGGGCGCCGTGGCGGGGACGACGGGCACCGGCGGCGGGCCGCGCGTGGTGGCGGACGGGCTGGTCAACCCGCGCGGGCTGACCTTCGGCCCGGACGGCACGCTCTACGTCGCCGAGGCGGGTGCGGGCGGCGCCGGGCCGTGCATCCCGGGGCCGTACGAGTCGCAGCTCTGCCTGGGCGACACCGGCGCGGTGACCGCGATCACCCGTGGCACGCAGCGGCGGGTGCTCACCGGGCTGCCGTCGCTGCGCAGCGACGGCGAGGGCCTGTCCACGTACGGGCCGCACGACGTGGCGTTCGACCCGTACGGGCGGCTGAACGTGGCGATCGGGTACAGCACGAACCCGGAGAACCGCGCGCAGCTCGGCCCCGCGGGTGCCGCGCTGGGCACGGTGGTGCAGGCCGGGCCGCGCGGCTCGTGGCGGGTGACCGGCGACGTCACCGCGTACGAGCTGGCGCACAACCCGGCCGGCGGCCCGCTGGAGAGCCAGCCGTACGGACTGTACGCCGGCGCGCGCACGTCGTACGTGGCGGACGCGGCCGGTAACACGCTGTTCTCGGTGGACCGGTCCGGCCGGGTGGAACTGGTGGCGGTGTTCCCGGAGGAGCAGGTGCCGGCGCCGCCGGAGTGGGGCCTGCCGCCGGGTGCCACGGTGCCGGCCGACGCGGTGCCGGTGGCGGTCACCCGCGGCCCGGACGGCGCGCTCTACGTCGGCCAGTTGACCGGGCACCCGTTCCCGCGGGGCGGCGCCAAGGTGTGGCGGATCGTGCCGGGGCAGGCGCCCACGGTGTACCAGACCGGCTTCACCAACATCATCGATCTGACGTTCGACCGGCGCGGCCGCCTGGTGGTCCTGGAGATCGCCCGGTACGGTCTCGACTCCGCGGACCTGACCGGCGCGCTCTGGCGCGTCGAGCGGGACGGTACGCGGACGGAGTTGGCGAGCGCCGGGCTGACCACGCCGATGTCGGTCGCGCAGGGCCCGGACGGCGCGTTCTACGTGTCGAACGACGGCCTCGCCGCCGGAGAGGTGGTCCGCGTGCCCGCTTCGGGCTGAGCGGAGGCCGGGGTGGCCGTCACGCGCGTGACGGCCACCCCGGCGCAAGGGACACGAGACGGGGGCTGGGAGACGTGAGCGACCGTACCGACCCGATCCGGGTGGTCATCGTCGACGATCACGCCCTGGTCCGGGACGGCCTGCGGTGGGTGCTGGAGGCGCAGCCCGACATCGCCGTGGTGGACGAGGCCGGCGACAGCGACACCGCGATCGCGCGGGTGAGCGCGGCCCAGCCGGACATCGTGCTGCTGGACGTGGAGATCCCGGGCGCGGACGCGACCGAGACCGTCCGCCGCATCGCGGAGACCTCACCGCGTACCGCCGTGATCATTCTGAGCATGTACGACGGGCCGGCCCTGCTGCGCCGCCTGCTGGCCGCCGGAATCCGCGGCTACCTGCTGAAGAGCGCGGGCCGCCAGGAGCTGATCGCGGCCGTGCGCAGCGCCAGCGAGCCGTCCGGGTCGGTGCTGCTGTCCGTGTCGCGGGAGAGCCTGGCGCAGGTGCAGGGCGGGCGCCACGCGGGCCGGCTGACCGCGCGGGAGAGCGAGACGCTGCAGCTCGCGGCGCGCGCGATGACCAACGTGCAGATCGCCCGCTGGCTCGGCCACTCCGAGGCCACGGTCAAGCGCGACATGCGCAACATCTTCGCGAAGCTGGGCGCGGTCTCGCGCATCGACGCGGTCAACAAGGCGCTCGCCGCGTCGCTGATCAGCAGCCCGGACGACGACACCGGACGTCCACGCTGACACGCCGCCGGCCGGAAGGCAATGCGCCTTTCGATACCGGGCGATCCCCATTGGTGATACCCGATCCTGACCTGAAGTGCCTGTGCCGTCCGGGCCGCGGTCCATAGCTTCGTGGGAACGGAATTCGTACGTCACCACGGGGGATGCACGACATGGCGCACTTCCGAGTCCTGGGCCCGATCGAGCTGACGCACGACGGGCGAATCCTCACACCGACCCCACCCAAGGTGCGCACCGTGCTGGCGCTCCTGCTGCTCCGGGCCAACCGGGTGGTCACGGTGGACGCCCTGATCCGGGAGATCTGGGGCGACGAGCCGACCCGCAGCGCGGTCACCACCGTCCAGACCTACGTCTACCACCTGCGCAAGCAGTTCTCGCGGGAGCGGCTGGACGTGCCGATCGAGAGCATCGGCGGCGGCTACCGGCTGGTGCTCGCGCCGGGCCGGCTGGACCTGGACGCGTTCGCCCGGCTGCTGGACTCCGGCCGCGACGCGCTGCACGACGACCGGCCCGCCGAGGCGGCGACCGCGCTGCGCGCCGCGCTGGACGTGTGGCGCGGCGGGCCGCTCGGCGACGTCACGCTCGGCCGGGCGCTCAGCGCGCACGCCACCCACCTGGAGGAGCAGCGGATCCGCGCGATCGAGCTGCGCATCCAGGCGGACGTGGCGCTGGGCCGCGGCCGGGAGCTGATCGGCGAGCTGCGCTACCTGGTGGCGATGCACCCGCTCAACGAGTGGTTCCACCAGCAGCTGATCGCGGTGCTCGGCCGGGCCGGGCGGCGCGGCGAGGCGCTCCAGTCGTACCACCGGCTGCGCACCGTGCTCCGCGACGAGCTCGGCATCGACCCGTCGCCGGAGGTGCAGCGGCTGCACCGGGACGTGCTCGGCGCGGGCTCGAGCGGAATGCGATCCGCCGTCTAGGGACGGCCCATAGCGTCGGCGAAGACGCCCGATCGAGGAACGGGGGCACATCCCACCATGCACAGCAGGCACGATGACACCCGCCGGGTGGTGATCACCGGGATCGGCGTGATGGCGCCGGGCGGCAACGGGGTCAAGGCGTTCTGGGAGCTGATCACCTCCGGTCGCACCGCGACGCGGACCATCTCGTTCTTCGACCCGTCGCCGTTCCGCTCCCGGGTGGCGGCGGAGTGCGACTTCGACCCGGTCGCGGAGGGGCTCAGCCCGCAGGAGATCCGCCGGATGGACCGGGCGGCGCAGCTCGCGGTGGTCTGCGCGCGGGAGGCGGTGGCGGACAGCGGGCTCGACCTGTCCGCCGTGGACCCGCACCGCACCGGCGTGGTGGTCGGCACCGCGGTCGGCGCCACGATGAGCCTGGAGCGGGAGTACGTGGTGGTCAGCGACGGCGGCCGGCAGTGGCTGACCGACCACGGGTACGCGGTGCCGCACCTCTACGACTACCTGGTGCCGAGCTCGTTCGCCCGCGAGGTGGCCTGGTTCACCGGCGCGGAGGGTCCGGCCACCGTGGTCTCCACCGGCTGCACGTCCGGGCTGGACGCGGTCGGCCACGCCCGGGAGCTGATCCGGGAGGGCGCGGCCGACGTGATGGTGGCCGGCGCGACGGACGCGCCGATCTCGCCGATCACGGTGGCCTGCTTCGACGCGATCAAGGCGACCACGCCGCGCAACGACGACCCGGCGCACGCGTCCCGGCCGTTCGACAGCAGCCGGGACGGGTTCGTGCTGGGCGAGGGCTCGGCGATCTTCGTGCTGGAGGAGTTCGAGCACGCCCGCCGCCGCGGCGCGCAGGTCTACGCGGAGGTGTCCGGCTTCGCGTCCCGGTCCAACGCGTTCCACATGACCGGGCTGCGGCCGGACGGGCGGGAGATGGCCGAGGCGATCCGGTCCGCGCTGGACGACGCGCGGCTGGCGCCGGAGACGATCGACTACATCAACGCGCACGGCTCCGGCACCAAGCAGAACGACCGGCACGAGACGGCCGCGTTCAAGCGCAGCCTGGGCGACCACGCGTACCGGACGCCGGTCAGCTCGATCAAGTCGATGGTCGGGCACTCGCTCGGCGCGATCGGCTCGATCGAGATCGCGGCGTCGGTGCTGGCGATCCGGCACGGCGTGGTGCCGCCGACCGCGAACCTGCACGAGCGCGACCCCGAGTGCGACCTGGACTACGTGCCGCTGGTCGCGCGCGAGCGGCGGGTCGGCACGGTGCTCAGCGTCGGCAGCGGCTTCGGCGGCTTCCAGAGCGCGATGCTGCTGTCCCGGACCGGCGGTGCGGCGTGAGCGCGGCGCGGGCGGTGGTCACCGGGCTCGGCGTGACCGCGCCGAACGGGCTGGGCACGGAGGCGTACTGGGCGGCGACCCGGGACGGCCGCGGCGGGATCGGGCGGATCACCCGGTTCGACCCGGCGCGCTACCCGGCCACGCTCGCCGGCGAGGTGCCCGGCTTCGACGTGCGCGCGCACCTGCCGAGCCGGCTGATCCCGCAGACCGACCACATGACCCGGCTGGCGCTGACCGCGGCGGACTGGGCGCTGGCGGACGCGCGGGTGGACACCGCGGCGCTGCCGGAGTTCGGCATGGGCGTGGTGACCGCGGGTTCGGCCGGCGGCTTCGAGTTCGGGCACCGCGAGCTGGAGAAGCTGTGGAGCAAGGGGCCGGAGCACGTCAGCGCGTACCAGTCGTTCGCCTGGTTCTACGCGGTCAACACCGGCCAGATCTCGATCCGCAACGGCATGCGCGGCCCCACCGGCGTGCTGGTCGCGGACCAGGCGGGCGGCCTGGACGCGCTGGCTCAGGCGCGGCGGCAGGTGCGGCACGGCATCGGGCTGATGGTCACCGGTGGCGTGGACTCGGCGCTGTGCCCGTGGGGCTGGGTGGCGCAGCTGGCGTCCGGCCGGCTCAGCACCAGCACCGCGCCGGACGCCGCGTTCCTGCCGTTCGACGCGCGGGCGCACGGGTACGTGGCCGGCGAGGGCGGCGCGATCCTGATCGTGGAGGACGCGGACGCGGCGCGAGCGCGCGGTGCCCGTGCCTACGGGGAAATCAGCGGGTACGCCGCGACGTTCGACCCGCGGCCCGGTTCCGGCCGCGCGCCCGGTCTGGAGCGCGCGATCCGGCTCGCGCTGAACGACGCCGCCATGGCTCCGTCCGATGTGGACGTCGTGTTCGCGGACGCGGCCGGCGAGCCGGAGCCGGACCGGGTCGAGGCGGACGCGATCGCGGCGGTGTTCGGGCCCGGCGGGGTCCCGGTCACCGCGCCGAAGACCATGACCGGCCGGCTGTACGCGGGCGGTGCCGCGCTGGACGTGGCCACCGCGCTGCTGGCCATGCGGGACGGCGTGATCCCGCCGACCGTCAACGTCCGCGCGCCGGCCCACGGCGACCTGCTCGACCTGGTACGCGACGCGGCCCGCCCGGCCGCGGTGCGTACCGCGCTGGTGCTGGCACGCGGCGCCGGCGGTTTCAACTCGGCCCTGGTGCTGCGCGGCACCGCCTCTACCGAAAGGACGACCGTCCGATGACCGACGCGAGCCTGGCAGCCGCCGCGAACTTCGACGAGCGACAGCGGCTGGACGACCGGGAGCGGCAGATCGCCGTCCTCGGCAGCGCGAAGCAGATCTCCCACGTGATCTACGCGGTCAGCGAGCTGGCCGTCGCGGACCTGCTGGCCGAGCGGCCGCGCACGGTGCCGGAATTGGCCGCGGAGACGGGGACGCACACCGACGCGCTGCGCCGGGTGCTGCGCGGCGCCGCGTCCGTGGGCATCTTCGAGGAGCGGGACGGCGACGTGTTCGCGCTGACGCCGCTGGGCGAGGGGCTGCGCTCGGACCGCATCGGCGGGCTGCGGCCGATGGTGCAGTTCAGCAACACGGACCTGACCCGGCTGCCGTACGCGGAGATCCTGCACAGCGTGCGCACCGGCGAGCCCGCGTTCGACCGGGTGTACGGCATGCCGTTCTACGACTACCTGGCCGGTCACCCGGAGCACAACCGGTTCTTCGAGGGGTTCATGGCGCACTGGAGCCGGCGGCTGGCCGACCGGTTCGCCGGTGAGCTGGCGCCGGAGCGGTTCCGCCGGATCGCCGACGTCGGCGGCGGCAACGGCTACTTCCTGTCCCGGATGCTGCAGCGGCATCCGGCCGGCGAGGGGCACCTGTTCGACCTGCCGGAGGTGGTGGCGGACGCGGAGCCGGTGCTGAAGGAGGCGGGCGTCGCGGACCGGGTGACCGTGACCGGCGGCGACTTCTTCGCGGACGAGCTGCCGCGCGGCTGCGACGCGTACATCCTGAAGTCGATCATCCACAACTGGCCGGACGAGCGGTGCCTGGCGCTGCTGCGGCGGCTGCGCGAGACGATCGGCGACTCCGGCGCCACGCTGATCGCGATCGACCAGGTGGTGCCGCCGCTGAACCAGTGGGACCACTCCAAGATCATCGACATCGACATGCTGGTGCTGTTCGGCGGCAAGGAGCGCACGCTGCGCGAGTGGACCGACCTGTTCGCCGCGGCCGGCTTCACGCTCGTCAACACGCCGGCCGAGCGCGGCTGGGCGCTGCTGGAAGCGCGGGTGGCGGCATGAGCGAGCTTGCGAGCGAATCATCGGCTCAGCGCCGACCACGCCGGAACCGCAGTGGAGAGGAGCGTCCGGCATGAGCGAGATCGGTGTGAAAAATGGTGTGGCGACGATGATCAATGTCTTCCACGTGGAGCCGGAGGACCAGAAGAAGCTGGTCGCGCTGCTGGTGGAGACGACGGAGTCGGTGATGCGGCACGTGCCGGGCTTCGTCTCGGCGAACATCCACGCCAGCGTCGACGGCACCCGGGTCGTCAACTACGCCCAGTGGGAGAGCGAGGAGCACATCGAGGCGATGCTCGCGGACCCGGAGGTGCACCCGCACTTCGCGGAGGTCCGCGCGATCGCCCGGCCGGAGCGCGGCACGTACCGCGTCGTGTACGTCGAGGAGGCGAACCCCCGTGACTGAACGGACACAGGTGCTGATCACCGGCGCCGGGCCGGTCGGACTGTCCACCGCGCTGTTCCTGGCCCGCCGCGGCATCCGGCCGCTGGTCGTGGAGCGCCGCGCCGCGCTCTCCTCGATCCCGCGCGCCACCGGCCTGCACGCGCGCACCATGGAGCTGTTCCGCACGGCCGGGCTGGAGGACCCGATCCGCGACGCCGGGCTGAAGATCGTCGGGCCGGATCAGGAGACCGAGCTGGTCCGGGCCGGGCGGGCCACGCCCCTGGTGATGCTGGGCGCGCGGTCGCTGGCCGAGCTGCGGGAGTCGTTCGTGCTGGAGTCGCACGACGTGCCGTACGCGGACTTCAGCCCGAGCTGGCCGATCTGGTGCGGGCAGGACCACTACGAGCCGCTGATCCACGACGCGGCCGTGGCCGCCGGCGCGGAGGTCCGGTTCGGCACCGCGCTGACCGGGCTCAGCCAGGACGCGGACGGCGTCACCGCGACGCTGGACCAGGGCGAGACCGTGCGGGCGGACTACCTGGTCGGCGCGGACGGGGTGAAGAGCACGGTCCGCGACCTGGTCGGCATCGGGCAGCGCAGCCACGGTTCGGCCGGTCACTTCGTCAGCATCATCTTCCGCGCGAAGATCGAGCTGCCGGACGACGCGCCCCGGTTCACGCTGATCTACCTGATGAACCCGGCCGCGCAGGGGCTGCTGCTCTACATCGAGCCGGGCCGGTGGATGTTCGGCGTCAACTACTACCCGGAGCGCGGGCAGTCGCCGGCCGATTTCACCCGGGAGCGGTGCGTGGAGTACGCCCGGATCGCGGCCGGTGACCCGCACCTGGACGTGGACGTGGAGTCGTACACGCCGTGGGACGCCACCCACATGGTCGCGGACGGATACCGGGCCGGGCGGGTGTTCCTGGCCGGGGACGCCTGCCACGCGCACCCGCCGGCCGGTGGGTTCGGCGTCAACGCGGGCGTGCAGGACGCGCACAACCTGGCCTGGAAGCTCGCGGCCGTGCTGCGCGGCGAGGCCGGCCCGGCGCTGCTGGACACGTATCAGGCCGAGCGGCACCCGATCGGCGCGGCCACGGCGGACCAGGCGTGGATGCTGTTCCGCAGCCGGGGCCGGCTGGCCGAGGAGGACCGGGACCGCTACCGCGACTTCGTGGTGGTGACCATGGGCTACCGGTACGACTCGGCCGCGGTCGAGGGCGCCCCGCCGGACGCGGAGGTGCTGCCGCGCGCGCTGTCGTTCACCGGCGAGCCGGGCAGCCGGGTGCCGCACGGCTGGGTGGTCCGGGACGGCGCGCGGGTCTCCACGATCGACCTGTTCACCGACGACCTCACGCTGGTCGCGGCGCCGGGCGGGGGCGCGTGGGCGGACTCGGCCGCGCGGGTCGCCGCCGAGCTGGGCGTGCCGCTGCGTGCGTACCGCCTGGGGGTGGATCTGATCGACCCGGACGCGGGGTGGCAGGCCGCCGCGGGGCTGGACCACGGCGGCGCGCTGCTGGTCCGGCCGGACGGCATCGTCGCCTGGCGCGCCACCGGACCGGGCGCGGAGCACGACGTGCCGCTGCGCCGCCTCCTCGCCCGCTGACGAAGGGACACCTCGAATGGCATACCGCGCGCTCATGGTGATGCGGATGGACCCGGCGCACGCGGACACCGTCGCCGAGCTGTTCCGCGAGCACGACGAGGGCGACATGCCCCAGGTCGTGGGGATCAGCCGCCGGACGCTGTTCCGGCACCACGACCTCTACCTGCACCTGCTCGAAGCGGACCACGACGTGCTGGACAAGCTCTACGCCGCACGCTCCCGCCCCGACTTCCAGCAGGTCAACGCGCGACTCGCGGCCTACCTGCGCCGGTACGCCCCGGACGGCTGGACCGAGCTGCGCGACTCCATGGCCCAGCCGTTCTACACCTGGTCCGCCGACGAAGGGAGCCGGTTGTGACGAGCACGCTGACCCGACGCGACATCTCCGACATGATGCAGGCATACAAGAAGACCAGCCTGCTGCGTACCGGCGTAGGGCTGGGGGTGTTCGACGCGCTGGCCGACGGGCCGCTCGGCGCGGACGACCTCGCGGCCCGGCGCGAGCTGCATCCGCGCGGCGCCCGCATCCTGCTGGACGCGCTGGCCGCGATCGGGCTGGTGGAGCCGGTCGACGGCCGGTTCGCGCTGGCCCCGGCCGCGGCCGAGCACCTGGTCAGCACGCGGCCGGACTATCTCGGCGGCATGGTCAAGGTGATGTCCAGCGACTGGGAGTGGGACGCGCTGCGCGACCTCGACGGCGCGGTCCGGGCCGGCGGCACCGTGCTGGACACGCACGCGGAGACGCCCGGCTACCGCTACTGGGAGGACTTCGCGGAGTACGCCACGAAGGTCGCCCGGCCGACCGCCGAGGTGATGGCGGAGGTGCTCGCGCCGTGGGCGAAGGAGCGCGAGACGCTGGACGTGCTCGACGTCGCCTGCGGCCACGGCATGTACGGCTACACCATGGCCGCGCACAACCCGCACGCGCGCGTGTGGTCGCTGGACTGGGAGAACGTGCTCGCGGTGACGGCGCAGCACGCGGCCGCGATGGGCGTGGCCGACCGCGCGTCGTTCATCCCGGGCGACATGTTCACCGAGCCGCTGGGCGGGCCGTACGACCTGGTCCTGCTCACCAACGTCACGCACCACTTCTCCGAGCAGCGGGTCACCGAGCTGGTCACCCGGCTCGGCACCGTGGTCCGGCCGGGCGGCCGGCTGGTGATCGTCGGGTTCACCACCGGCGACGAGCCGCCCGCGCTGGACCCGGCGCCGTACCTGTTCTCCGTGCTGATGCTGGTGTGGACGCACGAGGGGGAGTCGCACTCGGTCGCGGCCTACGACCGGGCGCTCGCGGCCGGCGGGTTCGGGCCGGCCACCGTGCACCCGACCGACCTGCCGTTCCGCATCCTCGTCGCCGACCGGAAGGACTGACGGGCACATGCACCGGCAACCGGTACGCAAGGTCAGCGCCGCGGACGTACCCGCGATCAACCGGATCGGTGGTGACGTGCGCATCCTGCTCAGCCCGCGCACGGTCGACGCCACCGCCGGCTTCCTGGGCACGGTCACGCTGGAGCCCGGCGAGTACGTGGCCGAGCAGTACAACCCGTACTCCGACAAGTTCTGCTACCTGGTGCGCGGCGAGGTGACGATCCGGATCGACGGCGAGAAGGTCGTGCTCGCCGCGGACGAGGCCGTCATGGTCCGCCGCGGCCAGCGACACCGGATCGAGAACACCGGCGGCGAGACCGCGCTGCTGGTCTTCCAGATCGCGCCGCTGGCGCCCCGCCCCGAGCTGGGCCACGTCGACACCGAGGAAGTCCCGCACCCGGACGCCGCGCCGCCGCTGGTCGGCGGCGCCCCCACCACGGAGGGATCGTCATGACCACGTTCACGCTGCCGGACCTGCGGCGCATCCTGGAGACCTCGTCCGGCGCGGTCGAGGGCGTCGACTGGGCGGCGCCGGAGACCGCGGACGCGCTCTTCGGCGAGCTCGGCTACGACTCGCTGGCGATGCTGGAGCTGGCCTCGATCGTGCGCCAGGAGTACGGCGTCGTCATCCCGGACGACGCGGCCACGTCGATGAAGACGCCGCGGGACGTCCTGGACTTCGTCAACGCGCGCCTGGCGGAGGCCTGACATGGCCGGGCACACCGACAACAGCGTGCTCATCGCGGCGCCGCTGGACCTGGTCTGGGAGATGACCAACGACGTGGCGAGCTGGCCGGAGCTGTTCAGCGAGTACGCGTCCGCGGAGATCCTGCACCGCGACGGCGACACGGTCCGGTTCCGCCTCACCATGCACCCGGACGAGGCCGGTCGCGTGTGGAGCTGGGTCTCCGAGCGAACCGCCGACCCGGCCACGCACACGGTCCGGGCCCGGCGCATCGAGACGGGCGCGTTCAAGTACATGAACCTGTTCTGGGAGTACGTGCCGCGCGACGACGGCGTGCTGATGCGCTGGGTGCAGGACTTCGAGCTGAAGCCGGGTGCGCACACCGACGACGAGGGCATGACCGCCCACCTCAACCGCACCTCCCGGGCCCAGCAGGACCGCATCCGGGACCTGGTGGAGAAGGCCGCGGCATGAGCGAGCTTGCGAGCGAATCATCGGCTCAGCGCCGACCACGCCGGGACCGCAGTGAAGAGGGGGGTCCGGCATGAGCGAGCTTGCGAGCGAATCATCGGCTCAGCGCCGACCACGCCGGGACCGCAGTGAAGAGGGGGGTCCGGCATGAGCGAGCTTGCGAGCGAATCATCGGCTCAGCGCCGACCACGCCGGGACCGCAGTGAAGAGGGGGGTCCGGCATGAGCGAGCTTGCGAGCGAATCATCGGCTCAGCGCCGACCACGCCGGGACCGCAGTGAAGAGGACGGTCCGGCATGACGACCTCGGCTGCGGTGCCGACCGCGAGTCTGACCGAGTGGTCGGTGTGCGGGCGGTGCCGGTCCCTGCTCTACGGCCGGCGCCTCGACCGGAACCTGCGGGTGTGCCCGGAGTGCGGCCACCACGAGCCGCTGTCCGCGCCGCAGCGGATCGCGCAGCTGTTCGACGAGGGCAGCGTGCGGCCGCTGGACGTGACGGCGTCCACGGTGGACCGGCTCGGGTTCGTCGACTCCCGGCCGTACCCGCTGCGGCTGGCTCAGGCCCGGGACGCGACCGGGCTGGACGAGGCCGTGGTCTGCGTGCGCGGCACCGTGCACGGCCGGCCGCTGTTCGCCGCCGTGATGGATTTCCGGTTTCTCGGCGGCAGCCTCGGCACCGCGGTCGGCGAGCTGATCACGCAGACCGCGGAGCGGGCGCGCGACGCGAGCACGCCGCTGCTGATCGTGGCCGCGTCCGGCGGCGCGCGCATGCAGGAGGGCGCGCTGTCGCTGATGCAGATGGCCAAGACCGCCTCGGCGCTGCGCCGGCTGGACGAGGCCGGCGTGCTCACCGTGTGCCTGGTCACCGACCCGACGTACGGGGGCGTGGCCGCGTCGTTCGCCACGCTCTGCGACGTGATCATCGCGGAGCCCGGCGCGCGGCTGGGCTTCGCCGGCCCGCGCGTCATCGCGCAGACCATGCGGGCGGCGCTGCCGGAGGGCTTCCAGACGGCGGAGTTCCTGCTGGCCCGCGGCATGATCGACGGCATCCGGCCGCGCACGCAGCTGCGCGAGACGCTGGGCCGGCTGCTGCTCACCCGCGGCGACCTGCCCGGCGGCGGCGTGGCGCCGATCGCCGAGCCGGCCGCGCTGGCCGACCCGGACCCGTGGGAGCAGGTGCGGACGGCCCGGCACCTGGGGCGGCCGACCACGCTCGACTACGCCGGGTCGGTGCTGGACACGTTCCAGGAGTTGCACGGCGACCGCACCTCCGGCGACGATCCGGCGATCGTGGGCGGGCTCGGCCGGATCGGCGGGCAGCCGGTGATGCTGATCGGCACGCAGAAGGGGCACACGCCCGCGGACCTGGCCGCGCGCAACTTCGGCATGGCCACGCCCGCCGGGTATCGCAAGGCCGCGCGCCTGATGCGGATGGCCGCGAAGCTCGGCGTCCCGGTGCTCACGCTGATCGACACGCCCGGCGCCTACCACGGCATGGAGGCCGAGGAGAACGGCCAGGCCATCGCGATCGCGGAGAACCTGCGCCTGATGGCCGGGCTCCCGGTGCCGGTGATCGCGACGGTCACCGGCGAGGGCGGCAGCGGCGGCGCGCTCGCGCTGGGCGTGGCCGACCGGGTGCTGATGGCCTCCGGCGCGATCTACTCGGTGATCAGCCCGGAGGGCTGCGCCGCGATCCTGTGGAAGAGCGCGGCGGAGGCGCCGCGGGCCGCGGCCGCGCTCGGGCTGCGGCCGCGCGACCTGGTCGCCACCGGCGTGGTGGACGCGGTCGTGCCGGAGCCGGACGGCGGCGCGCACACCGCACCCGCGCACACCGCGAGCCGGCTGCGGGCGGTGCTCGTCCACGAGCTGTCCGCGCTGCTCACCCGTACCCCCGAGGAGCTCGTGGCGCGCCGGCACGCGCGCTTCCGGGCGCTCGGCGTCGACGAAGGAGGGACCGACCGGTGACGGACGAGCTCGACGAGGCCTGCACGAGCGTGGCGCGGCTGCTGGCGGCGTCGCCGGCGCCGGTGCGCCGCCTGCGCCTGCAACACGGCGACCTGATGGTGGAGATGGAGTGGGCGGAGACCGCGGCGCCGGAGGCGGCCCCGGCCGCGGTTCCGCGCGCGCCGGAGTCGTCCGACGCCGGGCTGGCGTACGTCAGCGCGCCGATGGTCGGCGTGTTCTACCGCGCGCCGAAGCCGGGCGAGGAGCCGTTCGTCCGCGAGGGCGACACGGTCCGGCCCGGCCAGCAGGTCGCGATCATCGAGGCCATGAAGATCATGATCCCGGTCGAGGCGGAGGCGGCCGGCGAGGTGGTCAAGATCCTGGCCGAGGACGGCAGCCCGGTCGAGTACGGCGAGCACCTGATCGCCGTGGCCGGCTGAGCGGGGGCGCCGTGTTCGAGTCAGTGCTCATCGCCAACCGCGGCGAGATCGCCGTCCGCGTCGCCCGCACCTGCCGGGAGATGGGAATCCGCAGCATCGCGGTCTACTCCACGGCCGACCGGGACTCCGCCGTGGTCCGGATCGCCGACGACGCCGTCCACATCGGGCCCGCGCCCGGCCGCCGCAGCTACCTGAGCCCACCCGCGATCGTGGAGGCCGCGCGGCTGGCCGGCGCCGAGGCGGTCCACCCCGGTTACGGCTTCCTCTCCGAGGACCCGGACTTCGCGGAGATCTGCGCGGCCAACGACCTCACGTTCATCGGCCCGCCGCCGGACGTGATGGCGCGGCTCGCCGACAAGGCCCGCACCCGCGCGCTGATGGCCGCGGCCGGCCTGCCGATCCTGCCCGGCACCACGCACGCGGTGGAGACGCCGGCCGAGGCGCGCGAGACCGCGGACCGGATCGGCCTCCCCGTGATCATCAAGGCGGTCGCCGGCGGTGGTGGCCGCGGCGTCCGGGTGGTCCGCGACGCGGGCGAGCTGACCACCGGATACCTCGAGTCGCGCGCGGCCGCACAGGCGCTGTTCGGCGACAGCCGGGTCTACCTCGAACGGTTCCTGGAGTCCGCCCGCCACGTCGAGGTCCAGGTGCTCGCGGACACCCACGGCGGCGTCATCCACCTGGGCGAGCGCGACTGCTCGGTGCAGCGCCGGCACCAGAAGCTGATCGAGGAGTCACCCGCGCCCGGCCTTCCGGACGAGCTGCTGGACCGGATCCGCACGGCCGCGGTCACCGGCGCCCGCGCGGCCGGCTACGTGGGCGCGGGCACGTTCGAGTTCCTGGTCGGGCGGGAGAACGACTTCCACCTGATGGAGGTCAACTGCCGGCTCCAGGTCGAGCACCCGGTCACCGAGATGGTCACCGGCGTCGACCTGGTCCGCGAGCAGATCCTGATCGCGGCCGGCGAACGCATGACGCTGCGCCAGGAGGACGTGCGGCTCGACGGCGTGGCGATCGAGTGCCGGGTCAACGCGGAGGACCCGGCGCGCGACTTCCTGCCCACGCCCGGCGTGGTCACCACGTTCCTGCCGCCGGGCGGGCAGTTCGTCCGCGTGGACACGCACGGGTACGCCGGCTACCGGGTGCCGCCGGACTACGACTCGCTGCTGGCCAAGGTGATCGCCTGGGCGCCGGACCGGGAGCAGGCGATGGCCCGCATGCGGCGCGCGCTCGGCGAGTTCGGCATCGAGGGGCAGGGCGTGCGCACCACCGCGCCGTACCTGCGCGACCTCATCGACCACCCGCTGTTCCGTACCGCCAAGCACGACACGGGTTTGATCTCTTAGGGGGACCGTCATGCGCCTGTTCACGTCCGAGTCGGTGACCGAGGGGCACCCGGACAAGATCGCTGACCAGATCAGCGACGGCATCCTGGACGCGCTGCTCGCGGACGATCCGCGCAGCCGCGTCGCGGTGGAGACGCTGATTACTACCGGTCAGGTGCACGTGGCCGGCGAGGTGACCACCCGGGCGTACGCGGACATCCCGGCCATCGTCCGCGACGTCGTGCTCGGCATCGGGTACGACTCGTCCGCCAAGGGCTTCGACGGCGCCTCCTGCGGCGTCAGCGTGTCCATCGGCGCGCAGTCGCCGGACATCGCGCGCGGCGTCGACACCGCGGTCGAGCGCCGGGAGGACGGCTCCGCCGAGGAACTGGACGCGCAGGGCGCCGGCGATCAGGGCATGATGTTCGGCTTCGCCTGCGCGGAGACGCCGGAGCTGATGCCGCTGCCGATCGCGCTGGCCCACCGGATGGCGCGCCGGCTCGCGGAGGTGCGCCGGGACGGGTCCGTGCCGTACCTGCGGCCGGACGGCAAGACCCAGGTCACCGTGGGTTACGACGGCGCGCGGCCGGTGCGGCTGGAGACGGTGGTGGTCTCCAGCCAGCACGCGCCGGAGGTGTCGCTGGACGGGCTGCTCGTGCCGGACGTGCGGGAGCGGGTGGTGGAGCCGGTGCTGGCCTCGCTGGACCTGGACGTGGCCGGGTACCGGCTGCTGGTCAACCCGACCGGGCGGTTCGAGATCGGCGGGCCGATGGGGGACGCGGGACTGACCGGACGGAAGATCATCGTCGATACGTACGGCGGATACGCGCGGCACGGGGGAGGGGCGTTCTCGGGCAAGGACCCGTCGAAGGTGGACCGGTCGGGGGCGTACGCGATGCGGTGGGTCGCCAAGAACGTGGTGGCGGCGGGGCTGGCGGAGCGGTGCGAGACGCAGGTGGCGTACGCGATCGGCCGCGCGCACCCGGTGAGCGTGTCGGTGGAGACGTTCGGGACGGAGAACGTGCCGGCGGAGCGGATCGAGCGGGCGATCACGGAGGTCTTCGACCTGCGCCCGGCCGCGATCATCCGCGACCTGGACCTGCTGCGGCCGATCTACCGGCAGACGGCCGCTTACGGGCACTTCGGGCGCGACCTGCTGCCGTGGGAGGGGACGGAGCGGGCCCAGGACCTCAAGAGCGCGGTGGGCGGTTAAGGGGGTACGCCGGCCCGGTCAGCCGAGGATCTCCCGCAGCCGGGCGGCGAACTCCGGCGGCTTGCCCGCGTAGCCGTGCTCGCCGCCCATGAACCCGCCGTGATGGCTCGGGAACATCGCGGCCTCCTGGCCCAGCAGGCGGGCCAGCGCGACCGCGGTCCGCCCGGTGTAGGTGTCGCCGGTCTCCTCGCCCACCGCGATCACCACCCGGGCCGGCGCCGCCGTCAGCGCCGCCACGTCCGGCCGGTAGTCGGAGACCGCCCACGACGCCTTCGACAGCAGCGGGTCCTCCCGCGTGCCGTCGTCGTCCGCCGGCATGCCGAACGCGGCCGGGTCCGGCGCCGGCTGCGCGAAGTACGCCTCGGTGAACTCGCCCTGCCAGGAGGTCATCGCCACGAACGCGGCCATGCCGGCGCCCCAGCCGCCCTTCTGGTACGCCTGGTGGAACCCGTCCCGCGCCCGCTCCGCCGCCTCCGCGTCCGGCAGCACCGCGTTGATCGGCGGCTCGTGCGCCACCAGCGTGACCACGTCACCCGGGTGCCGCGTGACCAGCTCCAGCCCGGTGACGGCGCCCCCGCTGCTGCCGAACAGCTCGACCGGTCCCGCGCCGAGCGCCTCGATCAGCAGGTGCAGATCCTCCGCCTGCCGCTGCGGGGTGTGGTCGGTCCGGCCGTCCGTGCGGGTGCTGCGCCCCAGGCCGCGCGGGTCGTAGGTGACCACGGTCCGGTCGGTGAAGTGCCCGGCGAGCGCCTGGAACCCGTCGGCGGTCATCGGCTGGCCGATCATCAGCAGCGGCGGTCGCCCGTCCGCGGCCGGCAGCGGCCCGCGCACGTCGTAGACCAGTTCCGCGCCCGGCACCCCGAGCGTCCGCGTCTCCGTCGTCGTCATGGCGCCGAGCCTACGTCCGCGACCACTCCCCGGTGTGCCCGAACCTGAGCGCTACGCTTCCTGGGTGTCGAATCCGGGGCCGCTGTTGCTCGTGCTGGACGGGAACAGTCTGATGCACCGGACGTACCATGCCGGGGCGGCGGACGCGGGGGAGCTCGACGCGTGGGCGTTGCGGGGCTTCGCGCGGTACGCGGCGCGGGCCGTGGCGCGGCTGCGGCCGGATGCGGTCGTGGTCGGGTTCGACTGCCCGGAGGAGTCGGCGCGGCGGGCGGACTATCCCGGCTACAAGGCCCATCGGCCGGACAAACCGGGCGAGCTGGTGGCGCAGCTCGCGGCGGCGCCGGGGCTGTTGCGCGCGGCGGGGCTGTGCACGGTGGTGCCCGGCGGCTACGAGGCCGATGACGTGCTGGCCAGCAGCGCGGCGCAGGCGCGCCGGGCGGGCTGGCGGTCGATCCTGATGACCAGCGACCGGGACGCGTTCGCGCTGATCGACGACGCCACCTCGGTGCTGCGAATCCGCAACGGGGGCTTCGACGAGGCGGTGCTGATCGACGCGGCGGGGCTGCACGAGCTGTGCGGCGTGCACCCGCACCAATACCTGGACTACGCGGCGCTGCGCGGCGACCCGTCGGACAACCTTCCGGGGGTACGCGGCTTCGGCGCGGCGATCTCGGCGCGGCTGCTCGCGTCGCTCGGCACGGTCGACGCGGCCTGGGCCGACCTGGACGCCGGCGGGCACGCGGTCCGGGCCGCGGTCGGTGAGCAGGCGGCGGAGCGGCTGGCCGCGCCCGACGCGCGGCAGGTGGTGGCGCGCAACCGCCGGCTGATGCGCATGCGCGCGGACCTGCCGATTCCGCACCTGGACGGCGCGCGGCTGCCGCTGGACACCGCCACGGTCCGGGCCGCGCTGGCCGTCTCCGGCGGGCCCACCCTCGGGCCGGCGCTCTGGGCGCTGACCGCCACCCGGAACACGCGCGTCACGGAGCCGCACCCGCCGGTCTTCCGCCGGCCGCAGCGCCACCGCCGCGAGCCCAGCCCGGGTCAGCTCGCCCTGTTCTGACGCCGATCGCCGCACCCGGGTGATAATGGATCGCCGTCGATCCGAGAGGGGTGTGGCATGGTCGTGCGGGCGTTGACCGCGATGCTGCTGGTGGTGTCCACGCTGGTGGCCACGGACACGGGGGCGCGGGCGTCCGCGCCGGAGGTGGACGGCTGGACGGCGCCGCTCAGCACGCGCGGGCGGTACGTCGTGGACGCGACCGGAGCACGGTTCAAGCTGAAATCGGGGAACTGGCACGGCGCCAGCGGCACCTGGACCGGCTCGGGCGACACGGCGGTGGACGCGAACCACCACGCGGGCGAGAACGCGCACCGCATCCCGATGGGGCTGGACCGGGCGCCGGTCGGCGAGATCGTGGCGAGCTTCGCGGAGCTGGGGCTGAACAGCGTACGGCTGCCGTTCTCGAACGAGATGATCCGGGACGCGCGGCCGGTGGCGGACGCGGACGTGGCCGCGAACCCGCAGTTGCGCGGGCGGACGCCGCTGCAGGTCTACGACGCGGTGGTGGCCGCGCTGACCGGCGCGGGACTGGCGGTCATCCTGAACAACCACACCAACACCACGCGCTGGTGCTGCGGCGTGGACGGCAACGAGCGGTGGAACTCGGCGCAGACCGCGGCCGCGTGGGAGCAGGACTGGGTGTTCATGGCCGCGCGCTACCGGGACAACCCGCGCGTGGTGGGCGCGGATCTCTACAACGAGGTGCGCCGGGACGTGTTCGACGATCCCAACTGGGGCCTCGGCGACGCGCACGACTGGTTCGCGGCGTCGCAGCGGGCGGGGGAGCGGATCCTCGCGGAGGCGAACCCGAACCTGCTGATCATCGTGGAGGGCATCAACTGGTACGGGCTGCCGGTCGACGGCTTCGACCACGGGCGGCCGACGCTGACGCCGGTGGGCCGGCTGTCGCACACGCTCACGGTCTCCGGCAAGCTGGTCTACTCCGCGCACTTCTACGACTACACCGGCTCGCGGCACAGCGGCGCGACCGGCGTCGGCGAGACCAGCGACCCGCGGTACCGGGACCTCAGCCGCGAGGAGCTGTTCGCCACGCTGTACCGGGAGGCGTTCTACGTGGCGGCGGAGTCCGGCCGGCACTTCACCGCCCCGGTGTGGATCAGCGAGTTCGGCGTCGGCGGCAGTCCCGGCACCGGCGCGGCGCAGCGGGCCTGGTTCGGCAACTTCGTGGACTACCTGATCCAGGCGGACGCGGACTTCGCGTACTGGCCGCTGGTCGGCTGGGGCGAGGCCAAGGCGACCAACGGGTGGGCGCTGATCCACTGGGACCGCGCCGGCGTGCGGAGCACGGTCCGCGACGGCGGTGACTGGCGCGCCGCCGACTGGGACCGGCTGGTCGCCGCGCCCGGCCGCACCGGCCCGGTCGCGCCGGTCGCGCGCTGGTCGATGCTCAGCCCGGACCACGGCGACTTCGTGCGGTCGGCACGGATGCGGGCGGCCGGCGACTGGGACGGCGGCGCGCGTAAGGCCGCCTGCCCGGACGGCCAGCGCCTGATCGGGCTGAGCCACAGCGGCAACCGCGGCCTGTGCACGGACGTCTCCGGCATCGGTACGACCGCCGCCTACCAGGTCGTCACGGACGAGCGGCACGTCACCCCGGACTGGGCGAGCGGCTACACGAAGTTCCAGTGCCCGGCCGGGCACGTGATGACCGGGTACGCGGTGCGCGGCGCGGTCGTGTCCAGCGCGCTCTGCACGGCCGTGACGGGCGCGCTGGGTGCCGGCGGGCGCACGGTCTGGTTCGACCGCGGCGACAACCGGCCGGCCGGTGAGCCGGGCGGCGAGTTCGCGTACCAGCGCTCCAAGGGCCAGTGCGCCGACGGTGAGTACGCGGGCGGTGTCGCGTTCACCCGGCGGATCGGCTCCTCCGGCGGCCCGGCCGCGCTGTTCTGCCGCCCGCTGCGGTGACGACGGCGCGGCGAACCCGGCATCACGTCGGTTTTGTCTATTTTGTCCCTCGTGATGTTGAGATTCGCACTGGTCACGGCGCTGGCCGCCGCGGGCCTGATCGCCACGGCCCCGACCGCCTCGGCGCACGCGCCGGCGCCGGCGCCGCCGGTGGACGTGGTGGCCGAGCCCGGGGTGTCGTCGATCCGGGTGAGCTGGCGGAGTCCCGCGGTGGACACCGGGCTGTCGCACTACGTCGCCTACGCGGAGCCGGGCGGCGCCAGCTGCGCGACGCTCGATTGGCGCACGTTCGGCTGCGTGCTCGGCGCCCGCGCGGGCGTCTCGTACCGGATCAGCGTGCGTTCCAACGGGACGAGCGCGCCCGCCTACGCGCCGGGCCGGAGCACCCCGGGCTCGCCGAGCGCGCCGGCGTCCGTACCGGCGGATGCTTTTGATCTTCAGACGAGGCGGGCCGGGGCGCGCGTCGAGGTCCGGGGCGCCGGGTTCCTGCCGCGCTCGTCCGTGGCGCTGGCCGGGTATCGCGCGGACGGCACCGGACCGGCCACGCTGGCGATGCCGGCCGCGGACACGGACGGCGGCCTGACCGCCGTGGTGGTGCCCCCGGACGGCGTGGTCACGCTGCTCGCGCGCGGCGCCGGACCGGACGGCGAGCCCCGCACGCTGGTCGCCACCGCGGTCCGCGGCGGTGGCCTGCCGGTCACCGGCCTCCGCGTGACCGGGCCGGCCGCGCTCGGGTTCGCGATGATCGTGCTGGGCGCGTTCCTGCTGGTACTGACGCGCATCCGGCGGCCGTAGTTCGGCGGACCGGACGTTCCCGTGATCCGCACGAAGGCACCAGGACGCGGTGTCGCGCTTGCCGGTCACCCTCCCGCGACTTTCGGCCCGGTGATCCGGCCGATCGGCTGGTTGTCCCGCGTTCGCCGCCCGCCCGGCCGGCGACCGGGCTTGGCTACCGGGAGGAGTCATCACGACAGGGGGACGAGATGAGAGGCAAGACCACATCGGCGGGGATCGCGGCCGGGGTGCTGGCGGCGACGATGGGCGCGACCGTCGCGCAGGCCGGCCCGCTGCCCACGCCGACCGCGACGATCACCACGCCGGCCGGGCCGCTGACCAGGCAGTCGCTGCACGGCGATCCGGTGGCGATCGCGTTCGCGGGCAAGGGCGTGGACGGCAAGAAGGCCGTGCCGGGCACCCGGTTCCGGTGGACCGCGCACGGCAGGGGCGGCGTCCGGAAGGTGCTCTGCTCCGGCAGCGCGGTCCCGCACGGCGGCCCGATCAAGGACAAGATCGCCATCTACCGCGACTGCGCGTCGTTCACCGCCTGGCTCGGCATGCTGCCCGGCGACATCACGTCGACCACCTGGACGGTACGCCTGGAGGTCTTCGGCGGCTCCGGCCCGGCCGGCGTCGACACCGTACCGGTGAAGCTGGTCTACGTCGCGCTGTGACCGCGCCCGGCCGCGGCGGCCGATCGGGAAGACGACAGACCTCGATGGACATCGACCTCTACAGTGGGCGCGGCGGTCCATGATGGCGCACGCCACACCGCCGCACGGGGGTGATGGACATGCGCGTCTTCCGCCGTATCGCCGCGATGGCGACGATACTTCCCTTGCTCGTCGTCGCCGCGGATCCGGCCGCCGCGGCCACCCGCCACCGCGGTGACTGGCCGACCTGGCAGGGCGACACGCGCGGCTCGCGGCACAACGCGGACGAGCGGCGCATCAACCCGGCGACCGCGGGACGCCTCACGCTGAAGTGGGCGTTCGCGTACCCGGAGACCGAGACGCCGGTCAAGAGCCAGCCCGCGGTGGTGGACGGCGTGATCTACTTCGGCGGTCCGGACGGGCGGTTCTACGCGCGCGACGCGAAGACCGGCGCCACCCGCTGGACGTTCACGCTGACCTCGGTGGACCCGGAGGCCGGCGACGCGGTCGTGCTGGACGGGCCCGCGGTCGCGGCCGGCAAGGTCTTCTTCGGCGACAGCCGCGGGTACGTGTACGCGCTGGACCAGCGGACCGGCCGCGTGGTGTGGGCCCGGGACACCGAGCCGCACCCGATGGGCTGGCACACCAGCTCGCCGCTCTACTACGACGGGAAGATCTACATCGGCGCGTCCAGCGCGGAGAACACGGGCGGCGAGGACTACCCGTGCTGCACGTTCCGTGGTCACCTGGACGCGATCGACGCGCGCACCGGCGAACTGGCCTGGCGGTACTGGACCGTGCCGGAGCCGCGGCAGGTGGGCACCTGGCCGAGCGGGGCCGCGCGGTTCGAGCCGTCCGGCGCGGGCGTCTGGAGCTCCCCGGTGATCGACCCGGCGACCGGCACGCTCTACGTCGGCACCGGGCAGAACTACACGGGCAGCGAGGGCGACTTCGACTCGCTGCTGGCACTGGACGCGCGCAGCGGCGCGGTGCGGTGGAAGCAGCAGGTCACCGACTCGGACACGTGGCGGAGCCTGTGCAACGAGCCGGACGCGGAAGGGTACTGCCCGGGACTGAAGGACGGCAGCGCGCTCGACTACGACATCGGCGCGACGCCGAACATCATCCGCCTTCCCGGCCGTACGCTGGTCGGGGTCGGCCAGAAGAGCGGCGTCTACCACGCGTTCGACGCGCGGACCGGCGCGGTCGAGTGGCGGCGGCAGCTCTCCGTGCCGTGGCCCAGCGGCGGCATCTCCGGCATCCAGTGGGGGAGCAGCTTCGACGGTCACCGGCTGTACGTGGCGACGTACTTCGCGGACCCGGGCACACTGTTCGCGCTGAGCCCGGCGACCGGGCAGGTGCTGTGGGAGACGCCGAGCCCCGCGGACGGCTGCACCACCGGCGGCGCCGCCGCGTTCCCGCCCGGCATCTGCGCACCGGCCCACACGCCGGCCGTCACCAGCACCCCCGGCCTGGTCTACGAGGGCAGCAACGACGGCAAGATGCGCATCTACTCGGCCGCCACCGGCGCGATCCTGTGGGAGTTCGACACCATCCGCGAGTTCCAGGGCGTCAACGGCCTGACCGGCTTCGGCAGCGCCATCTCCGGCAACGGCGGCGCCGTGGTCGCCGACGGCATGCTGTACGTCCAGTCCGGATACGCCCCGGCCTACCCCAGCCCGTACGGCAACGTGCTGCTCGCGTTCGGTCTATAGCCGGCGGCGACGGCCGGCGGACGCGGCCACGGCGCCGGTGATGAGCAGGAGCAGGCCGGTGCCGACCAGCGGCAGCACGCCGTCGCCGGTGGTGGGCAGGTCCGGCCCGGAGTCCGTGGTGCCGACCGGCAGCGGTACGTGCTGCCGGTCGGCGCTGAGCACCGCGACCTGGGCGACGGCCGACGCCGCGCCGGTGCGCGGGTCCCGGCCGCCGCACTCGTAGGCGCCGTAGGGAAGGCTGGTCAGCGTGAAGCCGCCGGTCGGGCTCGCGTCGACGGTCATCAGGACGTCGTCGGCGGTGCGCATGACGTCGTCCAGGCCGGCCCAGCGGCAGGTGACGTTCGCGCCGGCGATCGGGGCGCCGGTCGCGTTGTCGTAGATGACACCGTCGAACGCGCCGCGGCCGATGCCGGCGAACTCGGCGGTCGCGGTGGCGGCGTCGCCGGTGCGCACGGTGACGGACCAGTCGTCGTCGCCGTCGCTGTCGGAGCTGTAGGAGAAGCCGTCGGCGCTGACGGCCGCGGTCACCCGGTAATCGCCGGGCGGCAGGCCGGCGAAGCGATAACCGCCGTCGGCGGCGGTGGTGGCGGTGCGGGACGGGACCGCGGTGGCGGCGGCCAGGGCGGCGCCGTCGCCGGTGACCCGGCTGATGCGCACCTGGACGCCGGGCAGCGGCCACTCGCCGGGGTCCCGGTCGCCGTCCTGGTTCCGGTCGAACCAGACCACGCCGAGCACCGCGCTGCCGGCGGTGGGAGCCACGGTCGGCGACGCGGTGGGGGACACGGTCGGCGAGGCGGTGGGGGACACGGACGGCGAGGCGGACACCGAAGGCGTGGCCGATGCCGACGGGGTCACCGACGGCGACGGCGAAACCGACGGCGACGGCGCGATCGACGGCGACGGCGAGATCGACGGCGAAACCGGCGCCGACGGTGAGACCGATGGCGCCGGTGACGCCACGGTGAGCTGCACGGACACCGCCTGCTGCCCGGTCACCGCCGCTGCGCTCCCGGGCGGGTCCGCCGTCGCGGTCCCGGTCGCGTTCCACGTCCCCGCGGTCCGGTCCGCCGGCGTGACCGCGTGCTGACCGGTGCACGCCGTGCCCGCCCCCGGGGCCAGCGTGACCGCCGCGCAGGCCAGCGCGATCGCGCCCGGGCTCAGCACGACGCCGAGGTGCCGCAGCGTGACGTTGCCGGTGTTGGTCACCGTGTACGTGATCCCGATCAGGTCGCCCGGTTGCGGGACCGCGGCCGCCGTCACCCCGAGCCGCGCCGCGTGCGTCAGCGTCACCGTCGCCGGTGCACCGTCGGTGACGTCGCCGCCGGTGTCCGGCGTCGCGGTCACGGCCAGGCCGGCCGTGGCCGTGCCCGCGTCGATCTGGTTCTGGGTGAGCGTCCGGGCGGCCGTGCACTCCATGCCGGCGCCGACCGCGAGCGTGGCGCCCGGGCAGGCGACCGACCCGCCGTCGGCGGCGACCGCGCCGATCGCCCGCAGGCTCTGGCCGCCGCTGTTGGTCACCGTCCACCGCCAGGTCACCGCGTCCCCGTCCCGCGGCTCGGCCGCCACGGTCACCGGGCTCGCGCTGACGGTCACCTTGGCCGGCGGCGCCTGCCCGCCCACGGTGAGCAGCGCGGTGGCGGTGACGGTGCGCTTCGAGACCGGGTCGGTGACGCGGTAGTCGAACGTGTCCGGCCCCTGGTATCCGGGCACCGGCGTGTAGGTGAACCCGGCACCGCCCCCGTCGACGTCGCCGTGCTCCGGACCGGTGAGCGGGATCAGGGCGCATCCGGGGCAGTTCCCGGACGGCACCGGCGTGACGGTCCCGGCCTGGCCCGCGGGCACGGCGACGGGGACGGCCGCGGGTGCGACGAGGATTCGTACCGTGCTGGTGACGGTGTGCCCGCCGGTCCCGGCGGTGTAGCCGAACGACGCCACCCCGGCGAAGCCGGCCGGCGGCTGCCAGCTCACCGTGCCGCCCTGGACGGAGGCGGTGCCGAAGGTCGCCGCCGTGACCGCGGTGACCGCGCACCCGGGGCAGTAGTCGTTGGCCAGCACGTCCAGGCCGGCGACCGGGGCACCGGCCGCGGCCGTGGCGGAGTCGGGCCGGGCGTCGTTGACGTCCACGGTGACCGTCGCGGTGGCGGTCAGGCCGGTGACCGGGTCGGTCGCGGTGTAGCCGACGGTCGCGGTGCCGGTCCAGCCCGGGTTCGGCGTGACGGTGACCGTCCCGCCGGCGACCGACGCGCTGACCTGCCCGGCCGTCACGGTCGCCTGCACGGTGCAGGACGTGCACGCGTCGTTGTCCAGCACCGGGACGTCGACCGGCACACCGATCCGGGTGTACGCCTCGTCGTCCCGGCCGGACGGCGCCACGGTGACGGTGACGACCGCCGTCGCGTACGCGCCGGTGCCCGGATCGGTCGCCGTGTAGCGGAAGGTGTCCACCCCGCTGAACCCGGGCGCCGCCAGGTAGACCGCGCGCCCGCGCACGTCCACGGTCGCCGTCCCGGAGCGCGGATCGCCGGTGATCGTCACCGCGCATCCGGCGCACACGTCGTTGCCGAGCACGTCCGCGACGGCCGGTGCCGCGGCGACCGTGGCCACGGCGTCGTCCGCGACCGCGGGTGCCGCCACGACGCGGACCGTGATCGTTCCGGCCGCCGTCGATCCGGACTCGTCCGTGACGCCGTACGGGAACGTGACCGTTCCCGCCCCGGCCGGCGTGTACGTGACGACGCCGCCGGACACGCTCGCCGTTCCGCTGCCGGGCTGCCCGGTGCCGGTCAGCGCGCACCCCGCGCACACGTCGTTGACCAGCGGTAATACCTCGATCGGCGTGCCGGCGACGGTGGTGACGGTGTCGGCCACGGCCTGCGGGGTCACGGTCACGACCAGGGTCGCGCCGGTGGTGACCCCGCCCTGGCCGACCGTGTACGGGATCGTGACCCGCCCGGTGAACCCGGCGGCCGGGGTGTAGACCACCGCCCCGTTGCTGATCGCCGCCGTGCCCGACGGCGGCTGCCCGACCGCGGTGAGCACGCAGGCGCAGGGGTCGTTGGCGCGCACGTCGACGGTGACCGCCTGGCCGGGTGCGGTGGTGGCGGTGTCGTCGGCCGCGCCGCCCACGGTCAGCCGGATGGTGCCGTCCGCGGCCACCGCGCCGGACACGGAACTGGTGACCCGGTAGGTGGCGGTGAACGCGCCGATGGTGCCGCCCGGCGTGTACGAGTAGGTGCCGTCCGGATTGAAGGTCAGCGCGCCCGAGGACGGCCCGGTCAGCAACTGCCGGGTGCAGGTGGCCGGGCAGGCGTCGTTGGCCGACGCGTCGCCGGTGACGGTGGCGCCGAGCAGCACCGAGGCGGTGTCGTCCTCGGCGCGCGGCCCGACCGTGACGGTCACGGTCCCGGTGGTGCGCAGCCCGCTGACCGGGTCCCGCACCTCGTAGGTGTAGGAGTCCGTGCCCGCGTACCCGGACGCGGGCCGGTAGGTCGACGCCCCGGTGGACGCGTCGACCGTGACGGTGCCGTGCGCGGGCGCGGTGCCGGGGGCGTAGGCGCATCGCCCGCACGAGCCGCCGGCGGGCAGCGCGCCGGTGACCGCGGTGCCGTAGGCCGTCTGCCGGGCCACCGCCGGCGGCCCGACCAGGATCGTGACCGGGGTGGTGACGCCGCCGCTGTTGCCGGTGACCCCGTAGGCGAACACGTCCAGCCCCCACACGCCGGCGTGCGGCGTGTACGAGACGACGCTGCCGCCGCCGGTCGGGTAGACGACCGCGCCCAGCGCCGGCGCCGTGCCCGCCTGGGGCCGGCACGCGTTGCCGCACCCGGGATCGTTGGCCTGGAGCGGCAGCGGGTTGATCGCGGTCTGGTACGCGGTGGCGGCGAAGTCCGGCGCGAGGTCCGCCACGTTGATCGTGACCTGCCCGTCCGCCGTGCGCCCCGCCGCGTCCGTGGCCCGGTAGGTGAACGTGACCGTCCCGCTGGTGCTGCCGGCCGGCACGTAGCTGAACGTGCCGTTCCCGGACATGGTCAGCGTGCCGCTGCCCGGCCCGCTGACCGGCGTCGTGCTCACCGTGCAGCCGGTGCACGCGTCGTTGGCCAGCACGCCGGTGGACGCGGTCAGCGTGGTGCTCCGCCCGGTGCTGTAGAGGTCGGCGGCGGCCACCGGCGTGACGTTCACGGTGACGGTGCCCGATCCGGTGCTGTAGCCGTCGGTGGCCGTGTAGCCGAACGACACGGTGCCGGACGCGCCCGCGGCCGGGTTGTAGGTGACCGAGCCGTCGGCACCGAGCACCGCCGCGCCGCCGCCCGGCGCGCCGAGCGCGGTGATCCGCAGCGGCAGCCCGGACGGCGCGGTCACCCCGGCCACCGGGTCCACGGTCACCGGGTTGCCGGCCGCGGTGGAGACGGTCACGGACGGCACGCTCAGGCCGGCGGCGCTGACCACGGTGACGGCGGCGGTGGCCGGTGCCGAGGCGGTCACGTCGGCGCTGCGGTCCAGGACCACCTCGCCGAAGTGGGCCACGGCCGCGTTGGTCCGGGTGCCGGCGGTCGCGCCGAGCCGCACCTGGTAGGAGAGCCGGAGGCTGCCCCCGGCCGGGACCGCGATCGGCCCCTGCACGACCATGGTGCGCCCGGTGACGGCCGGGTCCGCGACGGTTCGGCCGCCGATCCGCATCGTGCCGGTCTGGTAGGCCGAGTCGTCCGGCAGCGTGTCGGACACCCAGTCGACGAGCCCGGCGGTGCTCGCCGCGTTGGTCAGGGTCAGCGTGTACGTGACCAGCCCGCCGCCGGCCGGCAGCAGGTCCGGGCCGGCCTCCTTGCCGACGGTGATCGGCGCGGTCACGTCGACCGGCGGGAGCGCGCCCAGCGCCGTACCCCCGATGTCGGTGTGTTTGACCTGGGTGCCGCTGGCGATGTACTGGATCGGCTTCAGCGGCGCGGCGACGGCGCTCGGCCCGATCGCCCGGAACACGTAGCGGGCCGTGTACGGCCGGGCCGGCCCGCTGGCGCCGGTCAGGTACAGCCGGTCGGTGTAGGTGAGCGGCGGCGCCGTGCCGTCCGGCGAGATCGTCAGCTCGGTGCGCTCCAGCCGCCACGCCCCGGCCGGGAAGTTGCCGAGCGCGTTCGGCGTGTAGGACAGCACCCCGGGGTCGTTCGGCGGCCCGGCGCCCAGCGTGCCGGTGTCGCCCTGCACGGTCACGGTGACCACGTCGCCGAGCTTCGCCGACCCCGACGGCACGGACGCGGAGACGCTCTGCACCTTGTTCGCCAGCGCCTTGATCGTGTCCACCACGTCCGTGTAGGTGAACGGCCGCGTGCACAGCGCGGTCCCGGACGCGGGCGTGCCGTCGAACAGGGTCACGGTGTGCGACTGCGGGATCGTGGTGGTGCCGGTCGCGGTCAGCAGCAGGTACCGGGCCGCGCTGCCGCCGCTGGACAGGGCCGGGAGCGCGGCCGCCGCCGGCTGTCCCGGCGCCAGGCCGAGCACGCCGCCGGTGAACCCGCCCACCTGCAGCCACAGCCGCCCACGGGCCGACGCACCGGCCTCCACCCGGTAGCCGGCGAACCCGGACAGCAGCATCGCGGTGGCGGCGGAGTCGACGTAGAAGTGCGGATCGTGCAGCGCGACGACCGCGGGCGTCCCGCCGTCCCCACAGCGCGGCAGCACGACCGCCGCCGCCGGTGGCGGCGCGACCGCGACCCCGGCCAGCAGCACCAGCACGACGGCCGGCAGGACACCTACGGTACGACGCGCGGCGCTGCGCGGCATGTGCGACCACCCCGGAAGACGGCGACGGCTCTGTCGACGCCCCGATCGGTCACGCCCGCCCCGACCTGAGGAGAAGCGCCCGCGCCGCCTCAGAAGCCGTGCGTGGTCTGGCTGACCGCCTCGGTCCTGGTGCCGCCGGGCGTGCCGCTCGCCGAGCTGGTGATGCCGCAGTTCGCGCCGTGCTTCGTCGCCGGCATGACGATCCACCTGATCCGCCGTTCCGGCCCGAGCGTCCCGCTCTGGGCGCTGCTCGCCGGGTCCTGGCTCGTAAGCCTGTTCCGGGTGCGGGAGCGGGTGCTGTTCGCCAACCCGGGCTTCCCGGTGCCGGTCCGGCCCGCACTTTTGATCATCACGCTGGCGTACGGCGTGCTGCTGGCCGTCGCGCTCGGCGCCACCGACCGGTGGAACTGGCGCCCGCTGGCCGTCGCCGGTGCGGTGTCGTACCCGTTCTACCTGCTGCATCCGCGGGTCGGCTTCACCATGATGCGGTACGCGCACGAGCGCGTCGGCCTGCCCGCGCCCGTGCTGCTGGTGGCCGCCGTCGCGGCGCTGCTGGCGCTGGCCTGGCTGGTCCACCGCCTGGTGGAGCGCCCGCTGACGCCCGCGCTGCGCCGCCTGATCGCGGCCGGGCCGCGGGACGCCGTGGTCAGGCGCCCGCCACGGCAGCCTGCTCCGCGTTCCACATCGAGATGACCACGCCGAGCACGAACACCTGGATCGGCGGCGGCAGGCCGGGCAGGTCCGCGACCACGCCGGTGCGCCAGAAGCCGGTGCGCCGGATCGAGCCCCGGTGGCCGACGTCGTCGTGCAGCTCCTGGTCGCCGCTCCAGAACGAGGCGCGGCGGAAGTGGTACGTCCGGCCGTCCGCCTCGACGGTCCACCGCTTCCGCCCGACCCGGCTGGCCGACGCGATGGTGCGCCCGCCGTCGTCGGTCATCGTGTACGAGCGCCCCATCACGGAGCTGCGCACCCGGTACGACCGCCCGTCCAGTGCGAAGTCGCCGCCCTGCCGCCAGAACGAGCCGCTCCAGGTGGTGATCTCCCTGCCGTCCGCGCCGATCTCGTACCTGTCGCGCCACATGCTCGCTCTCCGTGCCGTCAGCATGCCCCGATGTTAACGGCGGCGCGCACGCCCCGTTCAGAGCCAGTCGTGCTCGCGCGCGTACCGGGCGGCCTCGTGGCGGGTCTGGGTCTGGGTCTTCTGCATGGCGTTGGAGAGGTAGTTGCGGACCGTGCCGGGCGCGAGGTGCAGCCGGGCCGCGATGTCCGCCACGGAGTAGCCCTCGCCGGTCACCCGCAGCACGTCCAGCTCGCGGTCCGTCAGCGGGCAGTCGTCGATCACCGCGAGCGCGGACACGTCCGGGTCGATCCAGCGCCGGCCGGCGTGCAGCGTGGCGATCACCGAGGTGATGTGCGCGGGTTCGGCGGACTTGCTGACGAACCCCTGCACACCCAGCTTCAGCGCCTTGCGCAGCACGCCGGGGCGCGCGTGCCGGGTCAGCATCAGGATCACCTGCCCGGGCCGGGCACGGCGGATCTCCGCGACCGCGCCGAGCCCGTCGGTGCCGGGCATCTCCAGGTCGATGACGAGCACGTCCGGCCGGTGGCGCAGCGTCTCGCGCACCGCCTCGTCACCGTCCGCGGCCTCGGCCAGGACGGTGATGTCGCCCTCCATCGGCAGCAGCGCGGCCATCGCCTTGCGCAGCAGCGCCTCGTCGTCGGCCAGCACCACGGTCGTCATCGCGTCCCCTCCCAGCCGGCGGCCGTGATGAACCGGCCGTCGCGCCGCTCCGCGGTCAGCTCGCCGCCGTCATCCACCACCCGCTGCCGCAGCGCGGAGAGCCCGCGCAGCTCCGGCGGCGCGTCGTCGCGCACGCCGTCGTTGACGATGGTGATGCCGGACCCGGTGAGCGTGATCCGTACCTCGGTGGCCTGCGCGTGGCGCAGGATGTTCGTCGTGGTCTCGCGCAGCACCTGCCCGAGCAGCACCCGCGCGCCGGTCTCGTCGCCCTCGCGGGTCACCTCGACCCGGATGCCGGCCGCCTCGAACAGGTTCTTCGCGTTCTCCAGCTCGGCCGTGAGGTTGAGCCGCCGCTGCGCGTACGCCAGCTCCT
This sequence comes from Catenuloplanes atrovinosus, assembly GCF_031458235.1. Lineage (NCBI taxonomy): Bacteria > Bacillati > Actinomycetota > Actinomycetes > Micromonosporales > Micromonosporaceae > Catenuloplanes > Catenuloplanes atrovinosus. Next base: position 3,945,716 of record NZ_JAVDYB010000001.1, on the reverse strand, counting down.
TGGTCTGCGTGATGGTGTCGCTGACCAGCGCGTGGATCTCGCGCAGTTCCTCCTCCGCGCGTGCCGGGTCGGTGCGGACCAGCCGCTGCGCCAGCGCGGTCTTCAACTTCACCACGTGCAGCGTGTGCCCCTGGATGTCGTGCAGGTCGCCGGCGAAGCGCACCCGCTCGCGCGCCACGGCCAGTTCCGCCTCCCGCTCGCGCGACTCCTCCAGCTCCTGCACCACGTCGTAGAAGCGCTTGTTCGGGAACATGAACCCGGCCACCACGGCGGTGACGCCGGTCGGCAGCATCACGTAGTCGACCAGCGCGCCCGGCAGCTCGCCGCCGAACAGCGCCAGGTGCAGCCCGCCCACGGCCGCGACGTAGCCGACCAGCGCGACCGCGGCCGCCCGCCGGTACCGCGGGACCCGGGGCACGATGTGCGCGCCCACGACGCACAGCCCGTAGTACGCGCTCGGCAGGTGCAGCCACAGCGCGCCGACCGGCCACACGACGACGGTGACGGCCAGGCACGGCAGCGCCACCCGGAACAGGTCGTGCGCGGCCCACCGCTCGAAGGTGATCACGGCCGCGGCCAGGCCGGTGCACATGACCAGCACGTCCAGCCAGGTGCGGGCGTCGAGCACGATCACCAGCGCCCCGGCGCCGACGATCGGCGGCAGGCCGGTGACGAGGTTGAGCACGCGCAACTGCCCCCGCGTCGCGGTCTTGCGGTCGAACGTGATGCCCATGGGTGGCGTCCCCGGATCCGGCGGCAGAGTCATCGCTCAGTATCGGCCGCGCCCGCGCGCCGGCGGCAGTGACGCCACGTCATGTCTCGACGGTGACGCGGGCACACTGCCGCGCGCCGCGCCGGGCCGGTGGAATCGACGGCATGGTCATCGACGTGCAGAACCTGAACCTCCGCTACGGCGACTTCCACGCGGTCCGGGACCTGTCGTTCCGGGTGCAGCGCGGCGAGCTCTACGCGCTGCTCGGCACGAACGGCGCCGGGAAGACCTCGACCCTGGAGATCGTCGAGGGCCACCGGACGCCGACCTCCGGCACGGTCACCGTCTTCGGCCACGACCCGCGTGACCGCCGCGCCGTACGCCCGCGGATGGGCATCATGCTCCAGGAGAGCGGCTTCTCGCCGGACCTGACCGTGCGCGAGTCGGTGGGGCTGATCGGCGGCCTGAGCCGCCGCGAGGACACGGTCGACCGCGTGCTCGCGGTCGCCGACCTGACGCGGAAGGCCGGCACCACGGTCGCCCAGCTCTCCGGCGGCGAGAAGCGGCGGCTCGACTTCGCCACCGCGATCTGGGGCGCGCCCGAGCTGATCTTCCTGGACGAGCCGACCACCGGCCTGGACATCCAGTCCCGGGACGCGCTCTGGAACGCGGTCGACCGGCTGCGCGAGGACGGCTCCACCATCGTGCTCACCACGCACTACCTGGAGGAGGCGCAGCAGCGCGCGGACCGGATCGGCCTGATGCACCGCGGCGCGTTCCACCGTGAGGGCACGGTCTCCGAGCTGACCGCCACGCTGCCGTCCGTCATCCGGGTGACGCTGCCGGCCGCGGTCCCGCCGCCGCTGCCGGCCACCGACGACGGCGACGGCCGCTGGACGGTACGCACCACCGACCTGCCCAGGGACCTCTACCAGCTGCTCGGCTGGGCGCACGACAACGCGATCGAACTGCGCGACCTCGAGGCCGGCCAGACCCGCCTCGACGACGTCTTCCGCGCCATCCACTGAAAGGCCGTCACCCCATGCTCGCCATCGCCCGCAGCGAACTCGCCCAGATCTTCCGCAACCGCCTGGTGCTGGTCACCAGCCTGGTCATGCCGGTCGCGGTCAGCGCGTTCTTCATCTATCGGCACGAGGTCTTCGCGTCCCTCGCCAGCCTCGGCTACATCGCCGCGATCGTGCTGTTCACCATCTGCGCGTTCGGCCTCTACGCCACCGCGGTCACCACGCTGGCCGGCCGCCGGCAGAACCTCTTCCTCAAGCGGTTGCGTTCCACCGCCGCCGGCGACGCCGGCATCCTCACCGGCCTGATCCTCCCGGTCACCGCGATCGCGCTGATCCAGATCGCCGCGATCCTCAGCGTGCTGGCCGTGGTGGCGGAGCCGCCCGCGCACCCCGCGCTGCTGGTCGCGGCCGTCGTCGCCACCGTGGTGATGATGACCGCGCTGGCGCTGGCCACCGCCGGCCTGACCAACTCGCCCGAGCACGCCCAGGTCACCACGCTGCCGGCCAGCCTCGGCGTGATCGCGGTGTGCAGCTGGGTCGGCATCTCCGGCACGGAGTCCCTCACGCTGCTCAAGCGTCTGCTCCCGGGCGGCGCCGCCACCGAACTCGTGCTCGACGCCTGGAACGGCGGCGTCCCGGTCACCGACTCGCTGATCCTGCTGGCCCCCACGCTGAGCTGGGTGGTCGTCGCGATCGCGCTCGCCTCCCGCCTGTTCCGCTGGGAGCCGCGCCGCTGAGCCTCGCCTCCGGGGGGTGGGACGGGGGTGGCCGCGTGACTCGCGGCCACCCCCGCCGCCCGGTCGGCCGCACGGGCCGCGGGTGACCGCTTCCGGCGGGTCCGTGGCCACCAGCCCGAACGCCGCCCCGGGTGCGCGGGACCTCCGCCGGGGCCCCTCGCCGCCGACGACGTGACCGGCCCCTGTGCGTTCCGCGGTGGTCCGGCGAGCCCGCGGTCAGGCGGAGGCGCGGAGTGCGGCGGCGAGCCACCGGAACGGGAAGCGCTCCGGTGCGCCGTTGACGGCCGTCACCAGGGACATGTAGCGCTCGTACGGTCCCTCGTCCGGGCTCGGCGGCTGGTCCAGTTCGTCGGCGAGTTCCATGTTGTCGGCGGCCGCGCGGCGCCACTGCGGGCCGTCGGGTTGCCGGGCGACCTCGGCCAGCCAGCCGGCCCACCGGGCGGCGATCTCGCGGGCCTCCGCCGAGTCCGGCGGCACGTTCGCCCGGGCCGCGTCCATCGCGGCCTGGCCGATCGGGGTGGCCGCCTCCATCGCGTCCAGCATCGGGTCCGAGCTCATCAGCGGGCCGGCTCCGGTGGTGCACAGGTCGAACAGCTGCTGCCGGACGGCCTGCCGGACCTCGCGGTCCCGCACCAGGTCGGCCAGCTCGATCCACGCCTCCAACTGCGCCGTGGTCGGCTGCTCGGGCAGCACCGGCCGTGCGGCCCGCCACCACTCCTTGAGCCGTTCCGGCACCTCCAGGCCGTCCGTTACCTCGGCCCAGAACTCGTCGATCAGCCGGTCGCGCTCCTCGTCCGACATGCCCGCCAGCTTGTGCATCAGCGTCACCCGCTCTCCCGTCGACCCCTGCCGGAGGATGGTCCGCAGCACCGCCCGCCGGGTGCGCAGCCGTCCCTCCTGTCGTTCCACCAGTTCCAGGTGGGTGGCGGCCAGGTCCCGCAGCGTCGCCTCGCCGGCCAGCACCCGCCGGATCTCGTCCAGCCCCGCGTCCAGCTCGCGCAGCGTCCGCACCAGCTCCAGCCGGGCGATGCCGGCCACGTCGTACAGCCGGTGCCCGGCCGCGCCGGTCGCGGCCGGCGCCACCACGCCCGCGTCCGCGTAGTACCGGATCGCGCTGACGCTCAGCCCGGTCCGGCGCGCCACGTCCCCGATCGGGTACAGCTCGTCCATCTCCACGCCGCCCACTATGCGACCTCGAGCCGCTTGAGCCGCAAGCGCCCACGCGAGTTTACCGACAGTGATCGATGTGACCGCTTGTTGCGCCGGTATTGCCGAGGATCTTGAGGGTTAAAGGCCTGGTAACTCGCCTCGGTAGCGCTCCCACGCCGCTGCGTGACTCCGTGACGCACGGTCGGGCAACTCTCAGGATCGCTTTTGAGCTGCACTGATGTCGCCATGCGCCATCGGCCTTTTTCCATAAGGGAGCTTTACTTTTGTCGATCCGGTGCTTAGGTTTGGCTTCGTCCGACAAAAGTCATGAGACTCGATGGCCTGGTCTGGCGGTGACTCTCCGCGACCAGCCTCGAGGTGTGCTGCCGTCCCGACACGAACGGAGACGCATGGACGACAACGTCGACAACGTTGAGAAGCGGACGGGCCGGCGGTGGGCCTTCTCGCGCCGGTCGCTCGTCGGCGTCGGCGCGCTGGGCCTGGCCGTGCCCACGCTCACCGCGGCGGTCACGTCGAACGGCGCACCGGCGCGCGCGGCCGGTGCGGTCCGGCGGATCACCGTGTACGCCGAGGCGCTCGGCGACAACCGGTACGGCTACGGCCTGGAGCGCGGCAAGGCCACGATCCCGGGGCCGATCCTGGAGATGTACGAGGGCGACACCCTGGAGATCACACTGGTCAACACGACCGACCAGCGGCTGTCGATCCACCCGCACGGCGTGGACTACAGCACCGACTCGGACGGCTCTCCGTTCAACGGCTCGTTCAACGGGCCGGGCGAGACCCGGACGTACACGTGGCGGTCGCACGAGATGACCGCGGCGGCCGGCCGGCGCTTCATGCCGGGCAGCGCCGGCTACTGGCACTACCACGACCACGCGATGGGCACCGAGCACGGCACCGCGGGCGTGCTGCGCGGGCTCTACGGCGCGCTGATCGTGCGCCGGCGCGGCGACATCCTGCCGGACCGGCAGTTCGTCGCGGTCCTGCACGACACCACGATCAACAACCTGATCGCGCCGCACACGCCGATCTTCGAGGCGAACCTGGGCGAGCGGGTGGAGTGGGTCGCGATCGGGCACGGCAACCTCTACCACACGTTCCACCTGCACGCGCACCGCTGGGTGGACAACCGCACCGGGATGCTGGAGGGGCCGAACGACCCGAGCCCCTCGATCGACAACAAGGACCTCGGGCCGGGCAGTTCGTTCGGCTTCCAGGTGCTGGCGGGGGAGGGCGGTGGCCCGGGCGCCTGGATGTACCACTGCCACGTGCAGAGCCACTCCGACACCGGCATGGCCGGCGTCTTCCTGGTGCGCAACGCGGACGGCAGCATGCCGCCCGGCGCGCAGGAGGCCATCGACCGTTTCAAGGGGCACATCCACAGCCAGTCTGATCATGGAGGGCACACCGGATGAAACGGAAGCTCACGGCGGCTCTGGCGGCCGTCGCCCTGCTCGTCGGGCCGGTGCCGCGGGCCGCGCAGGCGGCGCCCACGGCGGCGCCGCAGCAGGACCGGATTCTCGTCTTCCACGGCCCCGCGGCCCAGCAGGAGGACCCGGTCGTCCGGGCCACCCAGACGATCAAAGAGCTGGCCGGCGACGTGGAGGTCACGGAGAGCACCGACCCGGCCGTGTTCAGCGCGGCCGGGCTGGCCGCGTACCGCGCGGTGGTGTTCCTCTCCGCGACCGGCGCCGCGCTGAACGCCGACCAGGAGTCCGCGCTCCAGGCGTACATCCGGGCCGGCAACGGCTTCGTCGGCGTCGGTGACGCGGCCAAGGCGCAGCTCGACTCGACCTGGTTCACCGGGCTGATCGGCACCCGGCCGGCCGGCGCGGGCGCGGAGGCGGTGTCCACGGTCACGGCCAGCGGGGAGAACCCGCCGAGCGAGACCGCGGCCAAGCTCGCCGACGGCGACTCGGCCACCAAGTGGCTGGTCCGCGCGCAGACCGGCTGGGTCACGTACGAGCTGCCCGCGGCGAAGACCGTCCAGTCGTACGGGCTGACCTCCGCCAACGACTTCGAGGGCCGCGACCCGCGGGACTGGACGCTGCAGGGCTCGGCCGACGGGCAGACCTGGACCGACGTCGACCGCCGCGCCAACGAGGACTTCGCGGGCCGGTTCCTGCCGAAGCGGTACGACCTGGCCACGCCCGCCACGTACAGGTTCTGGCGCCTGAACGTCACGGCCAACAGCGGCGAGCCGCTCACCCAGCTCGCCGACTGGAAGCTGTTCTCCGGCACCGGCGTGTTCCCGCCGTCCCCGGCCGTGGCCGAGTCCGTCGTGGACATCCTGGACCGCGACCACCCGTCCACCCGGGACCTGCCGCTGACCGTGCGCCGCTCGGACCGCTGGTACAACTGGGAGCCGAACCCGCTGGGCACCGTGCACACGGTCGCGCAGGTCGAGGAGCGGCACTACAACCCGGGCGCGAACGCGAACGGCCCGTTCCACCCGATCTCCTGGTGCCGGGACTACTCCGGCGGCCGGTCGTTCTACACCGGCATGGGGCACACCGAGGGCAGCTACGGCGAGGACGCGTTCCGCAAGCACCTGCGCGGCGCGCTGGACTGGGCGTCCGGGCGGGTGCGCGGCGACTGCAAGGCCACCATCGCCGCCAACTACAAGATCGAGCGGCTGACCCCGCAGAACCAGCCCGGCCAGCTCGACCAGATCGGCGAGCCGCACGGCCTGACCGTGGCGCCGGACGGCACGATCTTCTACGTCGGCAAGGCGGCCTGCCCGAGCGGCCCGATCGTGGACTGGGCGAACCCGAACGTGGGCCTCGGCTGCGGCACGATCCACACGTACGACCCGAGGACCAAGGCCGTGAAGCTGGTGACCACGCTGCCGGTGATGGGCAACCGGGGCAGCGGCGACGAGCTGGTCAAGAACGAGGAGGGCCTGCTCGGCATCGTCACCGACCCGAAGTTCACCGAGAACGGCTGGGTCTACGTCTACTGGATGCCGCACGCGTCGATCGACCGGGAGAAGCGCACCGGTGAGCGCACGATCAGCCGGTTCACCTACGACCGTACCGCCGGGACGCTGGATCTGGCCTCGCGCAAGGATCTGCTGAAGTTCACCGTGCAGATCCACAGCTGCTGCCACGCGGGCGGCGGCATGGCGTTCGACGCGCAGGGCAACCTCTACATCGGATCGGGCGACAGCAACTCCTCCGGCGGGTCGAACGGCTACTCCGGCAACAACTGGACCCAGGAGTACGCGGGCATCTCGTTCCAGGACGCGCGCCGCACCTCCGGCAACACCAACGACCTGGCCGGCAAGATCATCCGCATCCACCCGGAGCCGGACGGCACGTACACGATCCCGCAGGGCAACCTGTTCCCGCCGGGCACGGAGAAGACCCGCCCGGAGATCTACGTGATGGGCGTGCGGAACATCTCGCGACTCCAGGTCGACGAGGAACGGCAGTGGCTGACCGCGGGCTGGGTCGGGCCGGACGCCTCGGCGCCGAGCCCGGAGCTGGGCCCGGCCAAGTACGAGACCGCCACCATCCTCACCTCGGCGGGCAACCAGGGCTGGCCGTACTGCATGGGCAACCGGCAGCCGTACCGGGATCGCAGCAACACCGACGCGACGCAGCTCACCGGCTGGTACGACTGCGACGACCTGAAGAACACCTCGCCGCGCAACACCGGTCTGGTGGACATCCCGCCGGCCCGGGACAACATGATCTGGTACTCGCCGGACGGCGGCGGCCCGGTCTTCCCGCTGCGCGAGAACGGCGTCCCGACGTACGTGGCGTCGCAGGCCACCTACACCCAGCCGTACCTCAAGGGCGGCGGGCAGGCGGTCATGTCCGGGCCGACCTACCACTACGACCGGGTCGACCAGAACAGCGGCGTGGCCTGGCCGAAGTACTGGGACGACAAGTGGCTGCTGGGCGACCAGTCGAACGGCGCCAACCGGGTCGCGGTGACCGTGGACCCGGCGGGCGTGCCGTCGCAGTCCCCGCCGCCGTTCGCGGAGACGCTGCGCGCGATCCTGCCGACCGGCGTCGGTGACAACCAGTTGTACTCCTGGATGGACGCGAAGTTCGGCCAGGACGGCGCGCTCTACCTGCTCGACTACGGCACCGGCTTCTTCAGCCTCAGCTCCGTGCAGAAGCTGATCAAGGTGTCGTACACCGGCGGGCCGGCCACCCCGGTCCCGGCCGCGGCCGGCGTCGCGGTGCAGAACAAGGCGCTGGCGTACGCGTTCGACGGCTCCCGCTCCGGTGGCGTCACCCACCGCTGGGACTTCGGCGACGGCACGTCCTCGACCGAGACCGACCCGCGGCACACGTACGCGAAGGCCGGCAGTTACCAGGTCAAGCACACGGTGACGTACGCGGACGGCGAGGTGGTCACCGTGCAGTCGACCGTGACCGTGGACTGCGCCGCACCGGACACCCGGGCGAACGTGGTCATCGGCGACACCGACACCGGCGTGCCGAACCGGAAGGCCACCGGCGCCTGCACGATCAACGATCTGATCGACGACGAGGGCGTCTGGCCGGACCACGACACGTTCGTCCGGGACGTCACCGCGGTCGCGGACCGGCTCGTCAAGGACGGCACCATCACCAGCCGGCAGGCGGGCGCGCTGACCCGCGCGGCGGCGTCCTCGCCGATCGGCCTGCCGGGCCGGACCGGGTACGAGCCGCTGTTCGACGGCACGGCGGAGTCGCTGGCCGGCTGGGTGATGGCCCCGTCGGGCGAGTTCACCATCCAGCCGGACGGCAACCTGCGCTCCTCCGGCGGCCTGGGCATGCTCTGGCACACCAAGGAGCTGGGCGACTTCTCGCTGCGGTTGCAGTTCCGCGACCTCGGCACCGGCGAGACGCGCGCGAACAGCGGCGTGTTCGCCCGGTTCCCGGACCCGCGGACGCCGGTCGCCCAGCGGCCGGAGTGCGGCCGGACCGGCTCGGCGGCGACCTCACAGGCCTGGGTGGCGATCTACTGCGGCCACGAGATCCAGATCTACGACGGTACGGCCGGGGAGCCGCAGAAGACCGGGTCGATCTACAACTTCGACCCGCGGCCGCTGGACAACGCCGGGGTCACGCCGAAGAACGTCTGGAACGACTACGAGGTGAAGGTGGTCGGCCAGCACTACACGATCATCCGCAACGGCGTGGTGATCAACGAGTTCGACAACACGCCGGGACAGCAGTCCTCGCGGGCCGGTGACCCACCGACCGACCTGCGGCAGTTCCTCACCGGACACATCGGCCTGCAGAACCACGGCAACGCCGACGTGATCGAGTTCCGCAACATCCGGGTGCGGTCGCTCTAACCGGACGCGGGGCCGGCCGCGTGCCGGCCCCGCGCTCACCCAGGAAGGTGCCATGTCCGTACGGAAGACGCTCCGGCGCGCCGGGGTGGCGCTGGCCGGCCTGCTGCTCGTGCTGGCCCCCAGCCTCGCCCCGCCCGCGTACGCCCTGCAAGCCGCGCAAACACTCACCTGGACCGCGGACGGCGACATCACCAGGTACAAGACCGCGCCCACGACCGCGGTGGCCGGCGAGACCACGATCGTGTTCGAGAACAGCGTCGCGACCGGCAACACCGTCGGGATGCCGCACACGCTCACGTTCGACACCAGCACGCCCGGCTACAACCACGACGTCGCGCTGAACATCCTGGCCAACCCGTTCGACGCCAACAACGGCCGGCACACCGCCACCGTCACGCTGACCCCCGGTACGTACCGCTACCTCTGCACCATCCCCGGGCACGGCACCATGGCCGGCGAGTTCACGGTCACGGACGGGCCGGGCGACCCGGACACCGCGCCGCCCACGGTCACCGGCACGCTCTCCGGCACCCGCGACGCGGACGGCGACTACGTCGGCTCGGCCACGGTGACGGTCACCGCCGCGGACACCGGCGGGTCGGGCGTCGGCACGATCGAGTACCAGGTCGACGACACCAGCTGGACCGCCTACACCGCGCCGGTGGCGGTGACCGCGCTCGGCGACCACTCGGTGCAGTTCCGCGCCACCGACCGGGCGGGCAACACCTCGGCGACCGGCTCGGTGCAGTTCACCGTGGTCGCGCCGGAGCCGGACGAGGACGTCACGCCGCCGGTCGCCACCGTCCAGCTCGCCGGGGAACGGGACGGCACCGGCACCTACACCGGCCCGGTCACCGCGACGCTGAGCGCGACCGACGACGACTCCGGCGTGGCGACGATCGAGTACCAGCTGGACGGCGGCGCGTGGACCGCGTACACCGCGCCGGTCGTGGTCTCGGCCGCCGGCATGCACATGCTGCACTACCGGGCCACCGACACCGCGGGCAACCGCTCCGCCGAGCAGATGTCGCACTTCACCATCGCCGAGCCGGAGCAGCCGGACACCACCGCGCCGGCCGTCACCGCGGCCGTCACCGGCACGCGGAACCCGGACGGCGGGTACGTCGGCGGCGCCACCGTCACGGTCACCGCCACCGACGGCGAGTCCGGCGTGGCCACCACCGAGTACCGGCTGGACGGCGGCGCGTGGACCACGTACACCGCGCCGGTCCGGGTCACCGCGCCCGGCGCGCACACCGTGGGCTTCCGCGCCACCGACAACGCCGGGAACGCCGCGACCGCGGGGACCGTGACGTTCACCGTGGTCGCCGACGGCACCGACGCCTGCCCCGACTCCGACCCGCGGGACACCGTGGTCATCGACGGTGACGACACCCGCGTCCCCAACCGCGACACCGGCGACGGCTGCACGGTCAGCGACCTGATCGCGGAGCGCGCCGCCTACCCGAACCACGCCGCGTTCGTCCGGCACGTCGAGGCCGTCACCAGCGGGCTCGTCACGGCCGGCACCCTGACCACCCGACAGGCCGGAACGATCGTGCGTGCTGCCGCGCGGTCCTCGATCGGCTCATAGACAGGAGTTGCGACGATGAGACGTACCGTCACCCTGGCCGCCGCCACCGCCGCGGCCGTCACCGCGGCCGTGCTCGGCGCCGCACCGAGCGCCAGCGCCGGCCTGGTCACCTACTGCATCGGCACCGGCGGCGCGGTCACCGTGCCGAACGACCTCTACGTGCCGCCGGGCGAGTCGTGCGCGCTCACCGGCACGATCATCACCGGCAACGTGAGCGTGGCCGCCGGCGCCAACCTGGTCGTCGACGGCGGCCGGGTGGACGGGCTGGTCGAGGTGGCGTCCGACGGCTACCTGGACGCCCGGAACAGCACGGTCCGCGGGGACGTCGTGGTCGCGGCCGGCGGCTACGGCGTCTACCTCCAGTCCTCGGACAGCGGCGCGATCACGGTACGGGCCAAGGGCTCGTCCACGATCGACACGTTCCTGTTCGCCGACGGCGCGACCATCGCCGGTACGGTCAGCGCGAACGCCGGCGACATCCGCCTCGGCGACGGCACCACGGTCACCGGTTCGGTCAACACCAACGGCACCTACTACACCGACGTGCACGACTCGTTCGTCGACGGCGGGCTCTCGGTGCTCAACAGCGCCACCGGCAGCGTGATCTGCGGCAGCGCGGTCGGCGGCCGCTCCACGTTCGCCGGCAACGTCGGCGGCGTCCAGGTCGGCCCGAACGGCACGCTGGACAGTTGCGCGTCCGGCGGCTACTTCGGCGCGGACGTCAGCATCACCAACACCACCGGCGGCGTCACCCTGGACGACAACATCATCAACGGCGCGCTGACCGTGCAGCGCAACAACCCGGCCGCCCAGGTCGCCACGAACAACCGCATCCGCGGCGGCGTCGTCGGCGACCCGGCACCGTCGGGGTCCCAGCGCCGCGCGGCCGCCGCCGGCGCCGACCGGGACGACCGCGCCCAGGACCGCGCCACCGCGCGGCACGACGCCGCGGTCGACGAGGCCGAGGCCGCCGGCCGGGCCCGGCTCTAGGACGGGATCACGCCGGGGACCGCGCCGCCGCCGTCCCCGGCCAGCCCGTCGAGACCTCCAGGTCGTCGTAGAAGATCACGCTGTCGGTGCGGGGCGCGAACGTGGCGTCCCCGCCGCCGGCGAACGACGAGAAGTACGCCCTGTCCACCTGATCGCCGTTGCTGACGAACCGCAGCCCGGTGACGAGCGCCGCCCGGACGCCGTCCACCCACACCTCGATCTCGCCGTCCGCGGTCGCCTGCCCGCCCGCGACCGTGTTGACCCGCAGCCGCTGCACGACGTTCACCCAGCGGTCCGACCGCCACCGCACCCGCGTGCCGCCGGCGACCAGGTCGGCCGCGTCGCCGTACTGCCCGGCGTGGCCCATCGAGTAGTAGTAGATGGCCGCCGTGCCGTCCCGGCCCCAGATCAGCCGGGAGCTGAACCCGTTCGTCCCGTCACAGGCCTGCCCGCCGGAACACGAGTCGCCGCCGGCCAGCCCCAGCCCCACCTTGCCGGCGAAGCTGGTGGTCCCGAAGCTGAACCCGGCCCCGAACCGGACCCACTGCGAGACGTAGTACTCGCGCCGCGGTTCCAGCGTGAACGGCGCCTGCGCGCCGGACTCCTCCGGCCCGAACTTCCCGGCCGGATACCGCACTCGCAGCGATTGCCCGCCGGAGTGCGCCACGGCCGCGTCGACCGTCGCGCGGGTGCTCATCCCCAGCTCCCATAGTGCCGGCCAGTCGTCGCCGCGCCACTCGCCCTCGCCGTAGGCGGTGCCGGCGGCGGCGCGCTCGAAGTCCGCGACCCGCACGGTCTCGCCGTCCCCGGCTGCGGGCACCGGGCCGGACGGGGATGCCGGGGGCGTGGCCGGGCTCGCCCCCGGCGGCGGCCCGGCGCCGAGGCCGGCGGCGAACCCGGGGGACGCGGCGGACGGCGCCGGCCCGGGGGAGGCCGGCGTCGCGGCACACGCGCTCACGCCGGTGAGCAGCGCGGCGGCGAGCGCGGTCAGCACTGCGCGGCGCATGCGGTCCTCCGATCCCGTCGACATCACGATCAACCTACCCAGGACCGATGCGTGCGCCGAACGTGCGGAATCCGGCACCACCGGACATACCGGAGCAAACACGCTCAAAGAGGCGCGCCGGTGCCCGGCCCGACATGATCCGCCGGACGAAGCCTCCTTCGCGGAGAAGGTCGGTTCTTGCGGGCCCAAGATCGCCGGAATTCGACCGTCGAGCAGCTCACTCGCGGCCCCGACCTCGGAACGGACGGTCACCAATGGCCTGGCTTGGAGATCAACATATGTGCAACCATCCCGCGGGCCGCGCAGAGGGCGCGGAGCCGACCCGGGGGTACGCATGCGACATATCTCAGTGACGCCGGTGCGCGCGGTGCTCGCCGCGCTGGCGGTCACGGCCGCCCTGCTCGTCTCACCGGGTGCGGCCCAGGCGGCGCCACCGGCCGCCGCACCGGAGGCGGCCGCGGCCCGCGCGGCGCCGGACATCCCGGCCGTCACGTCCACGGCGCCGGTCGCGCGGGCCGCCATCACCGACGACGGCTGTGCCGGCGGCACGATCGCGCTGGGCGTGCCGGTCTCCTGCGCGGAGATCAGCGGTGCGGAACGGCACTCGTACGCGCTGACCGCCGACGGCCCGGTCGACTACTGGATCGGTACGGCCGGGGACCTGATCACCACCACCGTGCTCGACGCCACCGGAGGCGGGGTCTGCTACCTGCACGACCGCTCGCACGGCGAGTGTCGGCTCGGCGCCGGCACCTACACGGTCGAGGTCGAGCTGTCCTGGGGCGAGGGCACCGCGTCGTACTCGATCTCCATGGACTCGCTCGCCGCGCCGCGGCGGTCGTGCACCGTGCTGCCCGCCGACGTCTTCGGGTTCGACTCGCCCGGCGTGACCGGCACGCTGGAGCAGGACGCGCTCGGCGACTGCTTCATCGTCGACCAGCCGTCCGGGAGCGAACTGCGGGTCGTCCGCCCCGGCAGCGGGCCGGGGGACGTGCGCGGCGTCATCCGCGCGGCCGACGGCACGCAGGTGTGCCACCTGCAGTACACCACCACGTGCACGCTGACCGGCGCCGGGCCGTACCGGGCGGTGCTCCGGGAACTGTACGGTCAGGCCGCCGACTACCGGCTCCGGCTGCCGCGGCTGTCCGCCGCCACCGGCTGCCCGGTGCTGCCGATCAGCGACTTCGGTGACCCGGCCGCGACGCGGCGCACCGGGGACGCGGCCGACGAGGCCGGGTCCTGTCACGCGCTGACCGCCGGCGCGGGCCGCTACGAGATCCGCCTCGATCAGGCGCAGAGCTTCTCCTGGAAGGTGTACGGCCCGGACGGCGCCGTGGTGTGCGAACGCTGGCTGGCATACGGGCGGTGCGAGCTCCCGGCCGCGGGCGCGTACACCCTGCTGGTCGAGTACACCAACCTGACCGGCCCGACCACGTACGAGGTCGCGGTCACCGGCCTGGCCGGGACCGCCGGGTGCGCGCCCGCGCTGACCACCGCCTGGAACGCGCCGGCTCACCGGGGCGCGTTCACGTCGCGGGTGCAGACCGACTGCCTGCCGTTCCCCGCGCGGACCGGCGACGTGATCTTCCAGGCGGCCCAGGCGCTGACCTACTCCGAGTTTCATCACCGGGTGGTGGACGCCTCCGGGGCGGACGCGTGCGACGCGGCCTATTCCGGGGACGGCTGCCGGCTGGCCGGCACCGAGCCGTTCAAGATCATCGCGCTGCCGTACGCCTGGCCGTACGAGAATCCGGCCGAGGTGCCCTACGCGGCGCAGGTCGCGCCGTTCACCGACCCGGCCGGTTGCCCGGTGGTGACGCCGGGCGGCTACGGCGGCGCGCCGGGCGGCACGCTCGACGGTGTCCGGTGCCGCGCGATCACGGTCCCGGCGGCCGGCGACTATCGGTTCGAGACGGTCGACGAGCGGAACAGCGTCGTCTACGCCTCGATCTACGACGGCACCGGCGCGAAGGTGTGTGGCGGCACGATCTGTACGTTCCCGGCCGCGGGCACGTACATCGCCATCCGGGATCCGCGAGTGTCCTCGACGGTGATCGACGTGGACCAGCGCTACGCCGCGACGCTGCTGCCCCGGATCGCGGCCACCGGCTGCGTGGACGTGACCGATGCGCCGTACCGTGGCGGCTTCGACAGCATCGGGGAGTGGGACTGCCTGCGACTGTCGGCACCGGCCGGCACCCGGATCACCGTGGCGCACCCGGACGACGCCACCGGCGGCGGCCAGCCGGACCTGCTGGTGACGGACGCGACCGGCGAGAACCTCTGCGAGGGCCCGGGCAGCCTCACCCCCGACACCTGCCTGCTCTCCGGCGTCGCGCCGTTCTCCATCCTGGTCAACGCCCGGTCCGGGTACGCACCGGGCCCGTACACGCTCACGGTGTTACGGGCCGACGGCGTCGGCGCCGGCTGCGTCACGCTGCCGGCCGGCGAGCCCGGCGTCACGCTTGCGACCGGCGGGGACGGGTACGTGCGCTGCCTGACCATCCCGGCCGGCCAGCACGCGGCGACCGAGCGGATCACCTGGACCCGGGTCTCCGGCGCCGGGGACGCGCGGATCCGGGTGCTCGCGCCGGAGGGCTACCGGGTCTGCTACACCGCCTCGTTCGTCTCCCGCACGGTGACCTGCTCGCTGCCGCCCGGCACGAACACGGTGCTCTTCCAGGCGGACACGGCCGACGCGGAGTACGTGGTGACCCGCCGCGCGAGCTGAGCGCGATGCGCGCGGGTGGGCGGTCTCGCCCACCCGCGCGTTCCCGCCACGCGGAGGCGGGCCGGTTACCGAAGGCTCTCGAAGCGTGCGACCAGTGTGGACGGCGCCGGCTGCCGGGCGTTCTCCGCGCGGACCCGCTCCACGGCCGCGACCAGGGACGCGTCGTGCAGCAGGCGGTCCAGCAGCGCGGGGGTGAGGTCGCCGGTGCCGGCGGTGGTCAGGCCGATGCCGGCGCGGGTGACGACCTCGGCGTTGTGGAACTGGTCCCCGTGGTGCGGGATGATCAGCTGGGGCGTGCCGGTGGTGACCGCGGCCATCAGCGTGCCGGCGCCGCCGTGGTGGATGATCGCCCGGCAGTGGCGCAGCACCTCGGTGACCGGCGCCCACGGCAGCGCGCGCACGTTGCCCGGCAGCGGGCCGGTGTCCTGGGCGGCGGGCAGCAGGAAGTCCGCGTCCGTGCCGGCCAGCAGCGGCAGCAGCTCGCCGAGGCGGCGGTCGCGCTCGCCGGTGCCGACGATCGTGCCGAAGGTGAGCAGCACGCGCGGCCGGTCGGCGGGCGCGAGCAGGTCGCGGGGGAGCGCGGACGCGCCGTGCAGCGGGACGTAGCGCACCTGCCAGGCGTCCGGGCCGGGCTCGCGCAGGCTCGGCGGCACCACCTCGATGACGGGTGCCGGCGCGGGGCCGGCCGCGCCGTGCTCCCGGTACGTCTCCGCCAGCTCCTCCGCGATCAGCGCGGTCAGCATCGGCCCGCTGATCAGCCCGAACCCGTGCTCCACCGCGGGCACCCCGGTGATCGCGGACGCCAGCGGCACCGCGCCCTGGAACGGGTCGTAGAGCAGCACGTCCGGCCGCCAGTCGCGGATCACGCCGAGCAGCGGGCCGATCAGGTTCCGGGAGAGGATCGCGTTCGCCGCGGCCGGGCGTCGCAGGATGCCCGCCGGGGACAGGTCGGTGGGGTGCTCGAACCGGTTGCCGGAGGGCAGCGAGCGGTAGGCCTGGTCGACCGTCAGGTCGCCGCCGACGTCCACGACCGGCAGCCCGGTCACGGCGTATCCGGCCGGGTCCGCGCCGTAGCCGGCGAGCAGCACCTCGTGGCCGGCGGCGCGCAGGGCGCTGATCGTCGGCAGGCCGGGCAGCAGATGCCCGGCCTGCGGCGGTGCGGAGTAGAGAACGCGCATGTCGGTGCAGACGTGCGAACCGGGGCGGTCGTTCGATCGCATCAGTCCACGGTCTTCAGGAAGCGCAGAAGTTCGGCGGCGAGCGCGTCCGGGGCCTCCAGCGCGACGTAGTGGCCGACGCCGTCGAGCTGGACCGAGGTGACCGGGCCGGCCGTGACCTGCTCCATGGTGGTGGCGGTGAACGGGCCGCCGCTGCTGCCGATCGCGAGCACCGGCACGGTGAGCGGGGCCAGCGCGCGCAGCTCGTCGCCCTCGGAGAGCAGCGACCGGTAGAGCGCTGACGCGCCGCGCAGGCCGTGCGGCCGGGCGTACGCGCGGACGAACTCGTCGAGGTCGGCGTCCGGCACCGTGGCGCCGTACGTCGGGAACAGGTGACCGGCGATGAACTCCCGCTCGCGGCCGGCGAACAGCAGCTCCGGGACGCCGGGCGTGGTCAGCGCGCCGATGTACCACGCGCCGCCGTGCGTGACGTCGGCCAGCAGCTCCGCACCGAACCCGGCCAGCCCGGTCTCGATCGCGGTGAGGGTGCGCACGTCCTCCGGGTGGGTGGCGGCGAGGCGGAACACGGTGCCGCCGCTGATGTCCTGCCCCGCGAGGTGCACCGGCCCGACTCCCAGGTGCGTGATCAGCCGGTGCAGCTCCTCCGCCGCGGCGGCGCTCCCCGGGTCGGAGCCGAGGGAGGAGTCGCCGAAGCCGGGCAGGTCGACGGCGATCACGCGGTGCGTCTCCGCCAGCGGCGGGATGACCCGGCGGAACGCCCGCCAGGTCTCCGGGAAGCCGTGCACCAGCAGGATCGGCGATCCCGACGTGCCGGCGGTGACGTAGTGCAGGCCGTTGACGGTGTGGTGGGTGACGGTCACGACGGATACCTCCGAGCGATAAAGACAACCTGGCTGTCGAAACTTTAGACACCCAGGCTGTCTTTGTCGAACGGGACGAATCGCCCGGCCGGGGTGGCGGCGCCTGTCTACGGTGGACGCCACATTCGCCGTCGTCGTGGTGTGAGGGACCGATGCCCGGATTCGTGCGCTCCCTGCTGGCGCCGGACGTGGCGCTGCGCGTCGCGGCCGTGCTGCTGGCCGCGGTGATCGTGGTGCGGTCGCTGCTCGCCGGCGTGACCGGCATCGGGTCGATCGCGCTGGTGCTGGCCTCGGCCGCGCTGTTCTGGGGGCTGGTGCGGCTGGCCGCGCGGCTGCGCGTGCTGCTGGCCGAGTCGAGCCCGGAGGCGTCCCGCCTGACCTCGGTGATCGCCAGCCGGGCGCGGGCGCGGCTGGCCGCGGTGCTGGCGATCCTGGTGGTGGTCGTGCACACCGCGATCACCGGCTACCTGAGCGTCTGGACCATCCTGATCGCGGTCACGCTGGCCGTGGTGGCCACGCTGCTCAGCCCGGACCTGCGCCTGGTCGCGGTGCTGGGCGGCACCGCGGTGGTGTTCGCGACCGCGACCGTGTTCGTGGCGGACATCTTCCAGGGCAGCACCGAGGCACGCGCGCTCGCGGTCTCGGTGGCCGCGATCATCCTGCCGGTCCTGGTGTCCGACAAGATCGTCGCGACGGTACGCCGACCCGCGCTCACCACCACGCACCACGCGATCCTGGCCGTGCTCACGCTGCTGCTCGGCTTCCTCGGCTGGACCCGGTCGGAGTGGCTGCCGGGCGTGACCAGCGGCTGCTACACGCTGCCCACCTCGACCGGCATCACGGTGCTGCGCGCGACGCCGGACGGGCAGCGCTGCTACGGCCTGCTGGACACCGCGGACCCGGGCGTGTTCGCGGCGCGCGCGTTCGGGCGCGACCCGGACACGATCGCGCTGCAACGCCGCATCCTGGAGCTGAACGAGCCGCTGCGGGACGGCGACCTGACCGTGGTCTGGCTCGGCGCGCTCTCCTGCGACCCGCTGCCGGCCGACCCGGCGCGCTGCGCGGACGGCCGCGACTACCCGTCCGAGCGCGACCAGCTGCGCGCGCTGATGTTCGCGCAGACGTACTTCACGCAGACGGACAGGCGGCTGCACGTGGTGATCGCGGACGCGACGCAGGACGTGGCGCACGCGGACGACATCGCCGCGATGATCGTCGAGCGTCAGCGGTGGCTGGGGGACCGGCTGGTGGTGATCGGCGGCGGCGACTCCCGGGACGTGACGCAGCGCGCGATCAACCGGCTGCTGGACGCGAACATCCCGTTCATCGCGCCGAACCTGCTGGCCGACCTGGGCGAGCCGGGCGCGCCGTTCGTGAACCGCCCCGGCTACCTCCAGCTCGCGCACGCGAACCGGGACTACGCGAAGGACGTGGTCGACCGGCTGTCCTTCCCGGACGGTTACCGCCTGGACGTCTACGCGGCGCCGAACCCGACCGACCAGTACACGACGTCACTGGTCAACGACCTGCTGGCGGTGGTCAAGGGGCTGAACCGGCCGGACGTCACGGCCCGGCACGTGGCCGCCCTGGACCGGATCGACGCGTCGGTCTGCGCGGACGCGCCGACACCGACCGTGCTGTACTTCGCCGACCGCTGGACCCGCTTCGCCGAGTTCGTGCAGCGGGTCAACGAGGTGTGCGGGCACTCCCGGCCCCGGCTGGTGATCGCGGACGTGTCGGTGAGCCGGTTCATGGCCAACCACCAGCTGCGCGCGGTGAGCAACGCGGACTGGCCGGTCGACTACCACGTGGGCGGGCCGTCGTGCGCGGACCTCACGGAGGCGGGGCTGGCGACGCTGACCGACCAGGTGTACGCCTCACGTGACCTGCTCGGCCTGGCGGAGAACGCCACGTTCGCCTGCGCGGGCCGGGACCCGGCGGCGCGGGCCACCGGCGAACTGCTCGACGCGTGCCCGCTGGACGCGGCCGTCAAGCAGGGCTGCCGGCCGAACGACCTCGGCACCTACCTGATCCCGGCCTGGGACGCGGTGTTCCTGGCCGACGCGTTGCTGCCGGACCGCCGCGCGCCCCTGACCGACCTGCGCGTGAGCGGCCTCGCGCTCTCCACCGTGGACAGCGAGGCGAACGTGGAGCGCGGCCGGCTGCTGCGCCCGACCATCCCGATCCGGATGTGGCACGCCGACCCGCTCAACGACCCCCGGCGCATCTACGAGCAGGCCGGGACGGAGCTGGTCAGGCCGTGAACAGCACGGCGGTGGCGGCCAGCAGCGCCAGCCCGAACACGCAGTAGACGACCGGCAGCACCACCCGGGTGACCGTCCCGGCGCCCAGCCCGCGCCGCCGGGACAGCGCGACGGTCATCGGCAGCCCGACCAGATACGCGCCCTCCAGCAGCCAGGCCACGCCGGTACGGACGCCCGCGCCCGCGCCGAGTGCGCCGGCCAGCCAGCCGCCGAGCAGGTACGGCCAGCCCAGCGCGAGCACGCCCAGGCAGAGCGCGACCACCACGGTTCCGGCCCAGCGCACGTTGTTCATGATCGGCATCCGTCAGCGGTAGAGGTCGTGGCCGTACCGGGCGGCCAGGTCACGGTAGGCGGTCACGAAGCCGGTCCCGGCGTCCACGTCGGACGCGGGCGCGGCCGGCTCCAGCGAGTCCAGCGCCGCGCGGGTACGCCGGGCCGCGTCGCCCAGCGTGATCTCCCGGATCAGCCCGGCGCCGGTCTCCGCCGCGTTCCGCAGCGCGGTGAGCTGCCGGGCCACCTGACCGTCCAGGTCGGACAGCAGTGCGTCGGCGCGCTCGCCCTGCTCCCGGGCCGCGAGCACGGCCGGGCTGTCGGCGGGCAGGCCGGCGTGGCTGTGCCGGTGCAGGCCGTCCCGGATCCGGCGGAGCCGCTGCCGCTGCACCAGCACCGCGGCCAGCTCCTCGATCCCGCGGCCGAGCACGCGCGCGGTGTCCGCGGACGGCATCGCGGCCCGGTGCGCCCACACCCGCTCGGCCAGCCGTACCGCGGTGCGCAGGTCGTCCCGCTCCTCGTCCGCGGTGAGCACGTGCGCGCCCGCGCCCCGCACCAGCGCGGCCAGCCGGTTCACCCGCCGGTACGCCACGCCCAGCCACCCGAACGCGACCAGCAGCGCCAGCACGGTCACGCGCGCCGCGACCGTCAGGTCCAGCACCGCGAACACCGCGCACAGCAGCCCGAGCCCGAGCACCGTGATCAGCCGCGCGGAGAGCGCGTCGCCGTGCCGGCCCAGCCGGTGACCGACCGGCACCCGCACCTCGGTCAGCCAGCCCCGGCGCACCCGCCGCCCGCCCGGCACGGCCACCGGGCGCGCGGCCACCACCGTGCGGTCGGGGTCGGACAGCAGGTAGGTCTGTGATGCCACCGGAGCCTCCCGCCGCGGCCGTTGAACACGAGTCCCGGTCCATCGGCGCGCGCCCGGTAAACCTGTGGAAAACGCGCGCCGGACCGGGGAGCATGGCGGCCATGCGCGCGGCCGTCACCGTCACCCCGGCTCACCTTCCCGGGCTGTTGCTGCACGTCTCCGTGGTGCGGCCGGTGTTCGTCTGGGGCGCGCCCGGCATCGGCAAGAGCTCGCTGGTCCGCGACTTCGCCGCGTCGCTCGGCCTGGAGTGCGTCTCGCTGGTCGGCACGCAGCTCGCGGCGGAGGACCTGATCGGCGTGCCGGAGCTGCGGGACGGGCGCAGCCGGTTCGCGCCGCCGGAGACGATCGCCCGCGACGCGCCGTACTGCCTGTTCCTGGACGAGCTGAACGCGTCCTCGCCGGACGTGCAGAAGGCGTTCTACTCGCTGATCCTGGACCGGCGGATCGGCGCGTACGAGCTGCCCGCCGGCTCGATCGTGATCGGCGCGGGCAACCGCGGCACG
This sequence comes from Catenuloplanes atrovinosus, assembly GCF_031458235.1. Classification (NCBI taxonomy): domain Bacteria; kingdom Bacillati; phylum Actinomycetota; class Actinomycetes; order Micromonosporales; family Micromonosporaceae; genus Catenuloplanes; species Catenuloplanes atrovinosus. The sequence goes on along the minus strand of NZ_JAVDYB010000001.1, from coordinate 3,924,503 downwards.
GACGGCGCGCTGGCCCGGCCGATGGCGAGCGCGCTGGTCAACCGGCTGCTGCACGTGCACCTGCGGGCGAGCGTGGACGACTGGCTGGCCTGGGCCGCCACTGCCGGCATCCACCCGTGGATCACCGGCTACCTGGCCGAGCGCCCTGACCAGCTGTGGGTGGAGCCGCCGAAGACGGAGGAGGTCTTCTCCACGCCGCGCAGCTGGCACATGCTCTCCGACGCGCTGCGCTCGTTCGGCGACGACGTCGACGAGGAGACCGTGCGGGTGCTGGCGCACGGCACGCTCACCGCGTCGCACGCGGCCGGCTTCGCCGGATACTTCAAGATCATTCGGCATCGGTACGGGCTGGAGGCGATCCTGCGCGGCGACGCCGGCTGGCCCACCGCGCCCACGGACCGGGACCTGCTGTACTTCCTGGCCGAGTCGCTGCGCTCGCGTCTGATCAAGGACCTGCCCGCGGCCAAGGAGCACGCCTCGCCGAACCTGCGGCAGTTCGCGCACCGGGCCAAGGCGCTGCTGGTCGAGCTGGCCGAGATCTCCCTGGAGTGCGCGCAGCTGGTCATCGCGGCGGACGGCGACGGCGTACCGGTGCTGCCCTCCTGGTTCCTGGTCGAGGTGAGCCGGGACCTGCCGCGGCTCGTGGCCGCCCGGGCCTGACCGTGGCGAACCGGAGGAGGAAGCCGGAGCCGACCGTCGCGGACCTGGCCTGGCGGGCCGTCACCGCGCATCCGATGTTCGCGCCGATGGCCGACCACCATCCGCGCGCCGCCTTCGCGCTCTCCGGCCACCCGTCCCTCGGCGAGCGCCGCACGTTCGCCACCGTCGACGTGCGCGGGCAGATCCTCGGCGGGAAGTGGGCGCTGCGGCTCTCCGGGGCCGAGTGGACCTGGGTGCTGGCGCACTGCCTGCTGCACCTCGGCTTCGGCCACGCCGCCGCGGCGCCCGACGAGTTCGAGGCGCGCGCCGCCTGCCTCGCGGTCACCCGCTTCCAGCGCGCGGTCAAGCTCGGCACCGAGCCGATCGTGCTCCCGGCCGAGCTGCCCGCGCTGGACGAGGAGGTGCTGGTCCGGCAGTGGCGGGCCCGCGGCGGCGTGCCGGACGAGCTGTCGGCCTGCGGCGCCGGCGGCTTCGACGACTGCCTGAACCGGGCGGTGCCGGCGCCGCGCGACGGGCCGCCGGACTGGCCGGGCCGGTTCGCGGTCGGGCTGTCCGCGGCCGCGACCGCCGCGGTGGAGGTGGCGGCCGGCGCGCGCGCCTCGCTCACCGACGGCAGCGGTGGCCCCCGCGCGCCGTGGCAGCGCGCGATGGGCTGGTTCGTGTCGTCGTACCCGCTGCTCGGCGGCCTGGCCGCCGGGTTCACCATCGTGGCGGACGTGCCCACCGCCACGCGCTGGGAGATCGGCCTCGCGGCCGTGTCCGCGCGCTCCGGCGAGATCTACATCAACCCGCTGCGGCGGCTCGGCGAGGCGCAGTGGCGGTTCGTGCTGGCCCACGAGATGCTGCACGCGGCGCTGCGGCACGGCGACCGGGCCGGCGCGCGCGAGGGGTACCTGTGGAACGTCGCGGCCGACTACGTGATCAACGGCTGGCTGGTCGAGATGGGCGTCGGCGAGCCGCCGGACCGGGTGCTGTACGACCCGGACCTGGCCGGGCTGTCCGCCGAGGCGGTCTACGACCGGATCGCCGGTGACCTGCGCCGGCTGCGGAAGGTCGGCACGCTGCGCGGGCAGGGCCGGCCGGACATCCTGGGCGAGCCGCTGCCCTGGGCGCGCGCCCCGGGCGCGGGCGTGGACCTGGACGAGTTCTGCCGCCGCGCGCTGCTCACCGGGTACGCGTACCACCGGAACCAGGCCCGCGGGCTGCTGCCGGCCGGCCTGGAGGCGGAGATCCGGGTGCTCGAACACCCGCCGCTGCCCTGGGACGCCCGGCTGGCCCGCTGGTTCGACGAGTTCGTGCCCGGACCGGAGCCGCGCCGCTCGTTCGCCCGCCCGTCCCGCCGCCAGGCGAGCACCCCGCACATCCCCCGCCCCGGCCGGTACGCACCCCACGAGCCGGTCCCACGGCACACGTTCGGCGTCGTGCTGGACACGTCCGGGTCGATGAACCACGAACTGCTCGGCAAGGCGCTCGGCGCGATCGCGTCCTACGCCACCGCGCGCGACGTGCCCGCGGCCCGCGTGGTCTTCTGCGACGCGGTCGCCTACGACGCCGGCTACCTGCCGGTGGCGGGGATCGCCGGACGGGTGCGCGTGCGCGGGCGCGGCGGCACCGTCCTGCAACCCGGCGTCGACCTGCTGGAACGCGCGCCGGACTTCCCGCCGGCCGCGCCCATCCTGATCATCACGGACGGCTGGTGCGACGCGGTCCGGGTGCGGCGCGAGCACGCGTACCTGACGCCGGCCGCGGCCCGCCTGCCGTTCACGCCACGGGGTCCGGTGTTCGAGGTGCGCTGACCACGCCGGACAGCATGGCCAGCCGCAGCCGCGTCTCGTCCGCCGAGCCGGGCACCGCGGTCAGCACCACGATCTTCAGCTCCGCGTCGCCGTCCGTCAGCACGTCGCAGTCGACCGAGACCGGCCCGGCCACCGGATGCTCGATGATCTTGTGCTCCTCCCGGTGCGCGCCCACCGCGCCGGCGGCCCAGAGCCGGGCGAACCGCGCGTTACCGCGCTCCAGCGTGCCGATCAGGTCGTGCAGGCGGCGGCTGCGCGGGAACCGGCCGGAGGCGCGGCGCAGGTCGGAGACGATCGCGGCCTCGGCGCTCCCGCCGGTCAGCGACACCACGGGCCAGCGCACCATCGGCGGGCCGTCGCCGTCGACCGGGAACGTGTCCCGCGCGAAGTTGCGCAGCGCGGGCGCCGTGGCGGAGGGGTCGCCGAGCAGCGCGGCCCAGCCGCGGTTCCACCGGATCAGCCGCCAGTCCGCGGCGAAGACCGCCACGGCCGCGTCGCCCAGCCGGTGCAGCATCCGGTGCAGCGCGGGCGGGATGTGGTCGGACACCTCGCCGGGCGACGGCGGCACCAGGCGGGCCAGCCGGTACAGGTGGTCGCGCTCGTCCGCGGTGAGCTGCAACGCGCGCGCCAGCGCGGCCAACACCTGCGCGGACGGGGTGGCGAACCGGCCCTGCTCCAGCCGCACCACGTAGTCGACGGAGATCCCGGCCAGCTCGGCCAGCTCCTCGCGGCGCAGCCCGGCCGCGCGGCGGGACCGGCCGGCCGGCAGCCCGGCGGCGGCGGGGGAGAGCCGGTCGCGCCACGCGCGCAGCGTCGGGCCCAGCTCGGTCGGCTCGGTCGTCATGACGTCGATTGTGCCGCGCCGGTCCGTACCCATGGTGGTAAGGATCTTCCCTGGTCCGCGCGGTGCGGCGGGCGAACGATGAGCGCATGACGATCACGTTCATCACCGGGGCCAACAAGGGCCTCGGACACGAGACCGCCCGCCGCCTGATCGCGGCGGGACACACCGTGCTGCTCGGCGCGCGCGACCCGGAGGCCGGCGCCGCGGCCGCGACCGCGCTCGGCGCCCGGTTCGTCCGGATCGACGTCACCGACGACGCGTCCGTGGCCGCCGCCGCGGACGACGTCGCGCGGCACGAGGGGCACGTCGACGTGCTGGTCAACAACGCCGGCGTCAACCAGTCCGGGTTCGACCCGGCCGCGCTGACCGGCGCGGACACGCTGCGCGTGCTGGACGTCAACGTCGCCGGCGTGGTGCGGGTGACCACCGCGTTCCTGCCGCTGCTGCGCGGCTCCGCCGACCCGGTGATCATCAACGTCGGCAGCGCCATGGGCGACCTGGCCGCCACGCACGACCCGGACCGGCCGGAGTCCGGCGCGATCGTGCCGGTCTACGCCGCGTCGAAAGCCGCGCTGACCATGCTGACCAGCCAGTACGCGCGGGCGCTGCCGGAGATCCGGATCAACACGGCCGACCCCGGCTACACCGCGACCGCGCTCAACGGCCACAGCGGGCCGCAGACGGTGACCGAGGGCACGGACGCCGTGGTCGCGCTGGCGACCGAGGGGCCGGGGCGGGGATCGGACCGGTTCGTGGCCCGGCACGGGGAGATCACCTGGGCGCTCACCAGGTGAGACGGGGCGGCCGGGGAAACCGCCCAATAGTAGGCAAGTCGTCCGCCAGCCGGTGTTTTTCTGGATCTTGTGATCCGAGTGGGCTCGCGCTGCGTACCTCCTCCTGACGGCCTCTCCAGCAGGGGGCCCGGCAGGGGGTAGAGGGAACAGTGGCGCAGGGACCGCCGACGACCTCATGGGTACGGTACGACGACGCCGCGGGAGGCGCACGTCGTACCGCCCGTGAGTCGTACGACTCTTACGACTCTTACGGCACCGGCTCGTCCGGCGCGTCCGGTGCGTCCGGTCCGGACGACGACCGGCGCGGTTACCCGGACCAGCGTGGCTACTCCGACCAGGGCGGGTACGAGGAGCGCGGTGGCTACGACGAGAACGGCCGCTACGAGGCGCGCCGGTACGACCAGCCGGCCGCCGCGTGGGAGGCGGGGTCCGGGGCGTACCAGCAGACCACGACCGCGCAGCCGTGGCGCCGGCAGCCGCGGGATCTCTACGACGACGAGCCCGCGCCGGCCCGGTACCGCACCGGCACCCGGGCCGCGGCGGACACCGAGGGCGACGAACCGGCCAACCCCTTCGCCGGTAACCGCCTCTTCACGGTCCTGCTGTTCCTCGGCGGGCTCGGCACCAGCGTCTCGCTCTGGATCTTCGACACCCAGCCCGGCGCGGTCAACGACCTGCCCACGCTGATGCTCGCGATCGGCCGCGTCACCGGCCTGATCGGCGGCTACCTGCTCTTCATCCAGTTGCTGATGATGAGCCGCGTCTCCTGGCTGGAGGACTGGGTCGGCTCCCGCGACCTGCTGCGGTGGCACCGCGGGCTGGGCACCTCGCTGTGCGTCTCGGTGATCGCGCACATCGTCTTCATCGTGTACGGGTACGCGCTGACCGCCGAGACCGACGTGGTCACGCAGGCCTTCACGATCATCACCACGCTTCCGAAGATGATGGAGGCGCTGGCCGCCACCGTCATCATGATCTTCATCGCGCTGATCTCCATCCGCGGCCTGCGCCGGCTGCTGTCCTACGAGATCTGGAAGGGCCTGCACCTCAGCGCGTACCTGGTCCTGCTGCTCGGCTACGGCCACCAGGTCGCCACCGGCGCGGACCTCAGCGGCCGGTTCGCCTCGGTCTTCTGGCCCGGCCTGACCGCGTTGGTCATCTCCGCCGTGGTCTGGGGCCGGATCGTCGAGCCGCTGTGGATGAACCTCCGGCACCGGTTCGAGGTCGTCGAGGTGGTCAACGAGGGCCGCGGCAGCTTCTCCGTCTACATCGACGGGCGCAACCTGGACCGGCTCGGCGCGCGCGGCGGGCAGTTCATGCGCTGGCGGTTCCTGACCGGTGGCGCCTGGTGGCAGTCGCACCCGTTCTCGCTCTCCGCCGCGCCGAACGCGCAGTGGCTGCGGCTCACCGTCACCGCGGTCGGCCGCTACACGGAGGCGCTGCGCGAGCTGCGGCCCGGCACCCGCGTGTGGCTGCAGGGACCGTACGGCACGTTCACGGCGGAACGGCGTACCCAGCGGCTGGCGCTGCTCATCGCGGGCGGCAGCGGCATCGCGCCGATCCGCGCGCTGCTGGAGGACATGCCGTCCGGCACCGTCGTGATCTACCGGGCCGGCCGCGCGGACGAGGTCGTGTTCCGCGACGAGCTGGAGGAACTGGCCGTGCGGCGCGGTGCCCAGGTCTTCTACGTCGTCGGCGGCCGCAACGAACCCGGGCCGCGCCGGCTGCTCACCGTGGACGGCATGCGCGAGCTGGTGCCGGACGTGTCCGAGCGCGACGTCTACCTGTGCGGGCCGCCCGGCCTGGTCGAGGCCGCGATCGACACGCTGAGCGACCTCGAGGTGCCCAAGAGCCAGATCCACCTCGACCCGTTCGAGTTCTGAACCGCCGGTACGCGCGCCGCGTACCCCCTGATGACCTTGTCCTTGACCTGAAGGAGACCTCCGGTGCGACGCAGTACCGCAGCAGTCCTCGGCACGCTCGCCGGCGTTGGCATGATCTTCGGTGTCCGGATGGCCGCGCCGACGCAGATCGTGGCCGTGGCGGAGACCCCGGCGGAGGACGCCCCCGCGGACGACGCCGGTGGTGACGACGCCGGGAACCAGGAGGAGGAGGCCCCGCCGGCCGGTGGCGGCGAGGAGGAGGACGCCGCCGAGGGCGGCGGTGGCGGTGGCGGCCTGACCGACGGCGACTTCCAGGGTGCGGCCGCGAAGAACCCGTACGGCACCATCCAGGTGACCATCACGGTCGAGGACGGCAAGATCACCGCTGCCGACGCGACCTACCCGACCGCCGGCAACAGCGCGACGATCAACCCGCCCGCGATCGAGAAGCTCAACGAGTCCGCCGTGAACGCGGAGAGCGCGGACGACGTGGACGCGGTCTCCGGCGCCACGTTCACCACCGACTCGTACAAGGAGTCGCTGCAGGCCGCGCTGGACGAGGCGCAGGGCTGAGGCCGGACCGTGCGCCACGTCGAACAGGTCATGGGCACCGCGGTCAGCATCGAGCTGGCCGACGACCGCCCCGCGGGCGAACTGCGGGCGCTGGTCGCGGACGTGTGCGCGTGGCTGCACGAGGTGGACGCGCGCTTCAGCACGTACAAGCCGGACAGCGAGGTCAGCCGCATGCGCCGCGGCGAGCTGACCTCCACCGACTGCCACCCGGACCTGCGGCACGTGCTGGGCGCCTGCGCCGACCTGTGGCGCGCCACGGACGGCTACTTCGACGCGTACTACGGCAAGGTCCTGGACCCGTCCGGCTACGTCAAGGGCTGGTCCGTCGAGGAGGCCTCCCGCCGCCGGCGCGCACACCCACTACATCGGCGCCGGCGGCGACATCCGCGCCCGCGGCGACCGCACCTGGCGCGTCGGCGTCCGCCACCCGTGGGACGCCGGCAAGCTCGCCTGGAAACTCGCGGTCACCGACGCGGCCGTGGCCACCTCCGGCACGTACGAGCGCGGCGCCCACGTGATGAACCCGCGCACCGGCCGGCCCGCCCACTTCCTCCGCTCCGTCACCGTGGTCGGCCCGGACCTCACGCTCGCCGACGCGTACGCCACCGCCGCGCTCGCCATGGACCGCGACGCGCTCACCTGGCTGGAGAAGATCGCCACCGACGGTTACGAGTCCGCCGCCGTCACCGAGGACGGCCGCGCGTTCACCTCACCCGGCCTGCCGATCGCCGCATGAGCCCGCTGGCCACCGTCGTCGGCTGGACGACGCGCGCCGGCTCACGCCGCACGAGACGAGCGTCCCCGGCCACTCCCCACGCCTAAGCCCCCTCGCCGCGCCGTGCGGTCGGGGCGGCGGGCCACGCATGGAGATGCCGAAGTCCGGGCGCCGGGCAAAACAAGAGGTTTCGAGCCTCCTGGGCTGGAAACTCCACCCGCATGCAACCTCAGGACACGCCCCTCACCGCGCTGCCGATCGCGCGCGTGAATGTCGGCATGAGTGTCGTCGACTCGCTCGGGGACACCATCGGAACGGTGACCGCGGTGCAGATGCCCGGCACGGATGTCCGGCCGGACGTCGCGGCCGGGGCCGCCGAACACCTGGTGAGCAGCGGCTATCTGCGGATCGACACCGCCGGCCTGTTCGCCACGGACGTCTACGCCTCCGGGGACCAGGTGGTCGGCTCCATCGAGGGCGAACCGGGCGTCGTGACGCTCGGCGGCTCGCACGACGATCTGTACCGGGCGGCCTGACCCGCGCGATCGCCGCCCGGGGCCGCCCGCGGGTCCGTGACGGTGGGCCGCTCCTGCGGGACCGCGGTGAACGCGGCGGGTCCGCGCACCCGGGCGTCGACGTTCGCGGCCACCGGGCCGGTGCGACCCGGAGCCGCCCTACCCGCTCTCCCCGATGATCGACCGCAGCGCGCGCATCGCGTAGTGGGTGCGGGACTTGACCGTACCGTCCGGGATGTCGAAGTGCTCGGCCATCTCCGCCGTGGTCATGCCCGCGTAGTAGAGCGCGACCAGCACCGCCCGGTGGTCCTCCCGCAGTCGCGGCAGCGCGTCCCGGACCAGCACCGCGGCCTCCGCGGCGGCGGTGACGTCGGCGTCGTCCGGGAGCAGCGACAGGTCGACGGCGCCGATCTCGTCCGGGCGGGCGCGCCGCATGCGGGAGGCGTCGATGGCGACCCGGCGGGCGACCGTGAACAGCCAGCGGCGCTGGTTCTCCGCCTCGATGCCCAGCTCGCCGATGTGCCGCCAGGCGCGCAGCATGGTCTCCTGCAGCAGGTCCTCGGCCGTACGGTGGTCGCCGTTCACCAGCCGGACCAGGAAGCGCAGCACCGGGTCCGCGTGCCGTTCGTGCAGCGTGCGCATCCGCGCCTCGGCCGTGCCCATGTCGCATACCGTCCAGGTGTTCGCCGTCTCGGGTCCCGGACATGGTGGGGAGCACGGTTTGCGAATCACTTGTGACCGGCTTGCAAGGCCGGCGGGAACGGCACCCAGACCGGTTGAGTACCGCTACTCACGCCCCTGACCTGGGGTTTCCCGGAGTCTTGTCGCAGCGACGGCACCGGGCCGGCGACACGATCCCCACGGAGACCCCCATGACGAACCACGGCAAGCCCACCCCGGCCTTCATCGGCGCCTCCTGGGCGGCGCTGCTGCTCGGCATCGTCTGCTTCGGCGTCGGCCTGTGGAACGCGGGCATGGCGCGCAGCGAGAAGGGCTTCTACGCGGCAGTCCTGATCATGGGCGTGTTCGCCGCGGTCTCCGTGCAGAAGGCGGTCCGCGACCGCGCCGAGGCGGTGCCGGTCTCCGCGCTCTACCTGGGCCTGTCCTGGCTGGTGACCGGTGCGGGCGTGGTGATGCTGACGGTCGGGCTGTGGAACAGCGGGATGGCGCTCAGCGAGAAGGGCTTCTACGGCCTGGCGTACGGCATGACGCTGTTCGCGGCCGTGGCGGTGCAGAAGAACGTCCGGGACGGGCTGGCCGCCCGCACCGCCGAGCGGCCCCCGGCGTACGTGATGCCGGAGGCGCCGCAGGCCTACTACCCACCGGTGTCGTGACGCGCGTTCAACCGGCCGCGGGCGGAGATCATTCCCGGTCCGATCGGAGTATGAGGAGTGCGGTAAACCGTCTGTTCGTACCCCAGATCATCTGTTGGTCGTCATAGTCTGCCGGGATGACGACCGTCGACTTCTACTTCGACCCGGCGTGCCCGTACGCCTGGGTGACCTCCCGCTGGATCCTCGAGGTGCGCGAGCGGCGCGACATCGACCTCCGCTGGCACGTGATGAGCCTGTTCGTGCTGAACGAGGGCCGTGAGCTCGACCCGGGCTACCGCGAGACGGTCGACCGCTCGCTCGGCACGGTCCGGGTGGTCACCGCCGCCTGGCAGCGGCACGGCGACGACGTGCTCGGCCCGCTCTACACCGCGCTCGGCACCCGCATCCACGACCAGGGCCGCAAGCGCGAGCTGGACACCGTCATCCCGGAGGCGCTCGCCGAGGTGGGCCTGCCCGCCGAGCTGGCGGGCGCGGCCGCCGGCGACGAGTGGGACGCGGCACTCCGCAAGAGTCACCACGAGGGCATGGACCCGGTCGGCGACGACGTCGGCACGCCCACGATCCACATCGACGGCGTCGCGTTCTTCGGCCCGGTCCTCAACAGCATCCCCCGCGGCGAGGACGCCCTCCGGGTCTTCGACGGCGCCCTCGCGCTCGCGAGCTACCCCGACTTCTTCGAGCTCAAGCGCACCCGCACCGGATCACCGCGGTTCACCTGACCCGGCCACATCCACCGGCTCCATGCCGTCGAGGCTGGGAATCCGCGCCGCCCGGGATCGCCTCCCGCCGGATCGACCGGTCAGTTTTCGAGAAGTCCCGGCGCCGGGCCGGTGCCTAGCATGAGGGCCGGAGCTGCGGAAAGGAGCCGGGGATGGCAGGGCGGAAACGGGCGGACGAGGGATTCTCCGCGCAGGAGCGCGCGGCGATGAAGGAGCGCGCCCAGGAGTTGCGGGCGCGCAAGGGCCGGACGGACGGCGAGGCCGACCTGCTCGCGAAGATCGCCGAGTTGCCGGAGGAGGACCGGGCGCTGGCCGAACGGGTGCACGCGCTGGTCACCGAGCACGCGCCGGGCCTGGTGGCGAAGACGTACTACGGCATGCCCGCCTGGGCGAAGGACGGCAAGGTGCTCTGCTTCCTGCAGCCCGCGGGCAAGTTCAAGACGCGGTACGCCACGCTCGGCTTCAACGACAACGCGCCGCTGGACGACGGCGTCATGTGGCCGACCTCGTACGCGCTGACCGCGCTCACCCCGGACAGCGAGGCAGCGATCACCGCGCTGCTCACGCGCGCCACCGCCTGAGCCGAGGTCAGCCCGCCGCGGTCCAGATCGCGAGCAGGAACAGCACGAACAGCGTCACCCGGACGATCCGGCCGGCCCGCCGCCGCGCCTCGTAGGCGTGCCACCACGCGGTGGACGCCTCGGCGAGCGCGGCGAGCGGCGGCCGGACCGTCGAGTCGAGCACCGACGCCCGGCGCAGCGCGACGCTGACCGGCCCGGTCGGCCCGGCCGGGCGCGGGGGAGCGGGCGGCAGGTCCCAGACCGTGACCTCCACCGGGTAGATCTGCCGCTCCCGCCACAGCCGCGCCCGGTGCACCACGAGCCGTTCCACGCAGCGGTCGGTCAGCGCGGGGCGCCCGAGCCGGGCGGCGACGCGCAGCAGCGCCCAGCGCCCGGCGAGCCCGGTGAGGACCTCGGTGAGCACCTCGTCCCGGTCCGGCGCCGGCACCTCGCCCGCGACCCGGGCGCGCACCTGCGGCAACCGCCGGTCGACGTACGCGACGAAGTCGTCCGGCGGCGCGGCGGACATCCGCATCCGTCCATGGTTGCCCCGTGCGCCCGGCCGGTAAAGCCCGGCCGCGGCTATCGTCGTCACCCATGGGAACGACGGTCGTGGTCGGCGCGGGCGCGGCCGGACTGGCCACCGCGGTCCGGCTGCGCCGGCACGACCCGGTGGTGCTCGACGCGGGCGCCCGGATCGGCGACAGCTGGCGGCAGCGGTACGACGGGCTGCGGCTGTTCACGCCGGCCCGCTACTGCGCGCTGCCGGGGCTGGCGCTGCCCGGCGATCCGGACGGCCACCCGGACAAGGACGACTACGCCGACTACCTGGAGGAGTACGCGGCCCGGCAGCGGATCGAGGTGCGGCTGGGTACCGAGGTCCGGGCGCACGCCTACCGCGACGGCCGGCACCACCTGTCCACCACGGCCGGCCCGGTCGTCGCGGACCGGCTGGTCTGGGCGGGCGGCGCGCACGCGGTCCCGGTGGTGCCGCCGTTCGCCGGTGCGCTGGACCCCGGCATCCGCCAGGTGCACTCCGCCGGGTACCGCGGCGCGGCGGGCCTGCCCGGCGGCCCGGTGCTGGTGGTCGGCGCGGGCCAGTCCGGCGCGGACATCGCCAGCATGGTCGCGGCCACCCACCGCACCTACCTCGCCGGCCCGCGCACCGGGCGGGTGCCGCTCGCGGTGGCCCGCGGCCGCGCGGTGCGCGCCCTCTACCGGCTGCCGGTCCCGGGCGACGCCGCCCGGCGCTTCCTGCGGCGCCGCGCCAGCCCGCTGATCTGGCACACCGCCCGCTCGCTGGCCGCGGCCGGCGTCACCCGCGTGCCGCGGGTGACCTCGGTCCACCACGGCCGGCCGGTGCTCGCGGACGGCCGGGTGCTGGACGTCGCCACCGTCGTCTGGTGCACCGGCCTCCGGCCCCGCCTGGACTGGCTCGGCGCGCGCCCCGGTGACGTACCCCGGCTGGGGTTCGTGGGTCTGCCGTTCCAGCACACGCTTGCCTCCGGCACGCTCGGCGGCATGGCCCCGGACGCGGCGCGGGTGGCCCGGCACCTCGGCCCGCCCTGAACCGGCTCGCGCGGCTAGACTGACCGGAATGGCAGGGCAAGCGCTTTCCTCAGCACCGATGGTCGTCGACGGCGCTCATCCGGTCCGGTCCGTCCTCCGGCTCCTGCGCCGCCGTCCCGGGCGCATCTCGCTGGCGATCGGCTCCTTCATGCTGAAGGAGATCCCGCTCTGGTTCCTGCCCGTGATCACCGCGAAGATCATCGACATCGTGGCGAACGGCGGCCGCACCTCCACCGTGCTGGTCTGGTTCGCCGTGGCGTTCGTGCTGCTGGCGCAGAACTATCCGAACCACCTGCTCTACACGCACCACTTCATGCGCGTGGTCCGGGACACCGGCGCCGGGCTGCGCAACGCGCTCGCCGCCCGCCTGCAGAGCCTGTCGATAGGGTTCCACACCCGGGCCAGCTCCTCGATCGTGCAGAACAAGGTGGTCCGCGACGTCGAGAACATCGAGCTGATGCTCCAGCAGGTCGCGCACCCGCTGCTGTCCGCCGTCATGGTGCTGATCGGCGCGACCGCGATGACCGCGGTGATGGTCCCGGAGTTCCTGCCGGTCTACCTGCTGACCGTCCCGCTGGCGCTGCTGGTCCGGCACACCGTGGCGCGCCGGTCCCGGGCCCGCAACGAGCGCTTCCGCCTGGAGATGGAGGTGTTCGCCGCGCGTGTCGGCGAGATGGCCTCGCTGATCCCGGTCACCCGCGCGCACGGCCTGGAGCGGACCGCGGTCTCCCGGGTGGCCGACGGTGCCGAGGGCGTCCGCCGCGAGGCGCTCCGGCTGGACATGCTCAACGGCCACACCGCGTCGATGTCCTGGGTCACGATGCAGCTGCTCGGCGTGGCCTGCCTGGTGCTGGCCGCGATTTTCTCGCTCACCGGCGCGCTGCCGATCACGCCCGGCGAGGTGGTGCTGCTCTCCAGCTACTTCGCGCTGCTCACCCAGGGCCTGATCCAGCTGCTCAGCCTGCTCCCGGTGGCCGCCCGCGGCGTCGAGTCGGTCCGCTCGATCGCCGAGGTGCTGCAGGAGCCGGACCTGGAGCAGAACGAGGGCAAGCGCACGGTCACCGCGGTCACCGGCCGGATCACGCTCGAATCCGTCTCGCACCGCCACCCGGGCGCCACGCAGGACGGCCTGCACGGCGTCGACCTGGACATCGCCCCCGGCGAGACGGTCGCGTTCGTGGGGCCGTCCGGCGCCGGCAAGTCCACGATCCTGAACCTGGTGCTCGGCTTCATCCGCCCCACCGGCGGCCGGATTCTGCTGGACGGCACCGACATGCAGGAACTCGACCTGCGCACCGCCCGGCGCTTCGTCTCGGTCGTGCCGCAGGAGTCCGTGCTCTTCGAGGGCACGATCCGGGAGAACGTCACCTACGGCCTGGACCGGGTCTGCGACGACCGGCTGCGCGCCGCGCTCCGCGACGCCCACGCGCTGGACATCGTCGACTCGCAGCCGGACGGCTGGGACACCGTGGTCGGCGAGCGCGGCGCCCGGCTCTCCGGCGGTCAGCGGCAGCGCATCGCGATCGCCCGCGCGCTCATCCGCGATCCGCGCGTGCTGCTGCTCGACGAGGCCACCAGCGCGCTCGATCCGGAGTCGGAGGCGCAGGTCAAGGCCGCGCTGGACCGCCTGATGCGCGGCCGCACCACGCTGGTGGTGGCGCACCGGCTCTCCACCATCCGCCGGGCCGACCGCATCGTCGTGCTCGACGGCGGCCGCATCGCCGAGATCGGCTCGCACGGCCAGCTCCTGGCCCGCAACGGCCGCTACGCCGCGCTGCACGCGGCGCAGGCGGGCTGACCGAGGAAGCCGCATGCGCGGAGCGAGCGCCGGTCGTCGCTGATCTCCTCCCCGCGGGGTCCGTGGCGGGTCACCACGAAGAACCGGCCGGAGGCGCGAGCCTCCGACCGGACGGTCCTCAGTGGACGAGCGTGACCACGCCGGTGTCGAGGTCGTAGCGGGCGCCGACCACGGCCCCGTGACCGGACTCGACGTGCTCCCGGATGATCTCGCTGCGCGAGAGGATCGCGGCGGCCTGGGCGCGGACGTTCGCCTGCACGCCGCGCTCGACGCCGTCCGGCGCGGCGGCGTACGGGGCGACGATGGGGCGGAGCGCCTCCACGATGGACGCGATGTGGCCGGGCGCCTCGCCGCCGGTGTTGATGGCGTTGATGGTGGCGCTGACCGCGCCGCAGCGCTCGTGGCCGAGCACCACGATCAGCGGCGGGGCGAACTCCTCGACCGCGTACTCCATGCTGCCGAGCAGCAGGTCGTCCACGATGTTGCCGGCCACGCGGTTGTCGAACAGGTCGCCGATGCCCTCGTCGAAGAGCAGCTCGGGCGAGACGCGCGAGTCGGCGCAACCGAGGACGACGGCCCACGGGTCCTGCCCGGTGGCCACCTCCCGCAGACGGTCGAGCGTCTGGTGCGGGTGCCGGGCGTGGCCGGTGGCGAAGCGGTGGTTGCCGGCCAGCAGGCGGCGCACGGCCGCGGCCGGCGTGGTGGGCGCGGGCTCGGCGGACGCGGGCGCGGCGGAGGCGGCGGCCGGGATCGCCAGCGCGCCGGCCGCGACGCTACCGGCGGCGAGCAGCGTGCGGCGGCTCAGAGGGGAGAGCGGCATCGAAAGACTCCTGTACCGACAGGGTGTAGGACACAGGAATTCTTCGCTCCGATGCCCGTCGATACCACCCCTCGGCCGCTGCGATCCGGCCCACATCGCCCCTGCGTCGCGCCTCAGGAACGCCGCGTCACCACGAGCGTCCAGATCGCGACCGCGAGCACCACGCCGATCGCGAACTCGCCGACCAGCAACAACAGGCTGACGATCCAGTTCCGCTCCAAGCCGCGGGCGAGCACCTCGACCACCGTGATGGTCAGGAACACGCTGCCGATCAGCAGAATCAGCGGTACCGGGCGCTGCGGCCGGTCGTCTGCGGGCATCCGCCCACGATAGCCGGGCCATTTCTCACCGCCGGCGGTGAACCCGGCACGCGGTCGCCACGTAGATACGGCTTCGTCCGGTCTGACGCGGGTCTGCCGGTGACGGGAACAGAAGGGCGGGCCACATGGCGGAATTCGGCGCGTTCGGCACGATCTGCGGCGACGGCCGGCTCATCCCGGTGCCGGCCGGCGTGTTCTTCCACGACGGGCCGATGACCCGGCCGGTCGACCCGTCCGCGCTGCAGGACGCGCTGCTGGCGCGCCGGCTGCCCGGCCGGACCACGGTGTTCGCGACCGAGGAGACGCTGGCGAGCCCGCTCGCCGTGACCGAGCTGCGCCGCGTGCTGGACCGGCTCCCCGAGCGGGCCCGGCGGGAGGTGGTGCTCGGCACGCTGCCCGGCTCCCGCACCGACCCGGCCACGCTGCTGGAGCGCGCGGACGTGCTCGGCCTGCCGGTGCACGCGCCGGTGCCGGCCGGGCCCCCGCCGTGGTCCGCCCGGGTGATCGGCGTCGACGACGACGGCCGGGAGACGACGGACCGGCCACGGGCGGTGGTGGTGCTGCCGCGCGCGCGGGCGGCGACGCGCGAGGCGCTGCGCGCGGCCGTGGAGCTGGCCGGCCGCGGCGACCGCACGCCGTGGCAGCGGCTGACCGAGTGGCTGAGCACGGTGCAGCGGATTCGCGACGACCTGCGCGTGCCGTCCTGGTCCGCGGCGGACGAGTCGCGGTCCCCGGCGCCGGACGCCACGTACCAACTCGGGGTCGCGCTCGTCTGGGCCGGCGTTCCGGCCGGCGTGGACCCGGCCGAGCTGATCCGCGCCGTGCGGCCGTATCCGATGGCCGACGCGCTCGCGCTGCTCGGCACGCCCGAGGGCGAGCCGCTCCCGCCGGGCACGCCCGGCACCGCCGCGCTGCTCCGCGCGCCGGGCGGGGACCGGGCGACCTGGCTGGTCGCCGAGGGCGGCCGGCTGTGGTGGGTGGAGCCGCGCGTGGACGGCCCGGGCGCGGTCCGCGCGCTGGACCCGGCCGACCTCCCGGCCGCGTTGCACGACCGCACGGTGCTGGCCACATCCACCCCGGGCGGCCCGCTGACCGCGCGGAACCCGGCGGGCGCCGCGCCCGGCGCGCATCCGGACCACGCTCGCGCCGGCGGGGAGCCGCCGCTGCCGGGCACCGCGATCGACGTACCCGGGCTCGGTCGGTGCATGCTGCTCGCCGTCGCGCTCGGCGCGCCGCACGAGGTGGCCGCGCTGCCCGGCATGCCGGCGGACGCGCTGGCCCGGCTGCTCGCCGCGCGCGCCGACCGGAACGTGCCGGCCGGCCGGCTGGACGACATCGCGGAGGCGCTGCGCCGCCGTGCCGTCGCGCTGCTGACCACGCTGGACGCCGGCACGCCGCTGTCCGCGTGGCTGACCGGCCTGTACGAGACGTTCCCGCAGCTGCCCGACGGCGTCGACCTGCGCGCCGAACTGCTCCGGATCGCCGGGGACTGGGCCTGGCACGACGCCGGCCCCGCGCTCGCCGGTGCCGGCGAGGAGGGCCTCGACCTGGGCGGCGCGCTGCTCGCGGTGCTGGCCGCCGTGATCGACCGCCCGGTCCGGCAGGTGCGGCTGGACGGCGACGGCACCGCACACGAGGTCTTCGCGGGCGGCACCGGCGCGCCGCTGTACGTCGGCTACCGGTTCACCGAGCGGCACTACCAGGCGTGGGTCCCGGCCGGGGACACCGACCAGGCCCGGGAGTTCGTGGCCGGCCGCCGCGTCGCGCCGGCCACGTCGGACGACCCGTTCGAGGCGCTGCTCGGCAGCGTCACGCGGCAGGGCCTGCACGAGTGGCTGCATCCGCTGGGGGAGCGGTCCGCCGCCGCGCTCCGCCGCCACGTGGCCGCGCGGCTCGCCGATCCGCTGTCCGAACTGGACGTGCCACTGGAGACGCTGCTGACGCCGCGGCGGCGCGCCGCGCTGGCCGCCGCGCTCGCCCGGCCGGTCACGGACGCGACGCCCGGCGCCGCCGTGCTCCGGTACCTGGCGCGCGCCACCACGCCGCCGACCGCGCGCGAATTCGCCCGCGCCGCGCTGAGCGACCCCGCGCTGCGCGGCGACTGGACCGACGGCGTGCTGCTCGGCGCCGCCGCGCTCGCGCTGGACCTCACCGCGGTCGAGGTGCCCCGGCACGGTGCCGCGGTCACCCCGGTGCCCGCGCCCGGCCGCCCGTCGGTGTACGTGCTCCGGGACGGCGGCCGGTACGCCGCGCTGGGCCGCGCGATCGGCGCGGGCACGCCGCTGACCGAGCGGGAGACCGAGACCGTGCACGGCATGCCGGTGGAGAACCAGCGGCGCATCCAGCGGTTCGTCGACGCGGAGAACATCGTGCTGGACTTCCGGCCGACGAACCCGCACGCGGTGCCGTACCTGCGGGTGGGCGCCGTACCGAAGCCGATGGAGGTCAAGGACAAGACGATCGGCGCGACCGACGCGCTGATCGGCGCCACGGACGAGGTGCTCGGCCTGGTCGGCACGTACGAGCCGGCGCACCCGGTGCACGTGGCGGAGGAGCTGCGGCAGCGGTACGAGGCGCGCGCCGCCGCCTGGGAGGCCGCGTCGCGGTCCGGCGGCCCGGTGCCGGACCGCGGCGCCGACCGGGTGTTCGAACTGCACGGCCTGCTCTACCTCTACGAGCCACCGGCCGGCGACCGCAGGTACGGCACCTACCGGCAGATCACCGCGGACCACGACCCGTTCGACATCCTGGACGCGGACACCGGCGAGCGGATCACCGGAGCCCGCTACGAGCGGCTGGTGGACGCGCTGCGTGGCATGCACGTGGCGGTGCAGCACGGCGCGCACCTGTCCTGGCAGGCCCCGCCCGAGCAGCGCGGCATGAGCGTCGGCATCACCCGGCAGCATCACCTCGGCGAGGGCGTGGTGCGCTTCCGCCCCTGGCCCGCGCCGCCCGGGCCGGTCCCGCTCTGGGACGGCAACGAGGCGCCGCCCGGCACCGGCACGCTGCCGCCCGCGAACGTGTCCCTCGTGGACGGCGCGGGCGAACGCCGCCCGGCCCGGCCGCCGGCGCCCACCCCGGCGCGCTCCCGCTCGGGACTGCCCGACGCGCCCACGCCGGCGATGCTGCCGCCGGTGCGCCACACCCGCGACACCGTCACGGACCCGATCGTGCTGTCGCGGCGCTCGTCGCTGTACCAGCCGCAGCCGTCCATCCCGGACGGGCGGCGCCCCTCCGACCCGCGGCACCTGCCCCGGCGCGACTCAGCGACCGGCTGGCCCTCGTCACGCCGGCCGTCGCTCACCCCGTACGCGTCGATGTCGGCCTCGCCCCCTCCGTCGCGGCGCGGTTCGGAACAGCTCGCGCCGCACCGCCCGGTGCCGACCGGGTGGCCCGGCACCGCGCCGCCGGAGTCGTGGTGGAACCGGGCGGCCACGCCGGCCCGCCGCCCGTCGCCGCTCCCGGGCGCGGACGCGATCTTCCGGCCGGACTTCACCTTCGGCGCGCCCCCGCGACCGGACACGCCCCCGCTCACCGAGCCACCCCGGGCGGTCACCACCGCGTCGCCGATGCCGCCGTCACCCGCGCGGACGCCGTCGCCGGTGCCGTACTCCGCCGAGGGCATGCGAGAGCTCAGCACGCGGATCCGGCGCGCGATCGGGGCCGGGTCCGGCGAGGTGTACTGCGCCACGGCCGTCTCGCTGGCCAGGGACGAGCTGTTCGGCCGGCGCGGCGTGACGCTGACCCCGCAGGACGGCCGGTCCCGCGACGACCTCACCACCCACGGCGGCATCTGGGCCGGCTGGGGCGCGCCCGTCACCTGGCCCCGGGTGGCGGACTGGGACGAGATCGCCCGGCTGGTCGGCGCCGAGGTGGGGCGCACCGCGTTCGTGCTGACCGGGCGCCCCGGCTCGTACGGCCACGCGTTCCTGGTCGTGCACACCGAGGACGGCGTGCTCTGGGTCGATCCGAGCGCGCGCGCCCAGGCGGACCGGGTGCGCACACACGCGGAGATGACGGCCGCGGCCGGCCCGCTCGGCCCGACGGTGGTGGACCTGCGCACGCGCGTCTTCGCGGCCGACGGCACCGCGGTCCCGGTCACGACGGCCGCGCCGGAGTCCGCGCGGCCGGCCGCGACCGCACTGGCGATGACCGACCACGCCGAGCGCCGGTACCGCGGCTCCGGCATCGAGGACGAGCAGACCGTGATGCTCTTCTTCGACCGGCGGTCGCGTGCCGAGGACCTGGCCGGCCGGCCGCTGGCCAAGGCGGTCGACGGTTCCTGGCAGATCGAGGTCGAGACCAAGACCTTCTACCTGGCGGACGGGCGGTACCACGCCACCCGGGCGGCGGCCGATGCCACCGGCGGTGAGGTGCGGGAGGTGGTCGCCGGCATGATCGAGCGGGTCAGCTCGATCATGAGCACGCACCCGCACGAGGTGAACAGGGCCGCGCCCGGCCCGGTGTTCGACGCGTTCGCCCGGATGGCCGCGGCCGCCGACCTGATCCCCGGCGCGGACGGCGAGGGCGCGGCCATGAAGCTGACCGCCTTCCTCGCCGGCGAGAAGGTGGAGTTCACCACGCTGGGCACGAGGACCATGGTGGGCCGCCCGCCGGTCGGCGACGTGCCCGGTTCCCACTACCACTACACGCACGGCATCGTGCTGTCCGGGCTGCGCGACTTCCTGGCCCACGTCCGGGAGAACACGTGGCGCACCACGGCGCTCGGTTACCGGACCAGGGCCCACCTCGCCGACGGCCTCGCGTTCGGCGACGCGCTGGCGCTGCGGTTCCGGGAGTTCCTGCGTACCCCGGGCGCGCCGGCGGTGGCGGACGCCGACCGGGCGGCGACCGAACTCGCCGGTTACGCGGCGCTGTTCTACGACAACTTCGCCGGCGTGGCACACCACCTGGTCAACGAGCATGAGCTGAACAAGGTCAACATCGCGGTGCTGTCCCGGGTGCCGGCCTTCGCCGACCTGCGGCGGCTGCTGCCGGCCGCCGTGCGCGAGTACCTCGACCGGGACGCCGACCGGATCTGGACCGACCTCGAGGCGCTGTTCCGCGCGCGCATCCCCGACTTCGACGAGCGGTACCGCGTCGACACCGACCTGGAGCCGGACGCACCGGTCGAGTTCGGCGCGCTCGGCGTCGGCCACAGCGAGGACGACGACCTGACCCTTCGGCAGTACGCGGACAGCGCCATCCGCGGCGACGCGGCCCGGATCACCCAGCGGGCCGTGCTCGGCTCCGGCGTGACCGACGTGCCGGTGGACGTCGCGACGAGCGGCCTGCTGCGCCCGCACGTGGTCGTCGAGGTGCGCTCCTACGGCGCGCGGCGGGAGTCGGCCGAGCGGGCGCGCGGGCACAACGCGGCGCTGGCCGCGATCGCCCGCGCCGCGTACGAGCGGGAACTCGCCGTACCCGCGGACCGGCGCGCGGCCGACGGCCGGGCCTGGCTGGAGGGCGGAGCCGATCGCGCGCTCCGCTGGGTGAACGGCGAGGGCGACGCTCCACCGTGGGCGGTCGCGCTCGGCGAGCTCGCGGCCGCCCGCGGTCACGCGCTGGTGCTGAGCGGCGCGCTCCAGGAAGCCGCCCGGCCCGGCCGGCAGAACGGTCACGGTGCCGCGGTGCGGCGGCTGCTGGACGAGGCACCGCACCTGGCCCGCACCGCGATCGTCGCGGTCACCGCGTTCGACGCCGAGCTCAATGACCTCCGCCAGGAGCACCGGCTCACCGTCGTCCACGCGGTCGACCGGGTGACCCGGGACGCGACCGGTACCCACCGCCGCCGCGGGTGGCGGCTGGTGACCGCCGCGAACACCGTGCTGGACCTGGGCGACGGCGCGCTGACCGGGGACCTGCTCGCCCGGGCGCTGGACGAGGCGGACGGCACGGCCCGGGCCGGGATCGAGGCCGGCCGGACCCCGCCCGTGCCCGAACTGCTGCGACTCGGCGACTGGACCGGCGCGGACGCGCAGCGGCTGCTCACCGCGATCACCACGCACGCGGTGCCGGACCGCCCGATGATCGCGGTCGGCCTCTCCGGGGCGGAGGCGCCGGAGGCGATCCGGCGGCTCGGCGAGACGCTGCACGCGTACCGCCGGGCCGGGGTGTCGCCCGTGGTGCTGACCACCGCGGGCACCCGGCAGACCGCGGAGCCGCTGGACCGGGTCCTGGCCGAGCACCGGCCGGTCCTCATCCGGCCGGTCACGGACGGGCTCGACCAGGCGTGGCAGGCCGAGCACCCGGACGGCACCGTGGCGCGCCGCGCGCCGCTGCCGGACGCCGACCTGTTCGCCGCCGCGGCGGCGGTGCCCGCGCCGCCGGCCGGCCCGTCGCTGCCGGATGCCCTGGCCCGCTGGCTGCTCACGCCCGGCTGGCCGGAGGCCGAGGCCTACCAGCGGGAACACCACGCGGCACTGCGCGAGCCGGCGGTGCTGGAGGCGCTGCGCGCGGAGGCCGCGGCGTTCCCGGACGACGTCCGGCTCGGCGCCTTCCGCACCGCGCTGGAGCTGGCCGCGCCGCACGACCGGCTCCCGGCGGAACGGCTGACGCCGGTCGCGACGACCGTGCTGGACCAGGAGCCGCCGTACGACCGCGGGGCCGTGCCGCCCGCGTTCGTCTACGACTACCTGAGCCGGGACGGCGGCCGGCGCGGGCGGTTCCCGATGGACGGGCTGCTGTTCCAGCTCGTGCTGGCCGGCGCGGTCACCCGCGACCAGGCGCTCGCGCTGGTCCGGGCCACCGCCACGACCGCGGTCGACCGGGCGAACCTCACCGTGTTCGAGGTGGTCACCGCGCTGCGTGAGGCCGAGGCGGACCACGATCCGCTGGCCCATCCACTGGTCCGGCGGCTGCGCGAGGTGACCGGGTCCGCCGCGATCGGCTGCGTCGACCCGATCGACCGCGCCGCCTGGGTGGGCCGGATGGACGCGCTGGCGAAGGCGATGCGCGCGGAGGGCACCGACGCCGCGACACGCCGAGCCGACCTGCTGGACGTCGCCACCGACACGCTGTCGACCTGCTGAGGAGGACCCGGTGAACGAGATCCCGATCATCCCGCGCGCCATGGACGCGATCTGCATGGACCACGTGGTCCCGGTCGGCGCCGGCGTCTACCTGCGCGGCCCGCTGGTGGACGCGGACACCGACCCGCTGCTCGACGGCGCCTGGCGGGCGCCCGCGTTCGACGGGCTGACCGCGGTGCTGCTCGGCACCGGCATGATCGAGGCGGCCGGCGCCGGCACCGGACCTGCCGTGGTCCGCGCGCGCGAGGTGCTGTTCCAGTTCCTGCGCGGCATGCCGCCGGAGGCGGTCGACCGGATGGTGGAGTTCCCGCTGCGCGACGACGGCGGCGACCTGGCCGGCCCGGCCGCGCGCGCGGACCTGCTCGGCCTGCCGGTGATCGTGCCCGCGACCGCGGCCCGGCGCGCGGACGCGTCCGCCGCGGCACACCGGGTGACCTGGCTCGACCGCGACGGCCGGCCGGTGCCGCGCACGGACGCGGTGTTCGCCCGGATCGCGCCGGCCCGGCACTGGGCGCCGCACCCGTACCACGACGTCCCACCGTCCATCCTGGACCACGACCGGCCGTACCCGCCGGGCCGCATCCTGCTCGACGGCGAACACATCCACATCGGACTGCCCACGGCGCTGGTCGACCACCGCTACGGCGACGTGTTGCGCGCCCACGGCCGCCGGCTCGACGCGCGCGACCTCACCGGCCCGGCCGAGCCGGTGGACGGCCTCGGCGACCTGCTCGCCCGGCTGGAGCGCACCCCGCCCGGCACGCACGCGCTGGTGGCCGCCGGCGACCACGTCCTGCTCGCCGTCCATGATGGACAAGGCGTCGCGCTGCTCGACCCCGGCACCGGCACGGCCGCCGTGTTCACCGGCCCGCCCACCGGCCTGCGGCTGGCCCTGCTGCCCGGCCACGACCTGGACGTGCGCACCCGCCTGCTGGACCTGGACGCCGGCCGTCCCCGCGACGCGCCGGACCGGCCCGTCCGGCGCCCGGCCGGCGTCCGCTCGGTCCGCGACCTGCCCGGCGGCCGCACGCTCGACGTGGTCGGCGGCGCGTCGGCCGCCCCGGAACGCTTCCTCGACCAGCTCGCCGCGGCCGCCGCGACGCTCGACCACCCGGTGATCGTCGTCGAGGACGAGCGGACGTTCGCGCCACCCGGCCGCGGTCAGCGGCACCGCCTGGAGTCGCTGCTGTTCCAGCACGCCCTCAACGGCCGGGTGCCGGTCGTGGTCACGCGCGGCGGCGTCGACCCCGCGCTGGTGCGGATGCTCGGCCGCTACGGCGCCCCGCTGCTCTACCGCACCACCGGCACCGGAGACTTCACACTCGACAACCCGTGGGTCGCCCACGGGCTCACCGGGCTGCCGCCCGCCACCGAGCTCGACGCCGGTGTGCTCGGCACGGTCACCGGCCGGATCAGCCGCCCCGAGCTGCCCCGCCCGCACGAGCGGCTGGCGTCGTACCTGTCGCTGCCGCTCACCGACGCCGCCGCGGTCCGCGCCGAGCTGGCCGCGCACGGCACCGCGCTCAAGGAGCTCCGCGGGCAGATCGCCGCGCTCGACACGGACGGCCTGTTCACCGCGCACGACACGTTCCTGCGGCTGGCCGAGACCGCGCCGGCGCTCGCCGAGACCGCGCTCGACTTCCTGGCCGCCGGCGACGCCCGCCACGACCGCCTCCCGACGGTCGTGCCCACGCTGCTGGCCGGCGACGCGTCCGGCGCCGCCCTGGCCGACTTCGCGGCGCTCACCGGCGGCGTGCTCGACGACGGCGCCAGCGGCGCCATCCTCGAGGCCGTCCGCCGCCACCTCGCCGGCGACGACCCGGCCGCCATCCGCGCGATGATCCACCAGCATGCGCCGTACCTGCCACAGTCCGAGCGGGTGCACTGGGTCCGCCGCCTCGCCGAACTCGGCCGCGGCCTCACCGAGCACCGCGCCGGCATCGACCAGATCGCGGAGCACGTGCTGACCTGCCCATGACCCGCCGAGCCGGCTTCGGACCCCGATTTTCCCGCTCCCGGCGTGGCCCGGCCCGCACGCTCCCGCGGGCCAACCTCGCGGCGTCTCCGCCGCCGCTCCGCCGCCGCGTCGGAGCCGGTCCCGCCGCGGTCACCACGAGCCGCGGCGCACCCGGCGATCCGGTCCCGGCCGCGCCGCGGTCGCCGGCGGGCGGGCGGTTACCGGCGGGCGGGCGGTCGCCGGCCGGGCGGGCGGTCGCCGGCGGGGGCGGTTGCCGGCCGGGCGGGGCTATCCGCCCAGGGGCTTGGCCGTCATCGGGCCGCCGACCAGGCGGTTCTCCGGGGCGGTCAGGTCCGGCTCGCCGACCTGGCGGGCCCAGGACTCCGCGTCGTCGCGCGGGTAGTAGCCGATCGCCAGCCCGCCCGCGGTCGACCACCAGCGGCGCGTGTTCGCCGACACGCCCCAGACCAGCCGCCACCCGGTGGCGGTGAGCGCGGCCTCGACCAGCCGTCCCGCGTCGTCCGGCGACAGCCAGACGGACAGGTCGCGCGGGTCGGCCGGCCGCTCGCAGCAGGAGCCGATCCGCAGGCAGATCACGTGCAGCCCGTACCGGTCGTAGTACAACCGCCCGAGCTGCTCCATCGACGCCTTGCTCCAGCCGTAGTAGGAGTCCGGCCGGGCGGCCACGTCGTCGGCCAGCCCGTCCGGTCCCGCGTCGCCGCGTTCGTACAGTCCGGCCGCGTGGTTGCTGGACGCCAGCACCACGCGCGGCACGCCGGTGCGCCGCGCGGCCTGCAGCACCCGTTCGGTGCCGCGCACGTTGACCGCCAGCACGTCCTCGAACGGCCCCTCGCCGGCGATCCCGCCCAGGTGCACGACCGCGTCCACGCCCCGGCACGCCCGCTCCACCGCGTCCGCGTCCGTGACGTCGAGCCGGTCGACGCCCTCCTCGGCGCGGACGTCGGTCAGCCGCAGTTCGTGGTGGGCCAGCCGCGCGCGCAGCATCCGCCCGATCGACCCGGCCGCGCCGGTCATCAGAATCACCGCCATACCGACGTGATGCCCCGTCAATCGGCGCCGAACCATCGGGTCAGCCGCTCGCGCAGTTCCGCCTGGTCGTCGCCGGCCCAGGCCACGTGCCCGTCCGGCCGCAGCAGCACGGCCGGCGCGTCCAGCTCGTCGCTGCCGTCCACCACGTGGTCGACGCGGTCGTCCCAGCCCGCCGCGGAGAGCCGTCCGGTCCGGTCCAGCAGCAGCCCGCGCCCGTCCCGCATCAGCTCGTAGAGCCGCCCGCGCCCGAGCCGTACGTCCCGCAGATGCCGTCCGGCCAGCGGATGCCCGCCGCCGACGTCGTACCGTACCCCCAAGGCCGTGATCTTCTCGGTGAGGAACCGGCTGACCTCGGGGAAGTCCATCAGCTCCGCCACCAGCCGCCGCACCGCCAGCGGACCCGGCTCCAGCGACATCAGCGTCAGCTGCGCCCGCGTGTTGTCCAGCACGTCCGCCGCGACCGGCCGCCGCTCGCTGCCGTAGCTGTCCAGCAGCCCGTCCGGCGCCCACCCGCGCACCGTCGCCGCCAGCTTCCAGCCGAGGTTGTGCGCGTCCTGCAGGCCCAGGTTGAGCCCCTGCCCACCGGCCGGCGGGTGCACGTGCGCGGCGTCCCCGGCCAGCAGCACCCGCCCGGCCCGGTAGCGGTCCGCCAGCCGCGTCGCGTCCCCGAACCGGGACAGCCAGCGCGGCGAGTGCGCGCCGAAGTCCGTACCCGCGACGGCGCGCAGCTGTTCCTTGAAGTCCTCGAGGGACGGCGCCGAGGCGGAAACCCCATCAGCGGGTACGCCGATCCGGTACCCACCCCCGGCCAGCGGCATCAGCCCGAACCGCAGCTGCGTCCGGCGCACCTCCTCGTTCGCCACGGCGATCTCGTCCGCCGACGCGGTAACCTCCATCTCGCCGATGAGGGTGTCGACCCGGCTCGGCTCGCCGGGGAAGCCGATGCCGAGCAGCTTGCGCACCGTGCTGTGCCCACCGTCGCAGCCGACCACGAACCGCGCCCGCAGCCGCTCGCCGGAGCCCACCTCCACGTCCACCCCGGACTCGTCCTGCGACAGCCCGCGCACCTCGCACCCGCGGCGGATCTCCGCGCCCAGCGACGCGGCCCACTCGGTCAGCAGCCGGTCGGTGATCGGCTGCGGCAGGCCCAGCACGTAGCCGTGCGCCGTGTCCAGCCGCTCCGGCGCCGGCTTGCGGATGCCGGCGAAGAACCCGCCGAGCGGATGCCGGGTGCCCTGCGCGAGGAACCGGTCCAGGATTCCGCGCTGATCCAGGATCTCGATGCTGCGCGCGTGCAGCCCCAGCGACCGCACGATCGGCGACGGCTCCGCGTCCCGCTCCAGCACCACCACGCGCACGCCGTGCAGCCGCAACTCCGCCGCCAGCATCATGCCGGTCGGCCCACCCCCGGCAACGATCACGTCGATCACGACAAACCCCCAGTTCAAAGCCATGAACCGGGCAATTCTGGG
This sequence comes from Catenuloplanes atrovinosus, assembly GCF_031458235.1. Taxonomy (NCBI): domain Bacteria; kingdom Bacillati; phylum Actinomycetota; class Actinomycetes; order Micromonosporales; family Micromonosporaceae; genus Catenuloplanes; species Catenuloplanes atrovinosus. The sequence goes on along the minus strand of NZ_JAVDYB010000001.1, from coordinate 3,898,093 downwards.
GTACGACCCGGGTCTTGCCGCAAGACCGGGGGTGCGATATACGTTGAGAGTGGCGGGGAGTTCATGACGCCACGAAGGACGTCGCGCGGCCCGGACCATCCGCATCCGCTGGTCGCCCGCGGCAGTCTCGCCTTATCTGCGCGGCCACGCCGTCGACGCGCTCACCCGCTTGCTCGCCGACCGGGAGCGGGTGCTCAGCCCCGGCCACCCGGACCTCGCGGTCACCCGCGCCTCGCTCGCCCTGTGGCGTGACGCGGCGGCCTCGGGGGAGCCGGGGTGACGTCCGGCCGACGCGGGCCGGCGGTCGTCGCCGGGCCCGCGTCACACGACGGTCAGGACGGCATGCGGCTGGACGCGATTGACCACTCGGAGCGGTTGCGGCCGAGGAAGCTGATCGCCCAGCGCAGCAGCGTGGTGGCGCGGTTGCGGCCGCCGTGCAGGTAGTAGACGTGCACGGCCAGCCACATCAGCCAGCCGAGCGGGCCGCCGAAGGTGAGCGGGCCGACGTTCGCGACCGCGTTCCACCGTGACACCACGGCCATGTTCCCCTTGTCGAAGTAGGAGAACGGCTTGCCGGCGGGCTTGCCGGCGACGCGGCGCGCGATGGTCCGGCCGGCGTACGTGCCGCCCTGCATCGCCACCTGGGCCACGCCGGGCAGCCGGTTCAGCGTGCCGGACTCGCCGACCACGAAGATCTCCGGGTGGCCGGGCACGGTCAGGTCCGGCGCGACCAGGATGCGCCCGCCGCGGTCGGTCTCGGCGCCGGTGGCCTCGGCCAGGCGGCGGCCCAGCGCGGTGCCGGCCACGCCGGCGGCCCAGATCTTGGTGGCCGCGTCGATCCGCTCCGCGCCGTCCGTGGTCTCGATCTTCACGCCGTCCGCGTCGACGTCGACGACCTTGGTGCCGAGCCGCACGTCGACGCCGAGCTTCCGGAGGCGCTTCTCCGCGCTGGCGGACAGCGGCGCGCGGAACGTGGGCAGCACCCGGTCGACCGCGTCGAGCAGCACGATCCTGGCCGAGGCCGGGTCGATGTTGCGGTACCGGCCGCGCAGCGTGCGCGTGGCTATCTCGGAGATCGAGCCGGCCAGTTCCACGCCGGTCGGGCCCGCGCCCACGATGACGAACGTGAGCAGCCGCTCGACGTCGGCCGGGTCGGTGGCGACCTCCGCGGCCTCGAACGCGCCGAAGACGCGCCCGCGCAGGTCCAGCGCGTCGTCCAGCGTCTTCATGCCGGGCGCGTGCTCGGCGAAGCCGTCGTTGCCGAAGTACGACTGGGTGGCGCCGGCCGCGACGATCAGCGTGTCGTAGCCGACCGTGTACGTGCCGCCCGGCCCGCTCGCGGTGACCGTCCGCGCCTCGGCGTCGACGCCGGTGACCCAGCCGAGCCGCACCTCCGTGTTGCGCTGCCCGCCGAGCAGCTCGCGGACCGGCGTGGCCACCTCACCGGGGGAGAGGACACCGGTCGCGACCTGGTAGATCAGCGGCTCGAACACATGGTGGTTGGTCCCGTTGATCACGGTGACCCGGACCGGCGCCCTGCGCAGCGCCCGTGCCGCGTAGACCCCGCCGAACCCGGCGCCGACGATGACGACCCTGTGCTCTGCGTTCTGTGTCATTCTCCACGCTCCCGTTCCATCCTGATCAACGGACAGTCGTGGGCGTGGAGTCCCGTTTCCGGCGGTGTCGATGCTCACCGGAGAGATCATCCGGACCTGGTCACGAATGAGCCCTCAGCGCCGTCGCCGGCAGCCGCGAACACGGGTTACGCACAGCCCGTTGTCACGGATATGCCGGCACGGACCTTAGCTGACCCACGACTCAGTACCGGTGCCCGGGGCGGGAGCGGCCGCCTCCCGCCCCGGCCGGGTCAGCGCTTCGCGGCCCAGGTGGCGTAGTCGGTCGCGCCCAGCCGGGCCGTGCCCGGCACCGGGATCAGCCCGTCGTCCGGCAGCTCGGCGCCGAAGTAGCCGGCGTCCGGGTCCGCCACCACGGTGCGCGGATCGTCGCCCAGCTCACGGGCCACGATCTCCGGGAAACCGAACACCTCCGGGCCGGCCACCTGCACGGTCTGGTTGGTGGCCGGGCCCGTCGCCACCTCCACCAGCACGGCGGCCACGTCGTCCGCCGCGACCGGCTGGAACCGCGCCGGCGGAATCCGCACCTCGGTGCCGACCGTGGAGCTCTGCGCGATGCCCGCGATGAACTCGAAGAACTGCGTGGCCCGCACGATGGTGTACGGCACACCGCCCTCCTTGATCAGCTCCTCCTGCGCCACCTTCGCCCGCAGGTATCCGGAGCCGGGCAGCCGTTCCGCGCCGACGATGGTGAGCGCCACGTGGTGCCGCACGCCCGCCCGCCGCGCCGCGTCCAGCAGGTTCCGGGTGGAGGTGGTGAAGAAACGCCGCGCCTCCTCGTCGCCCCAGGCCGGCGAGTTGGTGACGTCCACCACCGCGTCCGCGCCGGTCAGCGCGTCGTCCAGGCCCGCGCCGGTGATGCTGTCCACGCCGGTGCCCGGCGACGCCGCGACCGCCCCGTGCCCCTCGGCGCGCAGCCGCGTCACGACCTTCGCGCCGATCACCCCGGTGCCGCCGATCACTACGATCCTCACTGTCGTTCCTTCCGTCGGTGTCGTTACGACAGCAGGACCGGACCGCCCCGCGATCTGTGACAGCCCGGCCCGAAAGATCGCCGAATCCGTGAACCTCGGCCGCCCGATCTCGTTGTAGACGGCAACGTGCCGCTGAGGAGGTCAGGTGGAGGTCGATACCGGTCCGGACGACGTCGTGGTGCGGCTGTCCGAGTTCCGCGAGCGCCGCGTGCGGTCCTGCCCCGCCGCCGGCCGCTGCCGGATGCGACCGCTCTGCCTGAGCTGGAACCAATGCCTGGTGCGCAGCCACGTGCTGGCGCCGCGCACCGCCTGACCCCGCGCGCCCGATATGCTCCGCCGGTGCCGCCCGACCCGCTGACCGCGTTCCTCGGCACGCGTGACCGGCTGTTCGGCATCGGCTACCGCATGCTCGGCAGCGCGGCGGAGGCGGAGGACCTGGTCCAGGAGACCTGGGTGCGCTGGCAGCGGACCGACCATCGGACGGTGCGGGACCCGGTCGGCTTCCTCGTCACCACGATCACCCGGCTGGCCATCAACGAGGTCACGTCCGCCCGCGCGCGCCGGGAGACCTACCCCGGGCCGTGGCTGCCGGAGCCGGTCGCGACCGGCGCCGACCCCGCGCTCGGCGCCGAACGCGCGGAGGCGCTCGACCTGGCCGTGCTGATGCTGCTGGAGCGGCTCGGCGCCCGCGAGCGCGCCGCCTACGTGCTGCGCGAGGCGTTCGACTACCCGTACCGCCGGATCGCCGAGATCCTCGAGGTGACCGAGGCGAACGCGCGGCAGCTCGTCACCCGCGCCCGGGCCCACCTGACCGCTCACCGCCGCACGCCGGCCGACCCGGCCACCCACCGCCGGCTGCTGGAGGCGTTCCTGGCCGCCGCGCGCGACGGCGACGTGCACGGCCTGGAGTCCCTGCTCGCCGCCGACGCCGACTTCCACTCCGACGGCGGCGGCCGGGTCAGCGCCGCGCTCCGCCCGGTCAACCGCCGCCTGCCCGACTTCCTGGCCGGCATCGCCCACAAGCTGGCCACCGGCGGCGCGACCACCTGGTCGATCGTCACCGCCAACGGCGCACCGGCGATCCTGGTCACCGCGCCGGCCGGCCCGCGCGTGCTGATCACGGTCGAGGTCACGGACGCGCGAATCCACCGAATCCTGGCCGTACGGAACCCGGAGAAGCTGCGCGCGTTCGCCTGACCGCCCAGACCGCCGCGGCCAGGCCCACCACCAGGAACACCGCGCCCGCGACCGCGAGGAACGCGCCGTACGCCTCCGGCCGCGGCGTCACGAACAGCCCGGCCGCCCACCAGCTCACGTGGAACCCGCCGTGCACCGCCACCGCCGGCCAGACCGACCCGCTCCGCAGCCGGAACGCGGTGGCCAGCAGCGCGAACCCGATCGGCAGCAGCAGGAACAGCACCTGCTGCCCGAACGACTGCGCACCGGAGCCGGAGAGCAGGTGCGGCAGGCCGAACACCAGCACGGACAGCGCGGTCACGCCCCACAGCGGCAGCCGGCCGAGCGCGGACTGCACCAGGTAGCCGCGGAACAGCACCTCCTCCGGGAAGCCCTGCAACAGGAACGCCCGGGTCAGCATCGTCAGTACGCCCGCCAGGAGCGTCCACATCGGCACGTCCGGCACCTCAGGGGCCGGCGTGGTGAGCCCGAGCGCGGCGGCCAGCCCGGTCGCGGCCGCGGTGCACGCGCCGATCGCGGCCAGCGCGGCGAGGCTCGCGCCCGGCGCGGGCCGCCCGAGCCCGAGCGCGGCCACCGGCCGCCGGTCCACGCCGCGGACCAGGGCGATCGCCAGCCCCAGCCCGATCACGGTGGCGCACAGGTGGCTCACCACGGTCCGGCCGGTGCCGGCCGGCAGCACCATCGCGAGGTAGCCGGAGAACGCGGCCACGAACAGCGCGGCCAGCGTGAGGACGGCGCGAACCGGTAGCGGAACGCGCGGAACGATCTCAGTCATGCCCGGAACGCTATGGACGCGCCGCTCCCGGCACATCGCGCCGCGGTCATGAGCGGAACCATGACCTCGGTCATGCCCGGCGTCCTCCTCGCGCCGGACGACCGGCACCCGTCGCGGCCCTACGCTGAGCGCGTGAACAGGGACCGGCCGCGCCTGATCGGCGTGCTCTTCTGGGGCTGTATCGCGTCGGTGGCGCTGTTGCAGGCCGCGCTCTGGGAGGTGCCCGCCGCCGTCCGCGCGCTGGAGATCGGGCTGCTGGCGCTGATCGCGCTGCTCTGGCCCGCGCTGCGGTGGCGGCGCGGCACCGGCCGGTGGCCGGTCACCGCCGCGTTCACGCTGCTCGCGGTGCTGGCCGGCGCGGCCGACGGCTCCAGCATCAGCCTGTTCCTGCTCCTGATCGCGCTGACCAACATCACGCTCGTGTTCGGCCCGCGCGCCGGCGCGCTCACCACGGCGGTGCTCGCGGTCGCCCAGTTCGCCGCGCAGCTGCTGGCGGTGCACAGGTCACCCGCGCACGCCGCGTACGAGGCGTTCGCGATCGCGCTGTACGGCGTGTTCGTGATGACGCTGGCCACCGCCGTGACCGAGGCCCGGGCCGCGCGCGACGGTGCCGACCGGCTGCACGGCGAACTGGCCGAGGCCCACCGGCAACTGCGCCGGTACGCCGAGCGCACGCACGAACTGGCCGTGGCCGAGGAACGGGTACGCATGGCCCGCGAGCTGCACGACTCCGTCGGCCACCACCTGACCGTGGTCAAGGTCGGCCTGGAGAACGCGGAACGGTGGCGCGACCGCGAGCCGGACTCGGCGTGGCAGGACGTCCGCCAGGCCAAGACGCTCACCGGCGACGCGCTCCAGGAGATCCGCCGGGTCGTCCGCGCACTGCGCCCGCCGCAGCTCGACGGCCGCCGGGGCAGTGACGCGCTCCGCGAGCTGGCCCGCTCGTTCCAGGGCACCGGCCTGGACGTGGACGTGGCGGTCGACGGCGAGGAGCGCCCGCTCGACCCGGGCCGGGAGACCGTGTTGTTCCGCGCGCTTCAGGAGACGCTGACGAACGCGCTGCGCCACTCCGGCGGCACCCGCGTCGCGGTCCGCCTCGGCTTCGCGCCCGGCGGCGTGCACCTGCGCGTGACCGACGACGGTCGCGGCTCCGGCGGCGCGCCGCCCGGCTTCGGACTGACCTCGCTGGCCGGCCGCGCCCGCGACGCCGGCGGCTCCCTGACCACCTGCGACGCACCGGGCGGCGGGTTCGAGGTCCGCGTCGACCTTCCGGAGCCGGCCGGTGCCCGCCCGCGGCACGACGAGGCGGGGCGGCCGGCGTGAGCGGCGTACCGATCCGGGTGGTGCTCGTGGACGACCAGGACCTGATCCGCCGCGGCCTGTCCCGGCTGCTGGAACTGGAACCGGACATCGCGGTGACCGGCGAGGCCGCGTCCGGGCCGGCGGCGCTGGCCCTGCCGGCGCTGGCCGACGCGGACGTGGCGCTGGTCGACGCGCGCATGCCCGGCATGACCGGCGTGGAGCTGATCGCCCGGCTCGCCGTGGCGCACCCGGGCGTGCGCGCGCTGCTGCTGACCACGTTCGACGACGACGAGTTCGTGTTCGGCAGCCTCCGGGCCGGCGCGCGCGGCTTCCTGCTCAAGGACGCGTCGCCGGAGACGCTGGTCGCCGCGATCCGCGTGGCCGCGCGCGGCGGCACGGTCATCGACGCCCAGGTCGCGGGCCGGGTCGTCGCCCGCCTGGACGACGACCCGCCCGCACCGCCGCCGGTGCCGCTCTCCGCGCGGGAGGAGGAGATCGCCCGCCTGGTCGCCACCGGGGCGTCCAATCAGGAGATCGCGCGCACGCTGTTCCTCACCGAGGGCACGGTCAAGAATCACGTCTCCGCCGCGCTGCGCAAACTCGGCCTGCGCGACCGCACCCAGCTCGCGCTCGCGTTCGCCCGCCGGGCGTGACCCGCGCGGCCCGTACCGGTCAGCGGGGTGCGATGTTGTGGTTCAGGCGGAACGTGTTGTGCGGGTCGACGCGGCGCTTCAGCGCCACCAGCCGGCGGTGGACGTCCGGCCGGTACGCAGCGCGCACCGAGTCGGCCGACACGTCGTCCGTGTTCATGAAGTTCAGGTACATGCCGCCGGTGCTCCACGGCCGCATGCGCCGGATGACGTCCGCGGCCGCCCGCCGGATGACCGGCGCCTCCGCCGGGCCGCCGATGCCCGCGACGAACAGTGTGAACGCGGCGTCCCGGTGCGAGATCGCGCTCGGGTAGCGGGGCTGCCGGGCCAGCGCGCCGCCCAGATGCCGGATCTCCACCGCGGCGATCGGGGTGCGCGCGTCCGGGCCGACGGCCGCGATCAGCGCGTCGACCGCGTCCGCGTCCAGCGTGCGGAGCAGGCCGGTGCGCTCGTACGCGGACGTCGGCGTGGTCGGGTCCGAGTGGATGGCCGGGTACGCGGCGTACGGCATCTCCGCGACCGTGTCCGACAGCGGCGTGGCGACCGCGCGCAGCGGCCGGACCAGCGCCTCGCCGGTGTCCGCCCGGCCGGCGTAGGCGATCCGCAGGCTGGCCACCAGCTTGCCGCGCAGCGGCGCCGGCACCTGGGGCACGTCCGGCAGCCGCAGCAGCGCCACCGACGACGACATCGCGTCCGGCACCCGCCTGACCCACGCCCGGTACGCGTGCAGCAGCCGCGCCGCGTCCCGCCCGTCCACCATGATCGCGCCGCCGTACATCGTGGGCACCGGGAACAGGCCGAACTCCAGCGCGGTCACGAGGCCGAAGTTGCTCTTGCCACCGCGCAGGCCGAAGAACAGCTCCGCGTCGCTCCGCGCGGTCACGGTCCGCAGCCGGCCGTCCGCGCTGACCAGGTCGATCGCGCGCACGTGGTCGGCGGCGTACCCGTGCTTGCGGCCCAGCGTCGGGCTGAGCCCGCCGCCGAGCGTGTACCCGACCACGCCGACCGTCGGCGTGGACCCGTTCAGCGGCGCCAGTCCGTGCTCCAGCGCCCGGTCGACCACATCGGACCAGAGCGCGCCGGCCTGGACGCGCGCGACCCGGCGCCGCGGGTCGATCGTCACGCCGCGCATCGCCCGCGTGCTGACCAGCACCGCGTCCGGCCCGATCGGCACGGACGGCTGATGCCCGGTGGCGAGCACGCCCACCGGGGCGCGGCGGACGGCCGCGTACCGGACCGCGGCCCGCACGTCGTCCGCGCCCGCGGCCGCGAAGACCACGCCGGGACGCGGGATCTGGTTCAGGTTGAACGGGCTGACCTCGGCGTCGTAGCCGGTGTCGCCGGGCCGCAGCACCCGCCCGGCCGGTGCGCCGGCGCGCGTGCCCGCCTCGGCCGCGCCCGGCGCGAGCAGGACGGCCGCGCCGGCCGCCGCGCCGGCGCCCAGCACGGTGCGGCGGCTGGTCGGAATCCGCATTCGAGTCACTCCATCGTCGTCGGCATGAGAACGTGGCCAGCGAACAGGAATGCGATCAACGAGCGATCAGCATCGGGTCGACGAACCGCTCGACAACCTCCGAGAGAGTCCGCTTTCAATATCAAGAATTCACATGTGCGGTGTTCTCCCGGTCGATCGCCACGGGCTAGAAATACGGCGACCCCCTTTCGTCACCGGCAAGGGAGTACCGCCATGGCCCGCACCCTCCGCCTCGCCGCCGCACCCGGCCGGTCCGGCCGTTCCGTCACCCGGACCCGGATCGCCGCGATCGCCACCGCCGCCGCCGCGCTCGCCGCCGGACTGCTCACCGTCGTCGTCGCCGCGCCCGCACAGGCCGCCGCCGTCTCGCAGCCGCTGCGCACGATGATCGCCAACCTGCCGGTCGCCACCGAGGTTCGCACCGGCTACGACCGGGACCTGTTCAACCACTGGATCGACGCGGACGGCGACGGCTGCAACACCCGCTACGAGGTGCTGATCGCCGAGGCCAGCACCGCGCCGTCGGTCGGCTCCGGCTGCACGCTCAGCGGCGGACGCTGGAACTCCTACTTCGACGGCGCCACCTGGACCGACCCGGCCGACCTGGACATCGACCACCTGGTGCCGCTGGCCGAGTCCTGGGACTCCGGCGCCCGCTCCTGGACCTCCGCGCAGCGCCAGTCCTTCGCCAACGACCTCGGCGACGCGCGCGCCCTCGCCGCCGTCACCGACGACGTCAACCAGTCCAAGGGCGACCGCGACCCCGCCGAGTGGATGCCGTCCGTCACCGGCGTGCACTGCCGCTACATCACCGAGTGGACCGCCGTGAAGACCCGCTGGGGCCTGACCGTCGACACCGCCGAGAAGAACGCGCTCACCTCGTACGCGGCCTCCTGCACCAACAGCACGATCACGGTCGACCCGGTCATCGGCGCCACCCCCACCCGCACCGCCACCCCGTCCCCCACCTCGACCGGCGGCGCCTGCACCGGCACCAACGGCACCGATGTCACCATCCCGGACGCCGGCTCGCCGGTGACCAGCACCATCACCATCTCCGGCTGCGCCCGTCCGACCGCCGCCAGCACCTCCACCGTCCACGTCAACATCGTTCACCCGTTCCGCGGCGACGTCTCCATCTACCTCTACGCCCCGGACAACACGTACTACGTCCTCAAGTCCGCGTCCACATCGGACGGCGCGGCCAACGTGAACACGAGCTACACCGCCAACCTGTCCAGCGAGACCGCCAACGGCGCCTGGCGCCTCTCCGTCAAGGACAACGCCTCCGGCGACACCGGCTACCTCAACACCTGGACGCTGACGGTCTGAAACCCTTTGATATACCCGCTTCCGGCCTGGCCGGGGCCCGCATGCTCCCGCGGGCACCGGTCGGCCGTCGGCCGGCCTCCCTGTCAGAACCGTGGGTGGTCACCGCACACCGGCGCCGCCGGCGGGACCACGCCGGGACCGGCTCCGATGCGGCGTCGGAGCGGCGGCGGAGCCGCCGCGAGGTTGGCCCGCGGGAGCGTGCGGGGCGCGACCCCGCCGGAAGCGGGAAAACGGTGTGTGGCAAGGGGTTTCAGCCGCGGATCGGCGCGGTGCCCATCATGTCGTCGAGGTCGGCGGCGGGCATCGGGCGGGCGAAGAGGTAGCCCTGGCCGTGGCCGCAGCCGAGGAGTTGCAGCTCGGCGGCCTGCGCGGGGGTCTCGATGCCCTCGGCGATGGTGCGGAGGCCGAGGACCTGGCCGAGACGGATCACGGCCTCGGCGACGGCGGCGCCCTCGGGAGTGCTGTCGAGCTGGGAGACGAAGCTTCGATCAATTTTGAGGACGTCGACCGGTAGACGGGTGAGGTACTGGAGGGACGAGTAGCCGGTGCCGAAGTCGTCGATCGCGATGCGGACGCCGTGCGCGCGGAGGTCGGCCAGCGCGGGCACGGCGGCGTGCTCGTCGACGATCGCGGACTCGGTGATCTCCAGGACCAGATCGGTGGCGGGCAGCCCGGTACGGGACAGCACCGCGAGGACGTCGCCGACCAGCGTGGGCTCCTGCAGCTGGCGCGGGGAGATGTTGACGCTGGCGTAGATCCGGCAGCCGGGGCGGCGCAACTGCCAGGCGCGGACCTGCCGGCACGCCTCCTCCAGCACCCACAGGCCGAGCGTGGTGATCATCCCGGTGCGCTCTGCGACCGGGATGAACTCCATCGGCGAGACCGGGCCCAGGTCGCGGTGGTGCCAGCGGACCAGCGCCTCCACGCCGACCGGGCGGCCGTCGGAGAGGTCGACCAGCGGCTGGTAGACCACCTGCAGCTCACCGGCGTGCAGCGCGTCGCCCAGCAGCTCGGCCAGCACGCCGTCCCGGGCGCGGCGGTCGACCATGGACGGCTCGTAGAGCTTCACCAGATGCTTGCCGGACCGCTTCGCCTCGTACATGGCCAGGTCCGCGCGGTGCTGCAGCTCCTGCGAATCCTCGTCCGGGCCCATGAACGCCACGCCGATGCTGGCCCGCACCGGGATGCTGTCCGCGCCGACCCGCACCGGCGCGGCGGTGAGCGCGGCCAGGATCCGCGACGCCACGCCGGTCGCCTCGGAGCGGTCCTCGACGCCGGTCAGCACCACCACGAACTCGTCGCCGCCGACCCGGGCCGCGATGTCGGCCGACCGGATGTGCGCGCGCAGCGCCCGCGACACCTCGATCAGCACCCGGTTGCCGGTGTCGTGGCCGTAGCGGTCGTTCACCGGCTTGAAGTCGTCCAGGTCCACCACCAGCATCGCCACGCCCTCGCGGCGGTGGGCGGCCCGGTCCAGGCCCGCGCGCAGCCCGGCGAGGTTCGCCAGTCCGGTCAGCGTGTCGGTCACCGCCAGTTCGCGGCTGTCCCGCAGCGAGATCACCTGCCGGACCAGCAGCGCCGCGATGATGCCGGTCTGGGCCAGCACCAGCCCGCCCCAGAGGTCGAACTCGGTTCCGCGCAGCGTGCCGCCGAACATCAGCGTGTTCCCGGCGGCGATGCTGACGAACGGCAGGTACGCGGACCAGGACGGCGCCTGCACCGGCGCGGGGCGTGGAGGGCTGCCGGCGCTGCCCGCCGCGTCCGCGCGCATCGCCGCCACCGTCATCACCAGCGACGCCAGGCTCAGGCTGACCACGACGGTCGCGGACGTGGGCGCGTGCTCGCCGCGCGCGCCCACCGACGCGTGGAGCGTGTCCGCGATCGCGTAGAACAGCACGCCGCCGAGCAGCGTGGTGACCGGGTCGCCGAGCCGGGTGACGCCGCCGCGCAGCAGCACCGCGCAGACCGCGACGCCGAGCAGCAGGTTCCCCAGCGGATAGCCGACCGCCATCGTCCAGTTCGCGTTCGGCCCGCCGTGCAGCGTCGGGTGCAGCGCGAAGTACCAGACCAGCATGAACGCGCCGTTGAAGACCGCGTAGGTCTCGGCCGCGAAGGCCCAGCGCTGCCGCCCCTCCATCCGCCGTACGGATATGGACAGCACGGACGCGGCGAGGCAGCCGAACATCCCGAGCCCCGCGACGACCCCGACCCACCAGACGGCGATGCTCCCGACGGCCGCGTCGACGGCGAAGGAGATCGTGGTGACGAGGGAGAGCGCGCGCCCGGCCGCCGCCAGCCGCCAGGTGACGCGGGCCCGGTGCCGCGCCGCCCGCAGCGAGTAGACGACGCCGAGGCCGTCGGCGGTCAGCAGGGAGAGGCCGAAGATCGCACTGCGCGTCTCGGGCAGGACGAGCGCCACGACCTGCGCCGCGACGATGGCGACGGACAGCACGACGGGCGCGCTCACCACCACGCGTCGTCCGCCCACCGCTGTCACCTCCTCGCGCGCCAGGGTTCCGGCACTCACATATCGGCAATGCCGCACCATAGATCAAGAGATCCGCGCCAGAGAGGCGTTCTGTCCCGAAAACGAACTCCGCCGGCGTACCGCTCTCGGGCACCGGCGGCGCCGAACCGCAACCTGACGCGCCCTCGCCCGTGGCGTTCCCGCCCCGGCGGCGGGAATTGTCCATCCGCCCCCGCGTGAGGGCGTCCGCGCACTACGATCTGGTTGTTCCCGGGACGCCGAGCGGTGCGAGCGGGCCGGCCGTGACCTGCACATTGTGCCGCTGTAGTCGGCGCGTCGCTGACCGTGATCGGTTCGTACCCCTGATGATGTGGTGGTGGTACGGCACCTGACGGCCGCGGTCGCGGCCATGGCGATGTTCGCGATCCCGGCACCCGCGCCCGCGCGGTTCGTGGACCTCGCGGCGGTGGACGCGACGATCCTGACCGAGATGCGCTATCACTCGGCGCACAACTTCGTCGGGCGGCGGATCAAGGGTTATCGGGAGCCGCTCTGCATCCTGACCAGGCCGGCCGCCCGGGCGTTGAAGAACGCGCAGGCGGCGCTGCGGCCACGCGGGCTGTCGCTCAAGGTGTACGACTGCTACCGGCCGCGGCGGGCGGTCGCGGACTTCGCCGCCTGGGCGGAGGACCGCTCGGACCAGCGCATGAAGGCGGAGTTCTACCCGCGTACCGACAAGGGATCGCTCTTCGACGCCGGATATCTGGCGCGCCGGTCCGGGCACAGCCGCGGCAGCACGGTGGACCTGACGATCGTTCGCCTGCCGGCCGCGCGCCAGCCCGCGTACCGTCCGGGGCAGCCGCTCACGGCCTGCTACGCGCCCGTGTCCCGCCGGTTCAGGGACAACGGCGTCGACATGGGCACGGGCTACGACTGCTTCGACCCGCTGGCGCACACGCTCGATCCGCGCGTCACCGGCGTGCCGCGCGCGAACCGAATCCTGCTCCGGGACACCATGGCCGCGGCCGGGTTCACCGGCTACAGCAAGGAGTGGTGGCACTTCACGCTGGCCGGCGAGCCCTACCCGGACACGTACTTCGACTTCCCGGTCGCGCGCGGCTCACTGCCCTGACGGCGTCGGCGTCGGCACGGCTCCGGCCGCGCACCGGGGATCGTTCGGCACGACCTCGATGTGACTGAACTCGACGCCGCCCCAGCCCGGCTCGTCCACCCACGCCTCGTACACCATGTTGGGCCCGTCGCAGCGGGTCCGCACCTCCGACCGGTCCGTGGCGCAACCGGTCGCCGCGACCAGCACCAGGGCCACCACCGCCGCGCTCCGCACGGTCCTCATCACCCGTCTCCCATCTCCGGTCGTGGGGCCGGCGCCAGCGTGGCGGTGGCCGGTTCCAGCGTGGCGGTGGCCGGCGCGAGTGTCGCGGTGGCCGGTTCCAGCGTCGCGGGCGCCGCGCTCGGGCAGCGCGGATCATCCGGCGCCACCTCGACCTGCTCGAACTCGGTCTCCGGCTCCTCCGAGTCACCCGGGTCCCGGTCCCACACCTCGTAGACCATGTTCGGCCCGTCGCAGTGTCGCCGAACCTCCAGCTCCTCGGGCAGCGCCGCACAGCCGGCCAGCCCGGCCACCAGGGCCAGCGACACCGCCACCGACACGCGCATGCCCGCATCGTAGGTGCTCCGGACAACGTGACGCAGGTCACCCTCCGACGGCAATCTCGGTCGTGTCGGGGTGACGACCTACCTGGCGTGAACCACAGTGCGGGAGTGAGTGAACTCGACGAGGAGGCGTTGCTGCGGCGCGTCGGCCGTGGCGATCGGGCCGCGTTCGACGAGTTCTATCGGCGTACCGCGCCGTGGCTCGCGGTGCGCCTGCGGCGTCGCTGCCGGGATGACGACCTGGTGGCCGAGGTGATGCAGGACTCGTATCTCGCGGCCTGGCGGGCCGCGGCGAGCTATGTGGGTGATCCGATGGGTGGAACCGCGGCCGGGTGGCTGTGGACGATCGCGGCCCGCCGGCTGGTGGACGCGTTCCGGCGGCGGGCCCGGCACGACGAGGTGCCGCTGGCCGGCGAGCCGGTACGGGCCACCGCGCCGGCGGCCGAGGACGAGGTACTGGACGGCATCCCGGACGGGGCGCTCGCGGCGGCCCTCGGCCGGCTGGCACCGGAACTGCGCGCGGTGCTGCGCGCGATGGTGCTGGACGGGCTGACCGCGCGCGAGACGTCGGCGCTGCTGGGCGTGCCGGAGGGCACGGTGAAGACCCGGGTGCGCCGGGCCCGGATCGAGCTGCGGAGGGCGCTGTCATGACCGGCCACTGTGTCCCCACCGACCTGCTGACCCGGTACGCCACCGGCGGCGACCTCCCGGAGGAGACGCTCTGGGTGCTGGAGGCGCACCTGGAGCGCTGCCCGGACTGCCGCGCCCGGATGGCCGAGGCGATCCGGGCGGACCCGGTGCTGCCCGGGCTGGTCGAGTCCGTGCGGGTGGCGGTGGAGCCGCGACTCGGGCCCGGGCACGGCCGGCTCTGGGGGCTGCGGCACCGGGTGCGGCGCGCGCTGGCCCGGTGGGCGGTCCCGGCCGTGCTGCCCTGGCTGGCGATGACGGTCGCGGTGCCGCTCGCCGCGGTGCTGCTGGAGACGGGCGGGCCGGCGGACCGTACCCCGCTGCTGCTTCTGATCGCGCCGCTGGTGCCGGTGCTCGGCGTCGCGGTCTCCTGGAACCGGTGGACCGATCCGGCGCACGCGCTGGTCGCGGTCACGCCGCAGGCCGGGCTGACGTTGGTGCTGCGCCGCACGCTGGTGGCGCTGCTGGTGACGCTGCCGCCGGTGGCGCTGGCCGGGCTGGCGGTCGGCGCGTCCCCGGCCCGCTGGCTGCTGCCCGGGCTCGCCTTCACCACCGTGGTGCTGGCCGGCGGCGCGCTGGTCGGCGTGGGCCGTGCCGCGGTCGCGGTGACCGCGCTCTGGTCGCTCGTGGTCGTGGCGCCCACGCTGGCGGACGCCTGGGACCCGGTGGTCCTGGACGCGGCCGCGGCGCCGGCCTGGCTCGCGGTGACCGTGGCCGCCGCGGCGATCACCGTCCGATTCCGTAACCGATACCGATTTATCCGATAGGAGCAGGATGCGTGCGATAGACGATGACCGCCCGGCCGCCTGGCCGATCCGTGCGGAGGGCCTGTCGGTCCACGCCGGGCGCCGGCTCGCGATCGAGGGCGTGGACCTGGACCTCGGTCCCGGCGTGCACGGTGTGCTCGGCCCGAACGGGGCCGGCAAGACCACGCTGCTGCGCGCGCTCGCCACGGTGACGCCACCGGCCGCGGGCACGCTCGACCTGATCGGTCAGTCGATCCACGGTGGTGGCGACGTGCGTGCCGTGCGCCGGCAACTGGGCTACCTGCCACAGGCCTTCGGCTACTACAAGCGGTTCACGGTACGGGAGTTCGTCGAGTACCTGGCCTGGCTGAAGGAGCTGCCGGCGCACGACATCCCGGCCGCGGCGCAGCGCGCGATCGACCAGACCGGGCTCACCGGGTGCGCGGACGAGAAGCTGCGGACGCTCTCCGGCGGCATGATCCGCCGGGTCGGGCTGGCGCAGGCGCTGGTCGGCGACCCGGGCCTGCTGATCCTGGACGAGCCGACCGCGGGCGTCGACCCGGGCACCCGGCAGGAGCTGCGCGTGCTGCTGCGCGGCCTGGGCCGGACCGCGTGCGTGGTGATCGCCACCCACGTGATCGAGGACGTGGCCGTGGCCTGCACCGACCTGGTGGTGCTGCGCGAGGGCCGGATCGTGTTCCGCGGCACGCCCGCGGAGCTGGCCGCGCACGCCGGTGCCGGCGAGGACGACGACGTGACGAGCCGATACGAGCGAGGGTACGCGGAGGTGCTCCGATGACGATCCGACTGGCACTGCTGGAACTGCGCCGTACCTGGCTGCTCGTGCTGGTGGCGGTGATGCTGTTGGCGGCCGGCGTGCTGACCTCGGACGGCATGGACCCGCGCTGGCCCGGCCTGGTCGGCGCGACCGTGGTGAACCACCACTCCGCGCTGTCGCTGCTCTGGCCGCTGGCGCTGACCATCGGCGTGATCCTCGGGCGCCGGGACGGCGCGGCCGGGACCGGTGAGCTGATCGGCGTCACGCCCCGCCCGCCGTGGTCCCGGCTCGCGCTGCGCGCCACGCTGCTCGGCGCCGGGCTGGCCGCCGCCTACCTGGCCGCGCTCGCCCGCCCGCTCGGCCTGGCCGTGCTGGACGCGGACACCTACTGGCCGTCCGGCTGGCCCTGGCCGCTGCTGGCCGGCGCGCTCGGCGTCGCCGCCGCCGGGCTGCTCGGGCTCGCGGCCGGCCGCGCCTTCCCATCACTGTGGACGGTGCCGCTCTCGCTGGTGCTGTCCCTGGCGGTGACGATCGCGCTGGAGATGGTGGCGCAGGACCGGCCGGTCGGCGCGCTCGCCCTGCTGCCGTCGTACCTGCCGGACACCGCGATCGCGGCCGAGTTCACGCGGTTCGAGGCGGGCGCGGTGGCGGGCCGGGCGATCTGGTTCGTGGCGCTCGGCGCGGCCGGCTTCCTGCTCTACGCGCTGCCGCGCCGCCCCCGCCCGGCCGCGCGCGCGTCCGCCGTCGCGGTGCTGGCCGCCGGGCTGGCCGGCGCGCTGCTGGTGCTGCCGCCCGCCGCGCGCGGAACCGGCCTGGACGCCGGCGCCGCGGCCGAGGTCTGCGCGGACGGCACGCCACGGGTCTGCGTGACCCGCGCCTACGCCACCACGCTGCCGGAGCTGACCGGGCCGGCGCGCGAGGCGCTGGCCGCGCTGGGCCGCCTGCCGAACCCGCCGGTCGCGCTGATCCAGGACCCGCACGACTTCGGGACCCGGGTGGATCAGGACCACGCGACGGTACGGGTACGCCTGACCGTCGACGCCGACGGCGCGCTGGTCACCGGCGGTCCCACGCTGGTGGAGGACCTGCTCGACGGCGCCGGCACGCTGCGCTGCGACGACTACACCACCCGCGAGGCCGACGTGCGCGAGCGCGCCGCCCGCGCGGTCGCCGCCTCCTGGCTGCTCGACCGGCCGACTCCGCCGGCGACCTACACGGACGAGGACCGGGCGGCCACCGACCAGGCCTGGACCGCACTGCGGTCGCTCCCGCCGGCCGGACAGGTGACCCGCGTGGCCGCGCTGCGGGAGGCGGCCTTGGACTGCCGCGGCGACCTCTTCGAGGTGCTGACCGGCACGGCCTGACGGGCGACACCCCGGGCGCCGGACGAGTTCCTCATCGGCGCCCGGGGACGACCAGCCCGTTCTCGTAGCCGAACACCACCGCATGCACCCGGTCGCGCAGACCCAACTTGTTCAGGATGCGGCTGACGTGGGTCTTCGTGGTCTGCTCGGCGATGAACAGGTCGGCGGCGATCTCCGCGTTCGACATGCCGGTCGCCATCAGGCGCAGCACCTCGCGCTCCCGGTCGGTGAGCGCGTTCAGCGCGGGCGAGGGCTTGCGCGGCTGCGCGTCGACGAAGTTCTCGATCAGGCGGCGGGTGATGCTGGGGGACAGCAGCGACTCGCTGTTCGCCACCACGCGCACGGCCCGGACCAGTTCCTCCGGCTCGCTGTCCTTGAGCAGGAAGCCGCTCGCGCCGGCGCGCAACGCCTCGTACACGTAATCGTCGATGTCGAACGTGGTCAGCATCAGCACGCGCGGCACGTGCGCGCCCTGCTGCCGCGCCCCGAGCAGCTCGCGCGTGGCGGCCAGCCCGTCCAGCTCCGGCATGCGCACGTCCATCAGCACCACGTCAGGGCGCAGCGAGCCGCTGAGGCGCACGCCGGCCCGGCCGTCCTCGGCCTCGCCGACCACGCTCAGGCCGGGCTGCGCGTCGAGGATCGCGCGGATGCCGGCGCGGATCATCGGCTGATCGTCGACGACCAGGACGCGGATCATACGAGCTTCACTCCGTTCGTCAGGGGCAGGGTGGCGGCCACCCGGTAGCCGCCGTCCGGCCGCGGCCCGGTCTGAATGGTGCCACCCGCCTGCCGCGCCCGCTCCCGCATCCCGATCAGGCCGTGCCCGGCGCGCCGCGGATCCTCGATCGGCCGCGGCACCCGGCGCGCCGGATCGTTGACCACCTCGACGGTCAGCTCCCCGCCGGTGGCGCCGATCAGCACCCGAGCGTCCGCGCCGGGCGCGTGCCGCACCACGTTGCTCAGCGACTCCTGCACGATCCGGAACGCGGCCACGCCCACGGTCTCCGGGATGTCCAGCCCGCGCACCTCGGCCGGCACCTCCAACTCCACCGCGACGCCGCCGCGCCGGGCCGAGGAGGCCAGCTCGTCCAGGTCGCGCAGGCCGGGCGCGGGTCGCAGCGGGCGCTCGCTCTCCTCGTCGCGCAGCAGCGACAGCAGCGCGCGCATCTCCTGCAGCGCGGTGCGGGTGCCGGCCGCGATCCGGCCGAACTCGGCGCGCGACTCGTCGTCCACGTCCTTCAGCCGGTACGCCGCGGAGGTGGCCTGCATGTGGATCACCGACATGCTGTGCGCGACCACGTCGTGCAACTCCCGCGCGATCCGGGTGCGCTCCTCCACCACGGCCCGCTGCGCCTGCTCCAGCGCCACGTCGCGGCGGGCCTCGGCGAGCTGCCGGCGGATCAGCGTGCGCTGCCGCCACAGGATCGCGCCGAACATGACCAGCATCGAGTTCGCCGTGTAGACGACCAGGGTCACGTCCGCGTCGTCGATGCCGCGCCCGCGCGGGTCGAACAGCGCCAGCAGGATGCAGACCAGGCCGCTGGTCCACCAGGTCGCCACCGCCTCGCCCCACGGCCGGGACAGCCCGACCAGGCCGATGTGCACGAGCAACACCAGCATCACCGGCACGGCCAGCGGCCAGGTGCCCTGGTCGACCGGCTGGGCCCAGGCGAAGACCGTGACCGCAGCGGCCTGGAGCGCCGCCGCCAGCCGGGGCCGGACCAGCACCAGCGGCAGCGCGGCACAGCTCGCGGTCGCGGCGCCGAAGGCCACCAGCACCGGCAGGTCGTAGATGTCCGCGACGGTGGTGGCGGTGATCACCAGCAGCAGGCCGGCCAGCGCGCCCAGCATGACCCAGCCCAGCGTGCGCATCGGCTGTGCCTCCGTCACCCGCCCTCACCGCCTTCTCCGCGTTCTCGCCTGCGACGTTACCGCCGCGTACCGAGGTGCGCGTCGTGCCGGCGGGGGAGGGGCCCCGTACTCCAGAGGGATGCGGCAGGTCAGGCCGCCTCGATCCGCAGCGTGCCCAGGCCGGCGGACGCGTCCAGGTCGAGGCGGTCGGTGGCGGACCGCCAGTCGCGGGACTGGAAGACCTCGCCCTTCGCGATGCCGCTCCTGGTCGCGCCGTCGATCTCGACCGTGCCGGCCCCCTGCCGGATCGCGGCCCGGGCCGGGACCCGCGCCGGGGTACGTACCGTCAGCCGGTTCGCGCCCTTGGTGAGCGAGATCGGCAGCGTGCCGTCCGGGCTGGGCAGGCTGAGGTCGATGCTGGTGGCGCCGCCGGCCAGGGTGACCTCGGAGACCGCGGCCGCGCTCAGGTCCACGGTGCCCTCGTCCACGCCGGCCAGCAGCCGCACCGACCACCGCACCTCGTCGCTGAGCAGCACCTCCACCGTCGCGGTGGCGTCCTCGTCCCCGGTCTCCTCCAGGAACAGCCGCACCTCGCCGTCGGAGGTGACCGCGTTCGGCCGCACGCCGCCGCCCTCCGGCGCGCTGATCCGGAACAGCTCCCCGTCCAGCGCCGTGGACCGTACCGTCAGGATCGTCACCTCCGTGAGCAGCGCGAACGAGGCCTCCTCCCGGCCGTCGAGCGGTGCGGACGCGGTCAGCGCGGGCCGCTCCTCCCGGGCCGGCGCCTCCACCGGCGGCGCCGCGGTCGTGCCCTGCTCGCCGTCCGGCACCTGCACCACGATCGCCGCGGTCAGGCCCGCCAGCAGCAGCGCCGCGAACGCCACCGTGGCCAGCACCCGCCCGCGCCGCCGCACCACCGGCGCCGCCGCGGTCTCCCCGTTCCAGTGCGGCTCCGGCGGCGCCAGGTCCTCGGCCAGCACCAGGTCCTCGAACGGATCGCGTGGCTCCGCCTCACTCGGCTCCGCCTTCGGCGCCACCGCCCGCACCACGGCCGCGTTCGGCATCACGGCCTCCGTATCGTCCAGGTGATAGACGTCCGCCTCCGGCCCGATCCGATGCGGCGCGTCCGGCCAGTAGTCCGCGATCGACGGCCACCCCGCCGGCGCTCCAGCCGCCCGCGACTCCCCGACGCCCTCACCCGCCACAGCCACTCCCATCCGCCGGCCCGATCCGCTCACCGGATGGCACGTACGGCACGCCGTCATGGATCAACGCTGCGCTGACCGTTCACTCAGCCAGCCGGCCGGGCGTAGGCTGGCCAGCGTGGATCACGAAGAGCGGATCGCGCTGTTCCTCGACTACGAGAACCTGGCGATCGGGGCGCGCGACCATCTCGGGGGCATGACGTTCGCGCTGAAGCCGGTCGCGGACGCGCTGGCCGAGCGGGGTCGCGTGGTGGTGCGGCGGGCGTACGCGGACTGGTCGTACTTCGACGAGGACCGCCGGATGCTGACCCGGTCGCACGTCGAGCTGATCGACATCCCGCAGCGGATGGGCGCGTCCCGCAAGAACGCGGCGGACATCAAGATGGTGGTGGACGCGCTGGAGCTGGCGTTCGAGCGCCCCTACATCTCCACGTTCGTGCTCTGCACCGGCGACAGCGACTTCACGCCGCTGGTGCACAAGCTGCGCGAGCTCAACAAGCGTGTGATCGGCGTCGGCGTGCAGCAGTCCACCTCCGCGCTGCTGCCCCCGGCCTGCGACGAGTTCCTCTACTACGACCGCCTCGAGGGCGTCGAGATCCCGCCCGCCCGCACCCGCCGCGGCCGGCCGGCGGCCACGGCCACGGCCGCGCCCGTGAAGCCGGAGCCCGCCGAGCCGATCGCCGAGGCGCCGGCCCCGGAGCCCGACGCGCCCGAGACCGAACCCGCCGACGCGCTCGCCGCACTGGTCGCGCAGACCGTCTCCGGCCTCCAGCACAGCTCGAACGGCGCGGTCACCGCGTCCACGCTCAAACGCACCCTGCTGCGCAAGGACCCCACGTTCAGCGAGGCCGACTACGGCTTCCGCGCGTTCGGCGAGCTGCTGCGCCACCTGCGCGAACAGAACGTGATCGAACTCGGCGACGGCTCCGCCAAGGGCGACCCCGAGGTCAGCCTCCCCGAACACGGCGACCGCGAGGCCGCGTTCGGCGTCCTGCGCGCGGTCGTGCTCGACCTGGCCGCGACCAACGGCGCGGTCGCGCTCTCCGGCCTGAAGAACCGGGTCCGCAAGATCGCCCCCGACTTCAGCGAGAAGAAGCTCGGCTACCGCTCCTTCCTGCAGTTCTGCAAGGCCGCCGCGACCAGCGGCGCCGTCGACCTCACCTGGAGCCCCGACGCCGACGACTACCTGCTGACCCCGCCGTAGCCGTTCACACCACCGGTTTTCCGCTTCCGGCGTGGTGGCGGCCCGCATGTCCGGAGCGGGCACCGGCCGTCGCCGGCGCTCCTCCCCGCCGGTCCCGCACCCGCCCACGTCAACCCACGCCAGTCCCGCCCCACCCACCATCCCCGCCGCGCCCCGCTTCCGCTCCCGTCCCCGCGCTCGCTTCCGCTTCCGGCAAGGCCCGTCCACGCGGACGCGACGCGGACATGCCAGGTCTCGCAACCCCGCACGGCGATACCAGCTCACGTTACGAGTGGCCTGCGGGCGCTCCACGCCCGAAATTTCGGCATATCGCGGGCGCAAGTCGGTCGTCCACTGTGGCTTTGTGAGGCTCAGGCACGTAATTCCTGCCGAATAACGTGCCTGAGCCTCACAAAGTGAGAATCGCGATCTCCGAGGCGCGGCGGCGGATCAGATAATCGGGTCGCGCTGGCAAGGGCTTTCGCTTCCACCTCGCCGCGAGCGCGGCGCATCCGGATTCTGTCCCGCGGAGCGTGCGGAACCGATCATTCGGGGGAGTGGGCTGCGAGAGCGGCGCACCCGGTGCTGTCCCGCGCGGCGCGCGTAAGCCGGCCGTCCGGGGGAGTGGGCTGCGAGAGCGGCGCACCCGGTGCTGTCCCGCGCGGCGCGCGTAAGCCGGCCGTCCGGGGGAGCGGGCCGTGAGAACGGCGTGGCCGGTCCTCGCCCGCGGAAGCGAGCGGGATCCGGCCGCCTCCGCGGATCGTCGACTGTGGACCGCCGGTCCTACTGGTCCCGGCGGTCGCCCAGTTCCACCGTGACCGTGACCGTGATGCGGTTGCCGTCCACCGTCACCGGCGCGACCGTGGTCTGCACCGGGACGGAGGACGTGGGCGTCAGGCGGGTGGCGGGGCTGAGCGGCTCGGCCGGGAGGGTCGGGCGCATCGGGGTGAAGGACTGCGGCACCATGTCGGTGAGGTCCTGCGGTTCGTACGCCGCCGGGGCGGAGCCCTTCAACGACACGAAGATCGGGGCGTTCGGGCGGAGCAGCACCTCGTACGCGCGGACCGTGTGTTCCTCGTTGCCGTAGCCGATGTTGGCCGCGCGGAACTCCTCGCGCACCTTGCCGATCTGGAGGTTGTTGCCGTCGATGGCGGCCCGGGCCACGTAGAGCGTGATGCCGTGGTGCTCGTGGCCGGCGGGGTACGCGTCGCCGGGCACGTCCCCGCCGTCCGCGATGCCCCAGATGCCGCGGTCCATCAGGACCTCGTACTCACCGGGGATGCCGACCTCCTCGCCGCCCCACGCGATGCCGGCCATGCCCAGCCCGGGGCGGACCTTGCCGGGGTGCAGGCCGCCGTGCAGCCAGGCGCGGCACACCCACAGCGGCGAGCCGTCGTCGTCGTACCCGTGCGGGATCGCCCCGTCCGGGATGCGCCCGCCCGACGCCGTCTCCCACCGATAGTCCGTCATCGTCTCTCCGTTCACCGATGAATACGCGGCAGCAGGATAGCGACGGTGATCGACCGGACGGGCATGCGGGCTTCAGGGGCGCGGCGGTGGCTGCAACCGGTCGATGGCGGCGGTGAGCGCGTCCATCGAGCAGGTCAGCTTCTCCATGAGCGCGACGAGTTCGGGCGGCTGGGGATCACCGGTGCCGGGGCGATCCAGAGTGGAGATGTCCAGGTCGGAGAGGTCCAGGTCGGCCAGCGGGTCCGTGTCCGGCAGGGCGTTCCGGCCCATCCGGGCCTCGACCGCCTCCGGCTCGTAGATCTCCTCGACCAGGCGCAGGTACAGCTCGTTGGGGTTGGGCACGTCCGCGACCACGCGCAGCGCGTTGCGCCGGCTCGCCGACTCCAGCTGGAACGAGCCGTAGTGCAGCATCCGGCCGAGCGGCGACTGCACGTACCGCACGTCGACCACCCGGGTCAGCGGCATCATCGCCACGGTACGGCGGACGACGCCCGCGGTGATCATCATGCGCCGGTTGGTGATCACGAACCGGCCCAGGTGCCAGTCGCACCACCGGTGCGCCAGCAGCGTCACGGTCACCAGGCCCATCGCGGCGGCGCACCACCACTGGTAGCGGTCGCGGACGTAGATGGCGATCAGCCACTGCAGCAGCCCGCCGTAGACCAGGATCACGAGTGTGCCGCGGACCGGGTTGACCCAGTGCCGCTTCCACTCGCCACGGTAGCGCTCGGTCGGGAAGAGGTAGCGCGCCACCACCGCGGTCGGCTCGTCCTCCAGCAGCATCGGGGAGCGCTCGGCCGAGGCCAGCACCTCCTCCGCGGAGGGGCCGCCGGACTCGCCGGAGATCAGCCGCCGGGCGCGGGTGGCCAGCGACGCGGCGGCCAGGTTGGCGCCGGTGGCGAGCTTGAGGAAGCTGCCCGGGCGGGCGTCGATCACCGCCTCCAACTCCTCCGCGCGGATCCGGCCGCGCGGCGTGTCGCCGTAGCGCAGCCGCGCGGACCAGACCGCGAGCCGCCGCCCCAGCCAGGGGGACACGCCGGTGAACTCGTTGACCAGCACGCCGAGCAGCAGCGCCAGCACGATCTCGATGCCGTTCATCGGGCCGCCATCCCGAAGCCGGGCTGCGGCCGCCACCAGCGTGGCCGCTCGGGTTCCGGCAGCGTGGCGTGCTGCCGGGCCGCCTCCACGCCGGCGGCGGAGAGCCGGTAGTAGCGGCGCCGGGCGCGGCGCGTGCCGGACGGCAGCGCCTCCCAGGTGGCGGTGGTCCAGCCCGCGTCCTCCAGCGCGTCGAGCGCGGCGTAGACGGCCGGACCGGGGCGGCGCAGCGACCGCATGATGAGCCAGCCGTGCAGCTCGGAGCCCTCCTGCCACGCTTGGAGCAGGAGGCCGAGCACCTCGGCCATCGTGCGGGTCACGGTCGGCGTGGCCATGTACGGCACGTTACCGCCCGCATGCAAAGGGTGGTGTCACCCGCCGGTGAGCCGCAGGTGCCGGTGTGCGGCCATCCGGACCGGCGCGTTGACCTCGCCGAAGCCGTCGTAGCCGGCGCGCCGCTCGATGATCTCGAAGAACACCCGCCCGCCGTGCACCGGCGTGTAGAAGTGCAGCAGCTCGCCGCCGCGTGCGTCCCGGTCGTAGAGGATGCCGTGCCGCCGCAGCGTGGACACGACCGCGTCGGGCAGCGCGAACCGGGCCGCCAGGTCGGCGTAGTAGTTGTCCGGGATGGTCAGCCGCCGCGGCACGCGCGCGGCCGTGGCCACGATGTCCTCGGTGGCGAACGCGACGTGCTGCGGGTCCGGTACGCCGGGCGCCCACTCGCCGCGGCGCAGCAGCGCGACGGTCAGCGCCAGCCGCACCTCCCGCCCGGCGGTGGCGAGCGCACGCGAGCGCATCAGGCCGAACGGCGCCGCGAACTCCTCCGTGGCGAGCCGGTCCAGCCCGAGCACCGAGTCGTAGAACAGCCCGGCCTCGTCGAAGTGGTCGAACGGCTGCGTCAGGCCGATGTGGTCGGTGACGGTGAGCCCGATGCCGGCGCCGGGGGAGTCGCCGGTCGGCAGGAAGTCGGCGCGCCAGGCCGGGTCCGGCCCGGTCACGAACACCTCGGTGCCGTCCGGCGCGGTGACGGAGGCCAGCGAGGTCTCGCGCGGGCCGTGCTCGCTCACCCGGGCCGGCGCGCGCAGCGCCTCCGCGCGGTGCAGCGCGGCCGCCGGGTCGTCCGTGCCGACCGCGAACGCGCTGATCGCCGCGCCGGGCCGGGTGACCGCGCTGTTCAGCACGACCCGGCAGGCGGACTGCTCCCACAGCTCGACGGGCTTGGTGCGGTGCTGGCCGGTGTGCGTGAATCCGAGGCCGCGCAACGCCTCCCGCAGTCGCGGGCTGCTGCCGCCGTCCACCGCGAACTCGGTGAACGCGTGACCGCGCAGCGCGGGCGCGGGCGGCAGCGGGCGCAGGCCGGCCCGGTCCTCCAGCGCGATCAGCGAGCGCATCGCGTCGACCGCGGTGCGCGCCGGGTCCGCCTGCCGGAAGACGTCGTTGAACACCTCCAGCGAGAGCGGTCCGTCGTACCCACTGGTCAGGATGGTGGTGATCAGGCCGGCCAGGTCGAACGCGCCCTGGCCGGGGAAGAGACGGTGGTGGCGGCTCCACTGGAGCACGTCCATGCGCAGGTGCGGCGCGTCGGCGAGCTGCACGAAGAAGATCTTCCCGGGCGTGATGTCCGCGATCCCGGCCGGGGAGATCTCCCGCGACAGGATGTGGAACGAGTCCAGGCACAGCCCGAGCGCGGGATGGTCGGCCGCGCGCACGACGCGCCACGCGTGGTCCCAGGTGGAGACGTGCCGTCCCCAGGCGAGTGCCTCGTAGGCGATCCTGATCCCCCGGTCGGCGGCGCGGCCGGCCAGCAGCGCGAGCTGTTCCGCCGCGAGCCCGTCGTCGTCCACCGCCGCCGGCGACACGGACGAGCAGACCAGCACGGTGCCGGTGCCGAGCGCCTCCATCACGTCGAACGTGCGCTCCGCGCGCCGGAGATTGGCCTCCAGAAGCTCCGCCGGTACGGCCTCGAAGTCGCGGAACGGCTGGTAGAGGTCGATCGACAGGCCCAGGTCCGCGCACCGGGACCGGATCTCGGCCGGCGACCACGGCGACACCACCAGGTCGTTCTCGAACAGCTCGATCCCGTCGAACCCGGCCGCCGACGCGGCGGTCAACTTGTCGTCCAGCGTCCCGGAGACGCACACCGTCGCGATCGACCGCCGCATGACATGACTCCTAAATGCGTAGATATCCGGTGACCAGGTCGCCGAGCATGGCCCGGTAGTGCGCGCGCCGCTCCGGATCCAGCAGGTCGCGGTCGAACAGCGCGCCGAACGTGTGCCGGTTCGCCACCCGGAAGAAGCAGAACGAACTGATCATCATGTGTACGTCCAGCGCGTCCACGTCCGTGCGGAACACGCCCTCCGCCTGCCCGCGCTCGAGCACCCCGCGCAGCAGGTCCACGGCCGAGCTGTTCAGGTCCACCAGCCGGGCCACGTGCGCGATGTGCTGGGCGTGCTGGGCGTTCTCCACACCGACCAGTTGGATGAACGCGGGGTGCGCCTCGTGGTGGTCGAACGTCACCTCGGCCAGCCGCCGTACCGCGGTGGCGGGGTCGAGGTGTTCGACGTCCACGGCCCGCTCCGCCGCCCGGATCTCCGCGTACGCCCGCTCCAGCACCGCGCGGTAGAGCTGCTCCTTGCCCCCGAAGTAGTAGTAGATCATCCGCTTCGTGGTGCGGGTGCGCGCCGCGATCTCGTCCACCCGCGCGCCGGAGTACCCCCGGTTGGCGAACTCGTCCGTGGCCACGTCGATGATCTCCGCCCGGGTGCGCGCGGCGTCACGGCGTCGTTCCGCCGGTGCCGCCACGGTCATCTTCTCCATCGCTCCAGTCTGCATGTGGGTCTTGACACGGACGAATGTGACCAGGATAACTAACGTACCAGTTCGTACATTCAAGGGAGTCATCGGATGCGGTGTGGACTGATCGGCGCCGGGATCGATGCGTCGTTCTCGCCCGCGCTGCACGAGACCGAGGCCCGCCGGCAGGGCCTCGACCTGAGCTATGAGCTGATCGACGTGGACCGGGCGGGCACCCCGGCCACGCTCGGCCGGCTGCTCGACGACGCCGAACGCGACGGCTTCGCCGGGCTCAACATCACCCATCCGTTCAAGCAGCACGTGGTCGGGCTGCTCGACCGGCTGTCGCCACAGGCACGGGCGATCGGCGCGGTCAACACCGTCGTGTTCCGCGACGGTGAGCGGCACGGGCACAACACCGACGGGTACGGCTTCACCGAGTCGTTCCGCACCGGGCTCCCCGACGTGGCCACCCGCCGCGTCGTGCAGCTCGGCGCGGGCGGTGCCGGTGCCGCCTGCGCGCACGCGCTGCTCGGCCTGGGCGTCGGCCACCTCACCGTGACCGATCCCGACCTGGACCGGCGCGGACTGCTCGCCGAGACGCTCAGCCTGCACTTCGACACCGACCGCATCGCGGTGGCGGATCCGACCGACCTGCCCGCCGCGATCGAGACGGCCGACGGCCTGGTCAACGCCAGCCCCGTCGGCATGCACCGGCACCCGGGACTGCCGTTGCCGGCGGAGCTGCTGCACCCCGGCCTCTGGGTCGCCGACATCGTCTACATGCCGGTCCACACGCCCCTGCTGCGCGCCGCCCGCGCGGCCGGCCTGCGCACGCTCGGCGGCACCGCCATGTGCGCGTACCAGGCCGCCGCCGCGTTCCGGCTGTTCACCGGGCGCACCCCCGATATCGCGCGGATGCTGCGCCACCTGGATCTTCTGCTCTCCTAGGAGTGCGACATGACTGACCTACCCGCTCCCGTACCGTTGCGGCGGATGATCGGCCCCGGCGTCGTCGCGGTCGGCATCGGCATGGCCGCCGGTGAGATCATCCTCTGGCCCTACCTGACCGTGCTCGGCGGCCTCGGCCTGCTCTGGCTCGCCATCACCACGCTGCTCGTCCAGTTCGTCATCAACATGGAGATCGAGCGGTACACGCTGGCCACTGGGCAGACCGTGGTCGCCGGCTTCTCCCGCTGGTGGAAGGGCTGGGGTGTGATCATCTGCCTGGCCGGCGCGTTCCAGTACGTCTGGCCCGGCTGGGCGACCAGCGGCTCCACCGTGTTCACCTACCTGATCGGCGGCGGCGACCCGGTGTGGATCACCGTGCTGGTGCTGGTGCTGGTCGGCGTGCTGCTGTCCGTGTCCCGCGTCGTCTACACCACGGTCGAGCGGGTGGAGACCGTCAAGGTCGCGCTCACGCTGTTCTTCCTGCTGGTCGTGGCGGTGTTCGTCATCTCGCTGTCCACCTGGGGCTCCGGCGCCCGGGCCGCGGTGGTCGAGTTCGGCCGCATCCCACCGGAGATCACATTCGTGATGCTGCTCAGCGCGATCGGCGCGGCCGGGGCCGGCGGCGTGCACAACCTGGTGCTGAGCAACTGGATCCGGGACAAGCGGTACGGGATGGGCGCGCACGTGCCGCGGCTGATCTCGCCGATCACCGGGCGCTCGGAACCGGCCGGCGCGGACCGGTTCGAGCTCGCGGAGTCCTCCGCCAACCTGGAGCGCTGGCGGGTCTGGTGGCGGCGGGCGAACGTGGAGCACCTGGTCACGTTCGTGGCCGTCTGCCTGCTCACCATCACGATCATGAGCCTGCTGGCGTACGAGACGCTGGCCGGACGCGGCGACCTGAAGAACGACCCGTCGTTCCTGCGCATCGAGGGCGACGTGCTCGCCGGCCGGGTCGGCGTCTGGCTGAAGCTGCTGTTCTTCGCGATCGCCGCGGTCTCGCTCTGGGCCGCCGCCATGGGCCTGCTGGACGTCATCGGCCGGCTCGCCGCCGACTTCGTCCGCCGCTCCTACCTGCCGGGATCGGCCCGCTGGACCGAGCCCCGCCTCTACCTGCTGGTCGTCTGGACCGAGATCGTGCTCGGCTCGATCATCCTGCTGGCCGGCTTCACCCAGCCGCTCGGCCTGCTCATCGTCTCCACCTGCGCCGCGTCCGTGGTCACGCTGCTCTACTCGATCCTGCTGGTCCGCCTCAACATCCGGGACCTGCCCGCCGCGGTGCGCATGCGCGGCTGGCGCCTCGGCGGCATGGTCGTCGCGATCGGCTTCTACGGCTTCTTCGCGCTCGCCATGGTCGTCACCCAGCTTCAGCGGCTCTAAATATCAGGCCAGCCTCCTAGGATGGCGTACGCGGTGTGCCGGCGGTTGACACCCTAAGGCACACGGCGTACGCCTGAGGGTTATGACGACCGTGGATGAACCGCGCGCCTATCCGGCAGCGATCCCCGAACGGCTCGATCCCGACCCGCAGCTCGCCGAGCTGCGCAACCAGCCGATGATCCGCGTCCGGCTGCCCTACGGCGAGCCGGCCTGGCTCGCCACCCGCTACGACGATGTCAAGATCGTGCTCGGCGACCCGCGCTTCAGCCGGGCCGCCGCGACGGGCCGCGACGAGCCACGCCTGCGCCCGCTGATCCCGCCGCCCGGCAACATCATGTCGCTGGACCCGCCGGAGCACAGCCGACTCCGCCGCCTGGTGACCAAGGCCTTCACGGTACGGCGCATCGAGCGGCTCCGGCCGCGCGTACAGCGGCTGGCGGACGGCCTGATCGACGACATGCTCGTGGCCGGCGGGCCGGCCGACCTGGTGGAGGCGTTCGCGCTGCCGCTGCCGGTCGCGGTGATCTGCGAACTGCTCGGCGTGCCGTTCGAGGACCGGGGCGAGTTCCGGTACTGGTCCGACGCTTTCCTGTCCACCACGCGGTACACGCCCGAGGAGGTCGGCGCGTGCGCGCTGGCCATGCGTGAGTACACGGCCGGGCTCATCGCGCGGCGCCGCGCCGAACCGCGCGAGGACCTGATCACCGCGCTGGTCCAGGCGCGCGACGAGCAGGACCGGCTCTCCGAGGACGAGATGCTCTCGCTCATCCAGGCGATCCTGGTCGCCGGCCACGAGACCACCGCGTCACAGATCCCGAACTTCGTCTACGTACTGCTCAACCACCCGGCCCAACTGTCCGCGCTGGACGACGTGCCGCGCGCGGTGGAGGAGCTGATGCGCTTCGTGCCGCTCGGCCTCGGCGCCGGCATCCCACGCTACGCGACCGAGGACGTCGAGCTCGGCGGCGTCCTGGTCCGCGCGGGCGAGCCGGTGCTGCCCGCCGTCACCTCGGCCAACCGCGACGAGTCCGTCTTCACCGACCCGGCCCGGCTGGACCTGCGCCGCGAGGAGGCGTCCCACGTCGGCTTCGGCCACGGCGCCCACCACTGCCTGGGCGCGCCGCTGGCCCGGATGGAGCTGCAGGTCGCGATCGGCATGCTCTTCGGCCGCCTGCCCGGCCTCCGCCTGTCCGACGGCGAGGCCGGCATCGACTGGAAGACGGGCCTCTCCACCCGCGGCCCCGAACGCATGATGATCACCTGGGACTGACCCGCCACCGACCCCGCCGCACCCGGCGGGGTCCTGTCGCGCCGGGTCCAGCCGCCTCGCGCCTGGATCGACGCGGCGCGGCGGGGGGAGGGCGTCAGGATGCGGCAGGGGTCGTGCGCCGGCGGGAGAACCGGAACGCGACCGCTCCGCCCGCGACGAGCACCACCGCCCCGATCGCCACCAGCGCGACCACCCCCGTCGGCGGCCCACCGGCCGCCGGGGGAGCGGCCGTGGAGGCCGGATCGGTGACCTCCGGGGCCGCGCTCGGGACGCCGGAGCCGACCGTGAACGCGTACGACCCCTGCACCGGATGCCCGTCCTTGGACACCACCCGGTACGCCACCGTGTACACCCCGTGCGCCGGCGCACCCGCGAGCGTGACCGTCGCCGTGGCGCCGTCCACCACCGGATCGGACACCGCCACCCGCGCCTTCGCCGCGTCCGAGACGATGACCTGGGTGTACACCGGATTCAGCGATTCCGCGAAGGTCAGCGCGATCTGCGCCGGTGCCGCCTCCAGCCGTGCCCCCTCCGCGGGCGTGGACGAGGTGAGCCGGTTGTGCGCGTACGCCGGCGCGGCCGGAACCAGCACCGCCACCGCGACCGCGAGCGCCGCCACCACGACCCGGCGCATCACGCGAGCACCCCCTGCCCGACCCAGCCGCCCTCCGCAGCGCCCGGCGGGACCGAGAACACGGCCGACCCGATCGGCGTGATCCACTCGTTGAGCAGGTCCTTCTCCGCCAGCCGCCGCTGGATCGGGAGGTACTGCCGCACGATGTCCGCCTGGTACGACGCGAAGATCAGTCCACAGTCCGCGGTCCCGTCCGCGGCCGGCGCGTCGTCGTAGTTGTACGGCCGGCGCACGATTTTGAGCCGGTCGTCGGTCTGCCGCGCGCGGGTGACGTGCGCGAAGTCCGGCATGACCGGGAACCCGGTGGCGTCCAGCCTCGCGAAGTCCGGCTCGTCCAGCTCGGTGACGCCGGTCAGCGGCGCGCCGCTGTCGAGCTTCCGGCCGACCGCGTTCTCCTTGTCGGCACGGCCGAGCAGGTCCCACGATTCCAGTTCGGCGCGGATACGTCGCACCACCAGCTGGGTGGAGCCGTCCTCACGCCAGACCGCGGTGCCGAACGAGGCGGTGCCGGGCGCCGGGTTCGCGGTGCCGTCGAGCTGGCCGAGCAGGTTGCGCTGGGTACGGACGGACGCCTCCGTGCCGGCGCTGCGCCGGAAGCCGCGCTGCACCCATCGGACGGTCGCGAACGGGCGGCTGTCCTTGATCAGCATGCGTTGCGCGTGGGCGACCGTGATCGAGTCGTCCGCGCAGATCTGGATCAGCAGGTCGCCGCCGTTCCAGCGCTCCTCCAGCCTGTCTATCTGCGGGAACGCGGGCAGCGCCGCGACCGGGGAGGGCAGCCCGGCCGCCGCGTACAGCCCGGGCCCGAAGCCGAACGTGACGGTCAGCCGCGCCGGGACCACGGCCAGCTCGGCCTCCGTGTCGGCCAGCGGCGCCTCGCCCCGGGTCAGCCGCGCCGCGTCGTCGCTGAGCAGCCGCATCATCCGGCCGAGCGCGGCCCGGTCGGTGCCGGGCCGCAGCGTGAACGCGACGAACGCGGCGTGCGCCTGCGGCACGGTCTCCACCCCGGCCTGCCGCGCGCCGTGGAACGGCTCGATCGCCTGGCCGAAGTCGACCAGGTCCGGTGCCGGCGGCGGTGCGGGCGCGGGCTCCGGTCGCAGCGCGGTGACGACCGCGCCGCCCGCGACGGCGCCGCCGAGAGCGGCGGCACCGCCGGTGAACAGCCCGCGCCGGCTGAGCTGCGGACCGGTCACGAATGCGCCCCGGCGGACATGGACGGCATGGCGCTGCCGTGCGCGCCGGGCGCGTACGACTCCTGGGCGCCGGTGAACGGCTTGCCGATCGCGGTGAACCGGGTCGTGCTGCCGTCGCCGAGCGTCAGCGTCACCACGATCTCGTCGCCGGCCTGCACCGGCGTGGTGAGGCCCATCATCATGATGTGGTCGCCGCCGGGCTGGAGCACGTGCTCGCCGCCGGCCGGGATGGTGAAGCCGCCCTGCTTGGGCTGCATCTGCATGGCGCCGTTGACCATGGTGGTCTCGTGCAGCTCCATCATCGGCGAGACCTCGGTGGCCGCGGAGACCACGGTGACGTCCGTGCTGCCGCCGTTGACCAGCGTGCCGAACGCGGCGGTCATGCCGGTGTCCGCCGCCTTGATCCACGGGTCCCGGACGGTCAGCCCGGCCGGCGTGCTCGCGGCGGTGGCGCTCGATGACGGTGCGGCCGCGTTGCCGTCGTTCGCGCACGCGGTGAGACCGCCCAGCGCCAGTGCCAGCACCAGTCCGGCACCGAAACGCGAGGTCCTACCCATCTGCTGTCCTCCTCGTTGATCCTTCGGCGAGTTGGTCGGCGTGACGGGGTGATCGGTTCCCGCTGTCTCAGCGGGATGACCGCCGGACCGGTGACGCACGAAGCGGCATCCGGCGAGCCGGACTCCGTACGTCCGCGGCAGCGACCGTGAACCGCCCGGTCGGCCGGGTCACCGCGACGGCCGCACGGGATGTCGCCGTTCACGATCCGTCGCAGCGTCGCGCGGCCTGCGACGGTGATCCGGCCGACCGGCCTGAACGGCGCTCTAACGGTCGTCTCAGGATCGCTCGGTATGACCGGGGGATCGCCGGGCGACGCGGGGCTCGGCCCGGTCGGCCCGGCCGAACGCGTCACGCGTGACGGCGGCACGTCGGCGCCGGCCCGTACCGGACGGCCGCGCCCCCGGAGAGGCAGCCATTCATGATCTCTGTGTTCGTGGCGGATGCCCAGCCGCTACAGCGCTTGGGCCTGCGCGTGCTGCTGGAGAACACCCTCGAAACCGAGATCGTCGGCGAGGCCGAGACCGGCGCCGAGACCGTTCGCCGGATCACCGAGCTGCGTCCCGACGTGGTGCTGATGGACATCCGTATGCCGGGCGTCGACGGGATCGAGACCACCCGGCGCATCGTCGCCACCAGTGGGCGTTCGCGGGTCCTGGTGCTGACGGCGTCCGACTCGGACCGGCACGCGTTCGCCGCGCTGCGGGCCGGGGCGAGCGGTCTCCTGCACAAGGACGTCCGCCCGGAGGAGCTGCTCGCCGGCATCCGGGCCGTCGCCGCCGGGGACGCGGTGATTGCCCCGGCGCTGACCCGGCGGCTGCTCGACGCGGTCGCCGACCGGCTCGACGATGACCTCTGCGAGCCCGGACCGCAGGATCACCGGCTGGACTTCCTGACCGACCGCGAGCGCGAGATCCTCGTCGCCATCGGCCACGGCCTCACCAACGGCGAGATCGCGCAACGGTTCACGCTGTCGGAGTCGACGGTGAAGACCCACGTCGGGCGGGTCCTCGCCAAGATCGGCGCACGGGACCGGATTCAGGCCGTCATCTTCGCCTACGACCTGCGACTCACCCGGCCGGCGCCGCACCGCGCGCGTTCCCCGCGGGCGCAGGCGTGGTTCCCGGCCACACCGCCGCGGGCCGAGCCGCTGCACCGCCCGTGATCGACCCCTTGTCAGGACTCGCGGGGGGAGACCGTCATGATGCCCGAACACATCTCGTCGCTGGTGCCGTCGCCCCACGTCACGTAGCGCGGCGGGAGCCTCTTGAGCTGCGGCACCTGTTTGCGCAGCCCCGCGTCGTGCGTGCACGTCACCCGCAGTACGTCTCCCGGGCCGATGTCCACCGGCGTCGGCAGTGGCATCAACCGCTGGTTGTCGAAGTCGAACCGCGGCACGTCGAGCACGACCTCGGCCTTCGGCGTGCCCGGGTTGAGCTCGACCGTGATGGAGCGCCCGAGCATGTGCATGTGGCCGAACCCGGCGAACAGCGTCGCCGGCTCCTCCACCTGCTCGTCGCAGCTCTGGGTGTTACCGGGCCTCGGCGTACCCTGGCTGCACTCCTCCACCTGACGGTCCGCCATCCCGCCGACGTCCTCCCCGAACCGCTTCGTCGTGTCCGCGATCGAGGCCGCCCGATCGCAGAGCGGACCGGACTCGTCGGGGGCGCAGGGCAGTTCGGTCGGCGCGTCGATGGACCACGTGACGAGTTCCCGGGTCTGGGGCGTGCCGTCCGTCAGCCGCAGCCGTACCGCCGAGCGGTCCGACCCGGCCGGCTTGCCGTCGGTCGCGAGCAGGTTGTAGTGGATCTGGAGGATGATCAGGCTGCCCGGCTCCAGCCGGTAGCCGGCGTCGTGGTTGAGCAGCGCCTCCGTGGCGCCCGGCGCCCAGGTGTCCACCCAGGTGGCATCCCCCTCCTCGTTCTCGGCGCCGGGCACGCCGGTTCCGCCGAAACACTGCCAGCCGGGACCGGGGGTCTTCGCGTCGTGCTCGCGCACCGCGGCGGCGCCGCCCGGCGGCACCACGTACACGATGGCGTGGTGCGCCATGGTGACGTTCTCGGGGGTGAATTGGGTGCCGGTCAGGAACGCCGCCTCGGTCAGGCCCGGATCGATCACCTGGCACCGGTACTCGTCCGAGCCGCCTCCCTCCGGCGGCGCGGGCGTGTAGGCCTCCGCCATCCTCAGGTCGAGGAACCGTTCGCCGGCGCGCAGCGGCTGCGGTGGAGCCGACGACCCGCCCGCGTGCGCGCTGTGCGAGTCGGCCGCGGTGGGCGCCGGCCTGCTGCCGGTGTCCGGCCCGCAGGCGGCGACGGCCAGCACCGCCGCCAGCGGCATGGTGCCCGTCGCGAGCCTCCACAGTGGGCTATCACATTCCGTCATAGCTCGAAAGCTAGGCCCGATTCCGTCCGGTTTCGTCGTACCGCGGTCGTCATTCTCGGCTGAGCGGCGGTACCGCGGTACCACTCCGGAGCGCCGGCCGGCACCCGCGGGGAAGTCGTGGCGCGCTGCCCGCCCCAACCGGACTGACCAGCGGATTAACGGTCGTCTCAGGTTCGCTCGGTACGACATCAGCCGCAGATGAGCGACGCAACTCGTATGTAGGAGGCTATTGATGGCAGTCAACGCAGGACCGTCCGGCGAGGCGCCGGTCGGTCGGTTGGCCGGCCGGTGGGTGCCGTGGTTGGTGATCGGCCTGTGGGTGGCGCTGGCGGCGGTCATGGTGCCGTTGAGCGGACAATTGAGCTCCGTCACCACGGACAAAGCCGTGGACACCCTGCCGGCGAGCGCCGAGTCCACCAAGGTCGCGATGCTGGAGGACACTCTCCCCGGCGGTGAGGACCATACGTTCGTCTTCGTGTACCACCGCGCCGGCGGGCTGACCGACGCCGACCGCGCCACGGTCCAGCGCCACTACGACACCCTCGCCACGCGGTACCCGCCGAAGGCGGCGGCCCCCGAGGAGGACGAGGGCCCGGCGACGAGGCCCTCCGCCGACGGCAAGGCGATGCTGTTCACCCTCGACGTGAGCACGACCTACGGCGGACCGGAGGCCATCGTCGGCCCGTTGCGTGACGCCGCGAAGGACCGCCCCGCCGGCCTGGACCTGGACGTGACCGGCCCGGCCGCGATCGACGGCGACATGGACGCCGTCTTCGACGGCATCGACCTACAGGTCTTCCTCACCACCGTCATCGTCGTCACGATCCTGCTCATCCTCACCTATCGCAGCCCGGTGTTGTGGTTCATCCCGCTGGTGGTGGTCGGCGTGGCCGCACTGACCGCGATGGCGACCGTCTACCTGCTCGTCAAGGGCTTCGGCATCGTGATCAACGACCAGAATTCGGCGCTGCTGACGATCCTGGTGTTCGGCGTCGGCACGGACTACGCGCTGTTGCTCATCGCCCGATATCGGGAGACCCTGCACCACCACGAGAATGTCCGGGTCGCGATGGTGCACGCGCTGCGCAGCGCGGCGCCGGCCATCGCCGCGTCCGCGGCCACCGTGGTCGCCGGCCTGCTCTGCCTGCTCGTCGCGGACCTGAACAGCACCAGCGGACTGGGCCCGATCGGTGCGGCCGGCATCCTGTGCGCGCTGGCGGCCATGCTGACGCTGTTCCCGGCGGTGCTCGTGGTGCTCGGCCGGCGGATCTTCTGGCCGGCCATCCCGCGGTTCAGCACGGCCGTGACGGAGAAGCCGGGGCTGTGGGGACGACTCGGTGCCATGATCGGCCGCCGCCGGTGGGTGGCGACGATCGGCTCCCTCGGAGTCCTCGGCGTGCTGGCCATCGGGCTGACCGGCAACACCGGCGCCCTGCGGGAGCAGGACCAGTTCCTGTCCCCGCCGGAGTCGGTCACCGGGTTCACCGTTCTCCGCCAGCACTTCCCGGAGCTGGGCGGCCAGCCGATGACGGTCTTCACCCGGCCGGCGTACCAGGACCGGGTGCTCGAGGTCGTCAAGAACACCCGCGGTGTGGCCGAGGCCGTCCCGGGTCAGACCACCGGTGGCTGGACCGACATCTCCGTGTACCCGACGGACGCACCGGACACCGCCGCGGAGTACGACACGATCACGCGGGTACGCGCCGCCGTGCACGCGGTGAGCGGGGCGGAGGCGATCGTCGGCGGGCCGAGTGCGGAGAACCTCGACACCGCGGCGACCACCAGCCGCGACGAGAGGCTGGTGATCCCGCTGGTGCTCGCCGTCGTCCTGATCGTGCTCGGGCTGCTGCTGCGCGCGATCGTGGCCCCGCTGGTCCTGATGGCCACCGTGATCGTCTCATTCGCCGCGGCCTTCGGCGGCAGCGTCTTCGTCTTCGACACGATCCTCGGGTTCAAGGGCATCGACTACTCGGTGCCGCTGCTGGCGTTCCTGTTCCTGGTGGCGCTCGGCGTCGACTACAACATCTTCCTGGCCAGCCGGGCCCGGGAGGAGACCGTGCGGCTCGGCACCGGGGCGGGCATGCTCAAGGCGCTGTCCGCCACCGGTGGCGTCATCACCTCGGCCGGCGTGGTCCTGGCGGCCACGTTCGCGGTCCTCACCACGCTTCCGCTGGTGATGCTGATCGAGGTCGGCTTCCTGGTCGCCTTCGGCGTGCTGCTCGACGCGCTGTTGGTGCGGTCGGTCCTGGTCCCGGCCCTCACCCTGCTGATCGGCCGGCGGATCTGGTGGCCGAGCCGGCTGTCCCGGCCGACGGCGGAACCGCCGGCCGGGCCCCAGCCGCTCACCGGCGACGAGGAGCTCGCGCTGCACCGGTGAGCGCGGCGGCACCAACGAGATCCGGGACGGGCGCCCAGCCCGTCCCGGGTCCTTTTCCCGAGTCCGGCGGCCGCCGCCCGCCGGCCCGCGCCGCGCCCCGACGGCGGGCCAGCGGGACCCGCGCCCTGGGGAACGGGCCAGCCGGGACCCGCGCCCTGGGGAACGGGCCAGCCGGGACACGTGCCCAGGGGGCGGGTCAGCGGACCGCGGGGTCCTCCCCGGCGGTGAACCGCGCGATCGGGGCGGGCGGGGACGCGGCCGGAAGCTCGACCCGCAGCAGCGCGCCACCGCGTGCGGAGCGGGCGACGGCGACCCGGCCGCCGTGGGCGTCGACGACCCGCCGCACGATCGACAGCCCCAGACCGGACCCGGGCAACGCCCGGGC
This sequence comes from Catenuloplanes atrovinosus, assembly GCF_031458235.1. Lineage (NCBI taxonomy): Bacteria > Bacillati > Actinomycetota > Actinomycetes > Micromonosporales > Micromonosporaceae > Catenuloplanes > Catenuloplanes atrovinosus. Next base: position 3,860,315 of record NZ_JAVDYB010000001.1, on the reverse strand, counting down.
ACTCTCGGCACGGTAGAACCGGTCGAACACCCGCGGTACGTCGGCGACGTCGATGCCCGGCCCGGCGTCGTCGACCTCGAGCACCGCCGACCGACCCTCGGCACGGAGCCGGACCTGGACCGGCTGCTCCGCGGGGGACCACTTGCCGGCGTTGTCGATGAGGTTGAGCACCGCCCGTTGCAGCGCGGCGGGGCGCCCGCTCACCCACACGGAGTTCGCGTCGACCGCGACCTCGATGCCGGGCTTGCGGGAGCGCGCCCGGGTCACGGCGGCCACCACCACGTCGGCGAAGTCGAGCAACTCGGTGTTCTCGTCGCTGATGTCACCGCGTGCCAGGTCGGTCAGCTCGGCGGCGAGGGTGCTCAACTCGGCCACCTGAGCGCCCAGATCGTTGAGCAGCCGGGTCCGGCTCTCCGCCGGCAGCGCGCTGTTCAGGGTGCCGCGCCGATCGAGCCGGATCAGCAGCTCGACGTTGAGGCGCAGGCTGGTGAGCGGGGTCTTGAGCTCGTGAGCGGCGTCCTCGGCGAGCAGCCGCTGAGCCTGCCGGGATTCCCGGAGCGCGGCGAGCATGTCGTTGATCGACTGGACCAGCCGCCGGATCTCCCCACCGCCCTCGTCCGGAATGGCGGCGTCGAGATCCCGGGTCTGCGCGACCCGCACCGCGGCGGCGGTCAGCCGGTCGATCGGTGCCAGCCCGGCCCGCGCCACGGCGCGTCCGACAAGCGCGCCCCCGGCCACGCAGAGCAGCCCGAGCACCAGCATGCCGAACCCGAGCTGATTGATCGGGCCGTCGTCGGCGAGGCGGGCCACCTGGACCGCGCCGTCACCCGCCCGCAGCGTGTAGACGAGGTAACCCTCGTCGTCGCCGTCCCTGGACTCCATCAGGTCGGCCGACACGCCCTGCGCCACCCGCCCGGCGGCCTCGCTGACCGGGGGCAGCGCGGGTTGGCCGGCCGGGGTCCGGGTCGAGCCGTCGGCCAGGATGACCCGCACCAGCCGGCCGGATCCGGGATAGGGCGGTAGCTGGACCCGCGCCAGACCGGCGCGCTCCGCGTCCGCGGCCAGGACCCGGGAGTCGGCGCGAAGCTGGTTCTCCGCGGCGTCCCGCAACTCCCCGCCCAGCAGCTCGGTGGCCACCTGGAAGGACACGAACACGCTGGCCGCGATGGCCGTCGCCGCGATCACCGTCATCCTGGTCCGCAGCGACCGCCGGCGCCACCACCGGGTGAACCGGCGCGGTCCCCGGCCGGTGGACCGGCTCACGGAGGAGTCTCCCGCAACGTGTATCCCAGGCCGCGCAGCGTGTAGATCAACCGCGGCTCGCCCTCGGCCTCCAGCTTGCGGCGCAGGTAGCTCACGTACACCTGGAGGTTGTTGGCGGTGGTGCTCATGTCGAAGCCCCAGATCGCCTCGAACAGCACGTCGCGGGGCAACACCCGGGTCGCGTTGCGCACCAGAACCTCCAGCAGGGAGAACTCGGTCCGGGTCAGGCGCAGCGGCCGCCCGCCACGCCACGCCTCGAACCGGTCCGGATCCAGCCGGACGTCGGCGAACGACAGGACCTGCGACTCCCCGCCGGCCGGCGTGCGCCGACGCAGCAGCGCCCGCACCCGGGCCAGCAACTCCTCCGTGGCGAACGGCTTGGGCAGGTAGTCGTCGGCACCCGCATCCAGCCCCGCGACCCGGTCGGAGACCTGATCCCGGGCGGTCAGCATCAGCACCGGCAGATCCCGGCCCGCCGCCCGCAACCGCCGGCAGGTCTCCAACCCGCCGAGACGGGGCATCATCACGTCCAGGATCAACAGATCCAGCGTGTCACCGCCCACCCCGTCGACCTCGTCGAGCACGGCGAGACCGTTGGCGACCGTACTGGTGTCGTACCCCTCGACCTGGAGCACCCGCTCCAGCGACTCACGGATGGCCGCCTCGTCATCCGCGATGATGATCCGCACCTCGGCCCCCTCCAATCGATGCCTTTACCGCTCATCGTCCCCGCTCAACCTGAGGCCAGGATTAGAGTGCCGGCGCTCAGATCAGTCCGCGGGACATGGCGGTGGTGACCGCGGCCGTACGGTCGGAGACGTCCAGCTTCGCGAACGTGCGCAGCAGGTGCGTCTTCACGGTCGCCTCGCTGATGTGCAGGTGGCGGCCGATCTCCGCGTTCGTGTGGCCGCGCGCGACCAGCCGCAGCACCTCCAGTTCGCGCGCGGTGAGCGTCGGCGCGGCGGGCTGGCGCACCTGCCGGACCAGCCGGCCCGCGACGGCCGGGGCCAGCACGGTCTCGCCGCGGCCGGCGGCGCGGATCGCGTCGGTCAGCTCCGCGCGGCTGGCGTCCTTGAGCAGGTAACCGGACGCGCCCGCCTCGACCGCGCGCAGGATGTCCGCGTCCGTGTCGTACGTGGTCAGCACCACCACGCGAACCTGGGGCAGCTCGGACAGGATCAGCCCGGTGGCGGTGGCGCCGTCCACGCCGGGCATCCGCAGGTCCATCAGCACCACGTCCGGGCGCAGCGCGCGGGCCGCGGTGACCGCCTCCAGGCCGGAGCCGGCCTCGCCGACCACGTCCAGGTCCGGCTCGGCGCCGAGCATGCCGCGCAGCCCGTCGCGTACCACCGGGTGGTCGTCGACCAGCAGGATTTTGATCATGACGGTACGTCCAGTTCGATCGTGGTTCCGGCCCCCGGTGCGGAGGTGACGGTGAGGCGGGCGCCGATCTGCTCCGCGCGGGCCCGCATGCCGCGCAGTCCGTACCCGCCGGTGTCCTGACGGACGTTGAAGCCCACCCCGTCGTCGCTGATGGTCAGCCGGGTGCCGGCCAGGTCGACGGTGACCGTGCTCGCGCCGGCGTGCCGCCGCACGTTGGTCAGCGCCTCCTGCGCGGTCCGCACGATCACCACCTCCACCGCGGTCGGGAAGTCGCCCGCCTCGACCGTGCAGGTCGCCCCGTGCGCGGCGGCCAGCCGGGTGAGCACCTCGGCCAGCGGGCGGCCGTGCAGCTCGGCCGGGGCCAGCACGGTCACCATCGCGCGCGCCTCGGCCAGGTTTTCCCGCGCGGTACGCAGCACCAGCGCCAGGTGCCGGTCGGCCGCGGCCCGATCCGTGTCCAGTTCGGACTCGATCGCCTGGGCGAGCGTGACGATGCTGGTGAACCCCTGCGCCAGCGTGTCGTGGATCTCCGCGGCCAGCCGGGCCCGTTCCGCGGCCACGCCCGCGTCGTGCGACAGCGCCGCGACCCGTGCGCGGCTGGCCTCCAGCTCCTCGATCAGCCGGGCCCGTTCCGCGCTCTCCCGGGAGATCCGCCCGATGGTGGTGCCGATCAGCACGGAGAAGGTCAGCCCGATCGCGGCTATCGGCGCGTCGAGCCGGAACTCCTCCCAGCCGCCGCCGCGCGCCAGCCCGATCGGCACCGGCGCCAGGTTCAGCACCGCGGCCGCGACCAGCGCCGGGCGCATCGGCAGGCACAGGAACGGCATGGACGCGACCGCGAACAGCGCGAACGTGCTCATCTCCTGCGCCCACACCGCGATCACGAACAGCACGGTCACGCACGCCATGAAGGCGGCGTTCCCGGCCGGCGCCTCCTCCTCGCGGCGCGGCGCGGTGCGCCGGCCCCAGAACAGCCAGGCGGCCGCGATCAGCGCGATCGCGGCCGCGGCGGTCACCCGGGCGGCCGGCGACACCTCCTGGTTGCGCGCGACCGCCACGGTCACCACGGTCAGGCAGATCAGCAGGTACGCGTCCCACGGCCACAGCCAGCGCCTCATCGCGTGCGGCGGTCCGTCCACCGGAACGTCGCCAGGCACAGCACCAGGCCCAGCAGGCACCAGGCGGTCAGCACCAGCGCGATCCTGCCGTGCTCCCACGAGCCCGCCACCTCCTGCGCGGCCAGCGAGTCCGGCAGGAACACCGACCGGAATCCCTGGCCCATCCACTTCACCGGGAACCACGACGCCACGGTCAGCATCGCATCCGGCAGCGCGGTGATGTGCACGAAGATCCCGGAGACGAACTGCAGCGCGAGGACCGGCAGGTTCATCACCGCCGGCGCGCTGCGCGCGGACCGGGCCAGGGTGCTGGCGGCGATGCCGAGCAGCGTGCACGCGACCACGGACAGTGCCATCAGCCAGCCGAACGTCACCCAGCGCCCCGTGTCGCTGGGCAGGTCGAGGCCGAACAGCAGCACCGCGGTCGCGAGCATGAGGGCGACGGACCCGGCCGTCGTCACCGCCACCAGCACGATCTTTCCGATGAGGTACGCCCCGGCGGTCGCCGGCGTGCCGCGCAGGCGCTTCAGCGTCCCGTCCTCGCGGTCGGCGGCGATGCCGATGCCGACGCTGATGAACGCGGTCGAGAGGATGCCGTACGCGACCATCCCGGCCGCGAACACCTGGCTGACCCGGGTGCCGGGCGCGCCGTCCAGCGGCTCGTCGAAGATGTAGCCGAGCAGCACCAGGATCAGCGTGGGCAGCGCGAACGTGAACACCACGGCGTCCCGCTCGCGGAAGTAGGCGCGCACCTCGGCCGCGCCCCGGGACAGCCCGATCCGCAGCGTCGAGGGCAGCGTCGCGGCCGGGCCGCGCACGGTGGTCGTCGTCATCGGTTGTCTCCGATCAGTTCCAGGTAGACGTCCTCCAGGCTGCGCGGCTGGACGCGCAGGTCGGTCACGGCCGTGGCCCGGCCGGAGAGCGTGGACAGCAGCGGCATCGGCTCGTCCGTCACCACGCGGTGCGGGCCGTCGCCGTCCCGCCAGCTCACGATCGAGTCCGCGGTCCGGCCGCCGATCGTGCGCGGCGTGCCCTCGGCCACGATCCGGCCGCCGGACAGCACCGCCAGCCGGCCCGCGAGCGCCTCCACCTCGTCCAGGTAGTGGCTGGTCAGCACGATCGTGGTGCCGTCCGCGGCGAGGTCGCGGATCAGCGACCAGAAGTCCCGGCGGGCCTCCGGGTCGAACCCGGTGGTCGGCTCGTCCAGGAACAGCAGCTCGGGGTCGCCGACGATGCCGAGCGCCACGTCGACGCGCCGGCGCTGCCCGCCGGAGAGCGTGCGCAGCCGCGCGCCCGCCTTCCCGGCCAGGCCGCAGCGTTCGATGACCGTGTCCGGGTCGCGTGGGCGCGGGTAGAAGCGGGCCACGTGCCGGACGTACTCGCGGACGGTCAGCTCGCCGCCGTCCTGCGCGCCCTGCGGCACGATCCCGAGCCGGGAGCGCCAGCGGCGGCCGGCCCGGCCCGGGTCCTCGCCGAGCACGCGCACCTGGCCGCCGTCACGCCGGCGGTAGCCCTCCAGGATCTCGACCGTGGTGGTCTTGCCCGCGCCGTTCGGGCCGAGCAGGCCGAACACCTCGCCGCGCTCGACCGTCAGCGCGATGCCGTCGACGGCGGTGTACCCGCCGTACCGTTTGATCAGGTCTCGCACCTCGATGACTGCCATGCACTCGATTCTTCGAGGTCACGACGGCGCGAGGGACGACCGGTGGACGGAATCCGGTTGTCCACCGGTCGGTGGACACGCGTTACGCGGCCGGCTTCACCCGGCTCAGCCAGCGGGCGGCCTCCGCGGCGGGCAGCTCCTCCGCGGTCACGGACGGGACCATCAGCGGGTACGGCCGGCCGGTGCTCCAGGTGCGCCGGTACGGCGGCGGGTCCAGCACCACCACGCGCGCGCCGTCGTAGACCGGGATGTCCGCGGGACGGCCCTCGTTCCAGATCCAGGTGCCCTCGCCGTCGACCAGGTTCACCCGGCCGATCATGCCGCCCTCCGGCTCCAGCTCCGGCCCGTCCGTGGCGGCCGCGATCTCCTCCTCGGACGGCCGCTCGCCGGGCAGCCCGCGGTCGCCGCCCATCAGCGCGGCGGTGAGCAGCGTGTGCAGCTGGAAGTTGTCGCCGATCCCGCTGATCGTGACCTCGAAGCCGCGCCCGGACTCGCGGTGCAGCACGATCAGCGGCGCGTCGTCGAGGACCAGCAGCAGCCCGTGCAGCCAGCCGGCCGTTTCGAGGTGGTCGCGGGTGGCCTCGACTGCCGCGGTCAGCCGGTCGCGCTGCGGCAGCGCGGCCCGCACGTCGCGGCGCTGCGCCAGGTAGAGCACCGGCTGCACCCAGTGCTCGCCGGTGAACCACGCCTCGACCAGCGCCTGACCCTCCACGTCGGACAGCCCGTGCGCGTCCGCGCCCTCGACGAACCGCTCGATCGTGGCCGGGATCCGCTCGTGGTCGTCCGGGGCGGGCACCTCGCCGTACGCCTTCTCGTGCAGCACGCGGAACCGGGCCGCGGCCTCCAGCGCCTCGCACGCGCGGTCGACCAGCACGGGCAGCACCAGGTCCGGCGTGCCGCCGAAGTCGACCATGCTGCCGGTCAGCTGCGCCAGGTGCCCGCCGACGCCGATCGGCAGCCGCTCCAGCACCGGCGCGAGCCGGGTCAGCGCGGTTGCCACCTCGTCCGGCCGGGACCGCGGCGTGGCCCGCGCCAGCTCCTGCATCGCCTCACCGAAGGCCTCGCGGTCGAACGCCTCCAGGGCGGCGATGACGGCGTCGGTGGAAGTGTCGAGTCCCCGATCCTGCATGGCGCAGATCGTACGCTGAGGCCCATGACCGATCTTCGCGACCGCTTCCGCGCGTTGCACGTGTCCGGCACGTTCGTGATGCCGAACCCGTGGGACACCGGCTCCGCCCGCCTGCTGGAGAGCCTGGGCTTCCCGGCGCTGGCCACCACCTCCTCCGGCCTCGCGGCCGCGCTCGGCAAACTCGACCAGCGGGTCACGCTGGACGAGCTGGTCGCGCACGTGGCCGCGGTGACCGCCGCGGTCGGGGTGCCGCTCAACGTGGACGCCGAGCGGTGCTTCGACGACGTCGCCGCCACCGTGGACGCGCTGGCCGCGGCCGGCGCGGCCGGCATCTCCATCGAGGACTACGACCCGGGCGCCGGCCGGGTCGAGACCCGCGACGACGCGGTCGCGCGGGTGGCCGCCGCCGCGTCGGCCTGCGCGCGGCACGGCATCGTGCTCACCGCCCGCGCGGAGAACCACCTGTACGGCCACGACGACCTGGACGACACGGTCGCGCGGCTGCGCGCGTACCGCGAGGCCGGCGCGGACGTGCTCTACGCGCCCGGACTCCGCGCGCCCGAGGACATCGCCCGCGTGGTCGCGGCGGCGGGCGGGCCGGTGAACGTGCTGGCCACCTCCGGCGCGCCGAGCGTGCCCGAGCTGGCCGCGCTCGGCGTCCGCCGCGTCTCCACCGGCGGCGCGCTCGCCTGGGCCGCCTACGGCGCCGCCCGTACCGCGGCGCGGGAACTGCTCGGGCCGGGCACCACCACGTTCCGGGCCGGGTCGCTGACCGACGCGGAGATCGAGGCCGCGTTCGGCCGCGGGTAGGGGCTGGCGGCCGGCGGTGACGCGGGGCACGATGTGCCGATGCGGACCGCGTTCACTGAGCTGACCGGCGTGCGGCATCCGATCGTGGGGTTCAACCGCTCGCCCGCGGTGGTGGCCGAGGTGACCAACGCGGGCGGGTTCGGCGTGCTGGCCGCCTCGGCGTACGCGCCGGAGGAACTGGACGCGCAGCTGACCTGGATCGAGGAGCGGGTCGGTGGCCGGCCGTACGGCGTCGACCTGCTCGTCCCCTCCAGGTTCGCGGCCGGCGACCCGGACGACCTGATCGCCAGCCTGCGCGCGCAGATCCCGGCCGAGCACTTCGCGTTCGTCAACGACCTGCTCGACCGGTACGGCATCCCGCCGACGGACACCCGGGACATCGCGGACGAGTTCGCGGCCGGGGTCAGCCCGACCGGCGTGGCCGCGCTGCTGGACGTGGCGTTCCAGCACCGGATCGCGCTGATCGCGAACGCGCTCGGCACGCCGCCGCCGGAGCTGGTCGCGCGCGGCAAGGCGGCCGGGGTGATCGTCGCCGCGCTGGTCGGCGCGCCCAAGCACGCGGTTCGGCAGCTGGAGGCCGGCGTCGACCTGCTGGTCGCGCAGGGCACCGAGGCCGGCGGGCACACCGGCACGATCGCCACCATGGTCCTCACCCCGGAGATCGCCGACCTGGCCGGCGACATCCCGGTGCTGGCCGCGGGCGGGATCGCGGACGGGCGGCAGATGGCGGCCGCGCTCGCGCTCGGCGCGGCCGGCGTGTGGTGCGGTTCGGTGTGGCTGTCCAGCCACGAGGACGTGGCGAACGCGGCGATCAAGTCGAAGTTCCTGGCCGCGACCAGCGCGGACACGCTGCGCTCGCCGACCCGCACCGGCAAGCCGGCCCGGCAGCTGCGCAGCGCCTGGCACGACGAGTGGGAGCGGCCGGGCAGCCCGGCGCCGCTGCCGTTGCCGCTGCAGCCGCTGCTGACCGGCGAGGCGTGGCAGCGCATCGACGACGCCGCCGCGGCCGGGCACGAGGGCGCGCTGAAGCTGGAGTCGTTCTTCATCGGGCAGGTGGTCGGCTCGTTCCGTGGACTGCGCCCGGCCGCGGAGATCACTCGCAGCATGGCGGAGGAGTGCGCGGCCCAAATCGCGCGGCTGGGGCGCGCCCTGTGATCGACGACCGCACGCCCGTGATCATCGGCGTGGGGGAGGCCTCCGAGCGCCTGGACGACCCCGGCTACCGGCGGATGTCCCCGGTGGACCTGGCGGCGGCCGCGGCCGCGGAGGCGCTGGCCGGCGGCGTGCACGTCGACGTGGTCGCGGCGGTCCGGCAGTTCGAGATCTCCACGCCCTGGTCGCACGCGCCGCTCGGCCGGGCGGACAACCCGCCGCGCGCGGTCGCGGCCCGGCTCGGGCAGTCACCCGCGCGGGCGATCCTGGACGTCACCGGCGGGCAGGCGCCGCAACGACTGGTCACCGAGCTGGCCGGCGAGATCGCGGCCGGGCGCGCGGACACCGCACTGGTCTGCGGCGCCGAGGCGATCTCCACGGTCGCCCGGTTCGCCGGCGCGGACGACCGGCCGGACTTCACCGAGCACGTCGGCGGGCAGCTCGAGGACCGGGGGTACGGGCTGGACGGGCTGATGCCGCCGCGGCTCGCCGCGCACGGCCTGCTCGACCCGCCCGGGCAGTACGCGCTGTTCGAGCACGCGCGCCGGGCCCGGCTCGGCCTGTCCGAGGCGGCGTACGCGGCCGCGATGGGCGCGCTGTTCGCGCCGTTCACGCGCGTCGCCGCCGGGCATCCGCACGCCGCCGCGCCGACCGTGCGCACCGCGGCGGAGCTGGTCACGCCGACGCCGGCGAACCGGCTGGTCGCCGACCCGTACCCGCGGTATCTGGTCTCCCGGGACAAGGTCAACCAGGGCGCGGCCGTGCTGCTGGCCTCGGTGGCGGCCGCGCGGCGGCTCGGCGTCCCGCCGGACCGCTGGGTGTTCCTGCACGGCCACGCCGACCTGCGGGAGAAGCCGGTGCTGGAGCGGCCCGACCTGTCCGCGTACCCGGCCGCGGTCGCCGCTGTCCGGCACGCGCTGGACGTCGCCGGCCTCGCGCTCGGCGACGTGGACGTGCTCGACCTGTACAGCTGCTTCCCGATCGCGGTGTTCGCGGTCTGCGACGGGCTCGGGCTGGCGGCCGACGACCCGCGCGGGCTGACCGTCACCGGCGGGCTGCCGTTCTTCGGCGGTCCCGGCAACGACTACGCGCTGCACGCGATCGCGGAGACGGTCCGCCGGGTGCGGCGGGCACCGGGCACGTACGGGCTGGTCGGCGCGAACGGCGGGTTCCTCAGCAAGTACTCGGTGGGCGTCTACTCGGCCGTGCCCGCGCCGTGGCGCCCGGGCGACGGCGCCGCTATCCAGGCCGCGCTCGACCGCGTGCCCCCGGTGGAGGTGTGCGACGACCCGGCCGGGCCCGCGGTCGTGGAGACGTACACCCGCAAACCGGGGCAGGACGCCGTCGTGGTGGGCCGGACGGCCGACGGCCGGCGGTTCGTGGCCTCCTGCGCGGCCGGCGGCGACCTGCTCGGCGCGCGCGGCACGGTCGACGGGGTGGCATTTTCCCGGGATACATCGCGGCCGCCCGCCGCCTAATGTTCCTGTCACAAGCACGGCGCACAACGCACAGGGAGATAGAACAAGGATGAGCGAGATCTACGAGTTCCAGATGGACGCGGACGGCAACGGCACCGACGACTACGTGGTCGCGGAGCAGTTCGAGGACGGCAGCATCTACACCGTCGCCGACCTGGACGGGGACGGGCTCGCGGACGTCGCCACGGTCGACTACGACGGCGACGGCGTGGCCGAGGAGACCTACGAGGTCCCGGGCGGCTACACCTCGCTCGCGGCCGAGGAGGTCACCGTGACCTACTCCGAGACCGTCACGTACACCAGCTACTGATCAACGGACGCGGGGATGGGCCGGATCGTCCGGCCCACGACCCTCCATTCTGGATCGAAGGGCGTCTAATAGGCTGCTGGAGACCTTCAATATCACCCATTGGTACGGCACGATGACTGTACGGACTGCGGCGATCCGATTACTCACGTAGAGTCCCTCTGCACGCTGCCGCGGCCCGCAGCACCCGTGCCCCGAGGAGGACCGTGCCCGCCGTGGTCGACGTTGAGGATCTGCTGTCCGCCGGACTCGACGCTCTCTCCAGCCACCAGCGCCGCGCGGCCCGGGTCATCTCGCTGGTCCCGAGCGAGAACGCCGGATCGCGGCTGGCCAGGGCCGTGTTCGGCACGGACGCGGCGGCCCGCGCGTTCTTCAACATCGACGGCGACCCGGCCAACTGGACGCTGCCGTCCCGCCGGCACGCCGCCCGGATCGAGACCGACCTGACGCTGCCGCTCCTGCACGTCGCGACCGGCGCCTCCTACGTCTCCGCCCGGCCGCTCTCCGGCACCCAGTCGACCACGCTCGTCCTCGCGTCCCTGGACGCACCGCCCGGCGGTACGGTCCTGGTCGTCCACGCCGCCCACGACGGCCCGTGCCGCACGTCCCGGCTGGTCGCACGCATGCGGTACGCGGCGGTGCACCTCGCGCACGCGGACCCGTACCGGCCCGACCCGTCCGCCCTGGAGGCGGCGATAGCCGCGCACCGGCCCGCGCTGGTCCTCTTCGAGGACGGCGGGCTGTTCCCGCTGCCGCTGCCCGACCTGCTGGCCGTGACCGGCGGCGTCCGCACCCACGTGGACATCTCCGCCACCATGCCACTGATCTTCGGCGGCCTGCTGCCGAACCCGCTGCACCTCGGCGCGGACAGCATCGGCGGATCGACGCACACCGCGTTCCCGGGTCCGCAGCACGGCGTGCTCGCCATGCGTACCGCCGGGGTCGCCGAGGCCGTGTTCGCCGCGGAACGGGACCTGATCGCCTCGCATCACCTGGCGGCGGTCTGCGCGCTCGGGCTGGCGCTGGCCGAGTTCCAGTCGCGGGCCGGCCTCGCGTACGCGCGCGCGGTGGTGCGGACCGCGCGGGCACTGGGAGGCGCGCTGGCGGCCGAAGGGCTGGTGCCGCAGGCGGCGGAGCGCGGTTTCACCGGCGGGCACCAGTTGTGGGTGGACACGCGCCCGGCCGGCGTCGACGCCGCCGTGGCGGGGGAGCGCCTGGCGGCCGGCGGCATCGATGCGGAGATCCGCCACGACCTGCCGGGCTTCGGCGGGGTGCCGGCGCTGAGCCTCGGCGTGGCGGAGGCGGTGCACGCCGGCCTGGGGGAGCAGCAGGCGGGCCGGCTGGCCGGCCTGATCGCCCTGGCGATCCGCGACCCGGAGGCCCGCGACCGGGTCGCCTTCGACGTGCGCGCGCTGCGCCAGCACCTGCACAGCCCGTACGTGCTGCCGACGCCTCCGCCGGGGGTGTGATCCCGGATCATCCGGCCGGCCCGGCCGCGCGATCCTGCGCGTCGCGTGTCGTGCGCCGGCGGTTCGCGCGGCGCACGACCGTAGGGCATCGGCGGCCGGGGGTCATCGCGAGGGCTGCAGGAAGGCCCGCGCCACCTGGCCGGTGAAGAAGGCGCCGAAACGCGCGATCGTCCCGGCGCCGCCGGAGCCGGTGGGCCGCAGCGAGGTCAGCAGGCGGGCGACCTCGGGGACGGAGATGGTCATCCGGCCGGTGGGGGTGACCGCGTCGTAGCGGTCGTCGGGGTCGACGACGGCGACGGCGAGGCGGGTGGTGGCGATCCACGGGTTGGTACGCCAGCCGCGGCGCACGTGCTTGGTGCCGTGCAGCAGCCAGGCGCGGCCGGTGTCGTCGGTGAACGGGACCTGGTAGGTCATGGTCCGCGCGGGGCCGCCGTCCACGGTGGCGAGCAGGTGCAGGGTGCCGTCGGTGACCATGGCGGGGCGGGCGGTCAGGCCGGCGACGCGGACGGTCCCGTAGAGCGTGGCGGCGTGCGCCGGGTCGTCGATCATGGCTTGCAGGTCCGGGATCTCCACGGTGAGGCGCAGTTGGGCGGCGGCGCCGTTCACGGAGCCGGTCATCACCTCGGCGAAGCGCAGGCCGGCCGGGTCGCGGCGGATCGGGCCGCGCCGGGAGAGGGCCTCGACGGCGGCGTCCTCGGGTGCGGGGCGCGGGGTGACGTCGGCGCGCTCGGGGGCCCGCCAGGCCGGATCGCCGGTGATGGCGCGGACCGCGCGCTCGATGCAGCGCTCGGCGACGGCGGTGATGGTCAGGGACGGGTTACCGCCGGTGGAGCCGGGCAGCAGCGCGCCGTCCAGCACGTACAGCCCGGGATGGCCGAGCACCTCGCCGTCGGGCGTGGCGGCGCTGCCCATGGGTACGCCGCCGAGGTTGTGCACGGTCACCGGCTGCCGGAACATGCGCCACGTCGGGGTGGTGAACGGCGTGCCGCCGAGCGCGCGGACCACGGCGCCGGACGCGGTCTGCTCGTCGGTGTAGAGCGGATCGTTGCGGGTGGTGTTCCACACGACGCGCAGCCGGTGCTTGGCCCCGCGCAGCTCGATCCGGCCGTCGGCGTGGTCGCGGCCCATGGCGAGCAGCACGGCGGTGCGGCCGGTCTCCAACTGGCGGGCGAAGGACTTGGCCTGGTCCAGCATGAACGTCATGCTCCGGCTCATCCGCCCGGCCAGATAGGACGGCAGGTGCATGGTGCGGACCAGCTCCGCGATGTGCTCGGAGAAGCCGCCGTCCTCCAGCACGAACCAGCGCTCGTCGTCGGGATCGCCGCCGCGGATCACGGAGGCGGTGGTGATGGTCGGGCCGACCGAGGGCGCGAACTCGGCGCCGAGGTTGCGGCCGAAGCTGAGGAAGTCGCCGTTGCCGGAGAAGCCGTTGCCGATCGTGGCGGGCAGGCCGGGCAGCGTGCCGTACTGGTCGCGGCTGCGCAGCAGGATCTCGGTGCTGCCGAGCGCGCCGGCGCACAGGAACACGTACCGCGCGGTGACCTCGCGCTCGACCGGCTCGGCGTGTCCGTGCTCGCGCAGCTTGACCCGGTAGCGGCCGTCGCCGGTGGTGCCGATCCAGAGCGCCTCGGTGCGCAGGCCGACCTCGGCGCCGGCCCGCTCGGCCAGCGCCAGGTAGTTGTGGTCCAGCGTGTTCTTGGCGCCGACGTTGCAGCCGATGTCGCACTGTCCACAGTAGGTGCAGCCGCGCTGCGGCACGCCGAACCGGTTGGTCTGCCCCTCGCCGCGGTCCTCGAACGTCACGGCCAGGTTCGGGTGGAAGAAGCCCTCGCGGTGGCCGAGCCGGGACGCGGCCTCGGCCATCAGGCGCGTCTTCGGTGGCAGCTCGCGGTCGTCCGGGACCGGGGATACGTCGAGCATGTGCGCGGCGAGGTCGTAGTACTCCTCCAGGTGTGCGCGGCTGTACGGCGCGGGCCAGTCCCGGAACACCGGCTGCGGCGACCGGGCGGCCACGTTCGCGTAGACCAGCGAGCCGCCGCCGTAGCCGGCGGCGCGGACGGCGAGGATGTCGTTGAGCGGCAGCGCGTCGTAGAGGCCGTGGTTGCACAGCCACAGCCAGCCGTCGTCGAGCCGGGTCAGGTCGCGCGGGAAGCTGCCGGCCGGCCAGCGGCGCCCGCGCTCGACCACGGCGACGTCGATGCCCGCCTGGGCGAGCCGGCAGACGGCCACGGCGCCGCCGAAGCCGCTGCCGATGACCAGTGCCTCGTAGTGATCGCGGCTCAGGTACTCCGGCACCTCATACATGCGCCCCTGCCTAACACTGTTAGATTTCCGAACACTGTTAAGTTAGGGCGGTGCCACAGAACATGTCAACGCGGCGGGAACGTGAGCGAGCCGACGTTCGGGCCAGGATCGTCGCGGCGGCGCTGAACGTGCTGGAGGCCGAGGGCTCCGCCGCGCTGACGGTCCGCCGGGTGGCCGCCGAGGTCGAGTACACCGCGCCGGTCGTCTACCAGCACTTCGACGGCAAGGACGGCCTGATCCTGGTCCTGGTCGAGCAGGGGTACCGGCGGTTGCGCGGGGAGATGGCGGCCGCGATCGACGCGCCCGGCCCGGCCGGGGAGCGGATTCTGCGCGGCGCCGACGCCTACCTGCGGTTCGCCGGCGAGCACCCGCACCTGTACCAGGCGATGAACAACACGCTGCTCGACCCGGCCGCGCGGCAGCGGTCCGCCACGCCGGTCACCGAGCTCGTCTACGGCCTGCTCGCCGGGTGGGCCGCGGAGAACGAGACGCCGCTGGACCTGGGGGAGGGGTGCGAGATGCTCTGGGGCACGCTGCACGGCATGGCGTCCCTCGGCCACCTCGGCACCATCGGGCCGGACCGCGCGCGGCACCTCGGCGACCGGGCCGTGCGCGCGATCCTCACCGCCTGGCGGGGCTAGCCGCTGGTCTCCCGCGCCCACGGCAGCAGCAGCCGCTCGATCAGCGCGACGCCGTAGAACAGCGCCACCGAGATGACCGCCAGCAGCACGATCGCGGCGAACGCGGCCGGGGTGTCGAAGTTCGACGTGCTGCGGCTGATCACGGTGCCCAGCCCGCGCTCCGGGTTGGACAGTTCGGCCACCACCGCGCCGATCACGGCCAGGTTGATCGCGGTCTTCAGCCCCAGGAAGATCTGCGGCAGCGCGTAGTGAATGCGGATCTTGAGGAACGTCTGGCGCCGGTTCGCGCACAGCGACGCGGCCAGCTCCAGCGACTCGGTCGGCGCGGAGGTCAGCCCCTGCTTCACCGCCAGCAGCACCGGGAAGAAACACATGATCGCCACGAGCGTGATCTTCGGCGGGAACCCGAAGCCGAGCCAGAACAGCAGCAGCGGCGCCAGGGCCACCTTCGGTACGGCGTTCAGCGCCACGAAGACCGGCAGCGTGACCCGGTCCGCGGTCCGCGACGCCGCGAGCGCGACGCCGATGCCGAGCCCGGCCACGGTGGCGATCGCGAACCCGGCCAGCGTCTCGATCAGCGTGACGCCCGCCTCGGCGAGCAGGTAGCCCGGCTTCTGCAGGAACGCGTCGAAGATCTGCGGCGGCGACGGCAGGAAGAACTCGGGCACGTTGCCCAGCACGGTGAACGTCCACCAGGCCAGCACGACGCCGATCACCCCGGCGGTCGGCAACGCGGTCGCGCGAAGAGACACAGAGGACTCCCTTTATAGGATGTGCCGGGCGTGCGCGGGCACACCGGGAAGATGGCGGTCCCGGTGTGCTCGGGCACGCCCGGCACGGTGCGAGATCAGGCGCGCTGGCCGACGACCGAGAAGACCTCGTGGCCGTGGATCAGCGTCGCGGGGTCCGCCATGATCTCCGGCACCCGGTCGAGCCGCTCCTTCGCCATGCCGGCCGCGAGCACCTTGTCGTAGGTCTGCGCGTGGATCGCGGTCAGGAAGCGCGCACCCGCGTTCCCGCCACCCCAGTACGAACTGAACGTCTTCGTATCCACATTGGTCAGGCCGAGCCCGGTGAGGACACCGTGGATGCTCGGCGCCCAGCCCGGGTCCGTGCCGTGCGCGTCGAACACCTTCCGGCCCACGGTCCGCTGGAACTCCTCCACGACGTCCGCGCCCTCGCCGGACACCGCGATGTGCTCCCGCCGGGCCCGGAAGTCCTCCAGGCACAGCCAGCCGCCCGGCGCGAGCCGCTCGGCCAGCCGCGCCGTGATGGCCTTGCGCGGCGGCAGGTGGCCGAGCGTGAGCCGCGCGTGGATCAGGTGGAACGGGCCCTCCGGCAGCGGCTCGTCGGAGAGCAGGTCGAGCCGCACCACGTCGAGGTTGCCGTCCGGCTCGATCGCCGGATGCAGGTCGAGCGCGACCACCCGCCCGGTCTCGCCGACCAGATAGCGCATCTTCTGCGCCACGCTGCCGGCGCCGGCGCCGACCTCGAGCATGCGCGCGCCGGCCCAGGTGCCGGACGGCAGCCCGGTCGCCGGGAAGCTCTCCCGGTCGATCAGGCTGGTGATCCGGTACATGGTGTCGTCGTCGAGCAGGGCGCTGAGCGCGTCGTGATGGTCGCCGGAGGCCTCGTGCAGGTTGCTCAGCGGGTACGGCCGGATGTCCGTCATGCCCGCGTCACTTCGCCGACGAGGAGGCCGGGACCGGCGCGGCGCCGGGAACGAAGTTGAAATCGATCATGTCGCCGACGTCGATCGGCGGCAGCTGGAGCACGCCCTCGAGGATCGCGGCGCCCTTCGCGGCGCGCGCCTCGTCGATGTAGCCGATCGGCTTCGTGCTGTCCTGCGGGTAGACGTAGGTCTTCATGATGGTCAGCTCCGCGGCCGCCACCTCCGGGTCGGTCTCCGGCACCTGCTCGGCCAGGATCTTCGCCGACTCCTCCGGGTTGTTGATGGCGTAGTCCAGGCCCTTCATCAGCGCGCCGGTGAAGTCGCGGACCAACTGCGGCTGCTCCTGGATGAGCTGGGTGCGCGCGGTGAGCACGTTGCCCATCAGGTCGGTCAGGCCGTCGGAGTAGGGCAGCACCACCAGGTCCTGCTCCTTGGTGATCAGGCCCTTGCCGATCGCGGCCTTGCGCACGCCGGGCGTACCCGCGACGAACAGGCCGATCGCGTCGACCTGGCCCGCGATCAGCAGGCCCGCGACCTGGTCGGGCGCGACCTCCTGCCACTGCACGGTGTTGAGCTCGGCCGGGTCGATGTTGAACGCGGACGCGTACGCCGGGAAGACGGACTTCGGCGCCGCGCCCGCGCCCACGCCGATCTTCTTGCCGATGAGCTGGCGCGCGCTGGTGATGCCCTTGCTGGGCAGCGTCACCATCGAGATGAGGGTCTGCGAGTGGATCGCGGCCACGATCTTCACGGCCTTGCCGCCCTTGGCGTAGCGCGGGACCGCGCCCGACCAGTCCACCGCGCCGAAGTCGACCTGCCCGGACTCCATGGCCGCGTAGTTCTTCTCGCCGGCCGCGCCCGCGACGATGGTGACGTCGAGGCCGGCCTCCTGGAAGAAGCCCTTGCCCTTCGCCACCGCACCGGCGGCCTCGCGACCCGGCAGACCGAACGCGGTCATGTACGTGGTCTTGCGCAGCTCGCCACTCGGCGCGGCCACCTCGGAGGTCGGGTTCGACGTGCAACCGGCGGCGGCCAGCCCGGTGAGGCCGACGCCGGCCGCCGCGCTGCCTGCCAGCAGCGTCCGGCGGCTGAGCGGCCGGTTCAGCAGTGATGCCACTGCAACATCCCTTCTCGGCATTCTTTGCATTCCAAGTCGGCGAGGAGCGGCCGCGGTCGCGGCGAGGGGGTTCTCCAGCGTCGACACGGCGCCGGGGCGGTCGGGTGAGGGGCCGCCCCGATCAGGGGGAGGGCCCGCCATCGTCACCCAAAGTTGCTGACCAAGAGCAGAACGGGCGGACCCTCGGCACGAAAACCTAGAATGCTTCTCATTCCAAGTCAACTGTGGATACTGAGGATTCTTGGGATGCTTGTTATCCGAGGTCCAGCGTGATGTCATGGCAGGCGCTGACCAAGGGAGTCCCTCACCATGCCCGCCACCCCCATCTACCAGCAGATCATGGCTGACATCCGCACCAAGATCGCGAACGGCGACCTCAAGCCCGGCGACAAGCTGCCGTCCATCTCCGAGCTCACCGTGGCGTACAACTGCAGTGCCGAGCCGGTCAAGATGGCCATCCGCATGCTCAATACGCTGGGTGAACTGCAGGGTCACCAGGGACGCGGCGTCTACGTCCCGACCGGTTCGGCGCCGCGCTCACGGCCGCAGGCGATGTAGATCTCCCGGGCATGCTCCCGTGCGGCGCCCGGCTTCGCCGGTGTTTCGTTCGAAGGGCCGGTTCTGTCTCGGCACGACCACAGTGGTCACTCTCCGCACACTTACTACTTCGTTCTGCGGTCTTTCGCCATTCGCGCCGCGCACCCGTACGGGTGACGGCGTGCGATCCTCCACATCGGCCGCTCGGGGCCGCGTCAGTTGACGCCGAGGCTGGTGGCGAGGCGGCGGCCCTCGGCGACCGCGTCGCGCCACGCCTCCGTCTCGGTCTTGTCGCCGCGCTCGTAGGCGCCGAGCTGCCGGACGTACACGCGTTGCACGTCCACGTCCGCCGGAGCCTCGTAGACCAGCCGCGCGCGCTCGGCCGAGGCGCCGAACACCTCGCCGGTGAGCTGGCCGCCGAAGTACGGGTCCGGCTCGCGCAGCGCGGCCATCGTGTACGTGGCGGGGGAGGCCGGGAACAGCCCGGCGTCGGTGAACGCGCGCGCCTGATTCTCCGGGGACAGCAGCCAGGCCACGATCTCGTACGCCAGCGCCGGATCCCGCCCGTTGACCGGCAGCGACAGGAACGCCCCGCCGTAGTCCGCGCCCGCGGCCGGCCCCGACGTCACCCGCCACCGCCCGGACGCGCCCGGCGCCGCGGTCTTGAGGTCGTGACCGCGCCACGCCGCGCCCAGCTCGGTCGCGAGCGTGCCGTCCCGCAGCGCGGTCCGCCACCGCGCGTCGTCCGCGGCCGGGATGCCCGCGCTGACGCCGGTGCCGACCAGCCGCGCGGCCGTCTCCCAGGCGGCGCGCACGTGCGTACCGTCACCGACGAAGTGGTTCGCCTCGTCGATGAACCGCTTCGCACCCTGGTGGACGACGATGACGAACAGCTCCTGCGCGTTGCGGAGCAGGCGGGTGCCCGGCAGTGCGCGGCCGATCTGCAGGCCCGCCTCGACGTAGTCGTTCCAGGTGCCGATCGCGTCCGCCACCTCGGTCGGCTCGACCGGCAGGCCGGCGCGCTCGAAGACGTCCGTGCGGTAGTACATCGCGGTCGGCCCGATGCCGGCCGGGAAGCCGATCAGCCGGTTGTCCGGCGCGCTGGCCTGCTGCCACTTCCACGGCACGTACTGCCCGGCGACCTCCTCCGCGCCGAGTGGGCGCAGGTCCGCGAAGAGATCCGCGCGCGGCAGGAACGCCGCGATCTCCTCGCTGCGGATGCCCGCGATCGACGGCACCGCGGTGGGCGGCCCGGCCAGCACCTCGGCGAGCCGCGCCCGGTAGTCGCCGTCGATCGGGGTGGGCCGCAGCGTGGTCCGGGCCGCGAAGTGCGTCACCGCGTCGCTCAGCACCGCGCCGCTGAGCCCGCCCGGCCAGTACCACAGCACCGTCTCGCCACCGCCGGTCGCGATGCCCGGCCCGTCCCCGCCGCATCCGGTGATCGAGGCGGTCGCCAGGCCGGCGGCGGCGCGCAACACCCGCCGACGGGACATCGACACGGCACGGACCTCCTCTGCGCCCTTCACCCTACTGCGATTCGCCCGGATTTATCGGTATGTTTCAGACACTATATGGGCATGGCGGATCTTCAGGGATGGGTGGACGTGCCGGTCCGGGTCGAGCCCGGCGGCGAGGCGACCGTGATCGCCGCCGGTGACCGTTCCCTGCATCTGCGGCGGAACGCCGGCACCTGGACCGGGCTGGAGACGTTCGACACCGTCTCGCTGGTGCGGGTCACGCCGCTCGGCCGCTGGTGGGCCGCGGTGCGCGGCACCGACGGCCCCGACCTGCACCTCGGCCTGCCGCGCCCGACCGGTGCCGACCGCCGCCGCTACGTCCGGCAGCCGGTCACCTCGGCCGCCACCATCTGGTGGCCCGGTGCCGACGAGCCCGCCACCGGCCGTACCACCGACATGTCCGTCGGCGGCTTCTCCGCCCAGCTCGACCGCGAGATCCCGGCCGGTGTCACCGTGGCCGCCCGGATCACGCTCGGCGAATCCCCGATGACCTGCATCGCCGCCACCATCGACGGCCGGGTCGGCCGGGCCCGGTTCGCGTTCACCCAGCTGCGCCCCGCGGACCGCGACATGGTCGCCGCCATCACCTGGACCACCGGAGCGGACGGCGCCGCCGTGCCCAGCGGCCCGGCCTGGCTGTGGACCTCGACCGGCTCCGCCCGGGTCACGTTCCAGGCGACCGCGCTCGGCGGCGCCGTCACCGGCGGCGACCTCACCGTCCAGCGCGGCGAACGCGTCGTCATCGCGATCGACGACAAGCTGCTGCTGGCCCGCGTCGTCTCCCTGGCCGGCGGCCGGCCCCGCCTCGCCTGGGACGACTGACCGACGTCCCCTGGCGACCACCGCGACACGTGCAGGGAGGCCGCCCGCGGCCGACCGGTGCCCGCGGGAGCACTCGGAAGGCGACCACGCCGGACGCGGGAAGAGAAAGAATTTGATCTTCTTAGACCGCGTCCTCGAGCGGTCGCAGGAACTGCTCCGGTGCGTGGACGATGGTGTCGGCCATGTCGCGGAACCACTGCTGGCGGCGCGCCTCGGAGAACTGGCGGGCGATGATCGCGGCTGCGTTGCGGTCGTCGATCAGCAGGCCGGGGGTCTGGATCCAGCCGATCGGGAGCGGGCGGCCGGTCTTCGCGGCGAGCGCCTGGAGGCGGCCGGCGACCTGGCCTTGAAGGTAGGTCTCGGTGGAGACGAGCACCATCCGGCCCTTGGCGGCGAGCGTCAGCGAGGAGTCGTCGAAGCCGATCGCGCCGGCCACCCACGGATCGTGGCCGGCGGCGCGCAGCGCGGCGATGGAGTTGGCGTCGCGTCCGCCGACGCCGATCAGCGCGAGCGCGCCCGGGTTCGCCCGGTGCAGCGTCTGCCAGGCGCGCAGGTTCGCGCCCGGCTCCTGCTTGGTGTCGAACGGGCCGACCACGACCACGGTCGGCAGCAGCCGGTGCAGCGTGTCCCGCACGCCCGCCACGCGGCTGTCCAGCGACGGGATGCCGGGCGAGACCGAGCCGATCACGATCACGCCGCCGGTGGTGGCGGGCAGCCGCGCCGCGACCGCCTCGCCCAGCATCGCGCCGAGCCGGTAGTTGTCGTTGCCGACGAACAGCCGCACCCCGGAGCCGGGCGCGGGCGGCGCGTGCACCGAGATCACCGGTGTGCCGCGGGTGATCGCGGAGCCGATCGAGTCCGCGAACAGCTCCGGGGTGAGCGTGAAGACGGCGAGGCTGGCCGGGGACGCCTGCTCCGCCGCGTGGAACTGCTCCAGTTGCGCGGCGCTGTCCGCGACCCCGGGGCCGGACTCGGTGTGCGCGACGCCGCCGACCTCGTCCACGCCGTGCGCGAAGCCGAACGTCATCTCCTGCACGAACCCGAACTGGCGGCCCGCGACCAGCAGCGCCACCGCGCCGGCCCGCCGGTCGTCCGCTGCGCCGGTGCACCCGGCGGCGCACGCCAGCAGCGCCACGGTCAGCGCGGCGGCGACCCGGCGGGACACGTCCATGTCCGCCCCATCGGCACGATTCCGGATTAGCTCAGGGAAACCCGGCTCCGGACGATGGGCGATGACGAGGGGAGGTGCGGGCGGATGCGTCACTGGTTGCAGCGCCGCGCGGTCGCCCGCAGCGCGATCGTGGCGCTCACCATCGGCCTCACGCTGCTCGCCGGGCTGGCGTTCATCAGCGCGCGCACCGCCGCCCAGGCCTCCGCGTCCGTCGCCGGCCGGCAGCAGGTCAGCCAGCAGTGGAACGAGGTCTATCTGAAGATCAACATTGAGTACGAGATGCTGGTCGACTTCCTGGAGCAGCAGAGCGCGGAGGGCCGCGCCGTGCTGTCCGGATCGATCGGCTCGGCCGAGGAGAACCTGCGCTGGCTCAACGCGTACGGCGGGCCGGACGACAGCGCGCAGGCCCGGTCGCTGCAGAACACGTACGGCGGGTACAGCTACACGCTGCGGAACCTGGTCGACGTCACCCGCGGCGGTGACGAGGACGCGCTCCGCCACCAGGCCCGGCAGGCCGCGCTCAGCGCCGCGGCGCTGCGCAAGCAGGCCTCGCTCAACATTGCGCGGAACAACCTGGAGATCGGCGACCGGCTCCGCGAGGCACGGCAGGACAGCGACCAGATCAAGCTGGCCGTCACCGTCATCTCCCTGGCCGACCTGGCACTGGTCGTCTTCTGCACCGTGGTACTGCTGGTCTACCAGCGCAGCACCGAGCGGCAGGCCGCGGAGAGCCGCTACCGGGCCAGCCACGACGGCCTCACCGGCGTCGCCAACCGCAACCTGCTCACCGAGGGCATCGAGAAGGCCATCGGGCGTACGGTGCCGGGCGGCGCCGGGGTCGGCCTGCTGCTCATCGACCTCAACCGGTTCAAGGAGGTCAACGACACGCTCGGCCACCACGCCGGCGACCTGCTGCTGCAGGAGGTGGCCCGGCGGCTGACCGGCGCCTCCCGCGGTACGGACCTGGTCGCGCGCCTCGGCGGCGACGAGTTCGCGGTGCTGCTCTCCGCGGTCGACTCCGCGGAGGAGGTGATGGACATCGGCGAGCGCATCCTGGCCGCGCTCTGCGGCCCGGCCGAGCTGGAGGGCCTGACGCTCGACATCAGCGGCAGCATCGGCGTCGCGTTCTACCCCTCGCCCAGCACCAGCGCCGCGGAGCTGCTCCAGCACGCGGACGTCGCCATGTACGCGGCGAAACGCGGGCACAACGGCATCAGCATGTACGATCCGGACGCCGACCAGAACAGCTTCGAGCGGCTCACGCTGCTCGGCGAGCTGCGCCGCGCCATCGAGAACGGCGAGCTCGAACTGCACTACCAGCCCAAGGTGCGGGTCGGCACGCGCACGCTCTGCGGGGCGGAGGCGCTGGTCCGCTGGCGGCACCCGGTCCGCGGACTGCTCGGCCCGCACCTGTTCGTCCCCACCGCCGAGCAGAGCGACCTGATGCGCCCGCTCACCGACGCCGTGCTCGAGGCCGCGCTCGCTCAGCACCAGCGCTGGCGGCACGACGGCCTGCTGATGCCGGTCTCGGTGAACGTCGGCGCGTCCAACCTGCTCGACCCCGGCTTCCCCGCCCGGGTGGCCGCGCTGATGGACCGGTACGGCACCGCCGCCGGCCAGCTGACCATCGAGATCACCGAGAGCGCGCTGGTCGACGACCCGCCCCGCGCCGCCGCCGCGCTGCGCGACATGCGCGACCGCGGCGTCCTGCTCTCGATCGACGACTTCGGCACCGGTTACTCGTCGATGAGCTACCTCCAGGTGCTGCCGCTGGACGAGCTGAAGATCGACCGCCAGTTCACCACGGAGATCCTCTCCACCCCGCGCGGCCGGCCCATCGTCACCGCGATGGTCGAGCTGGCCCACGCGCTGGGCCTTCAGGTCGTGGTGGAGGGCGTCGAGGACGAGCGCACCCACGAGGCGATCGCGGACATGGGGTGCGAGGTCGGCCAGGGCTACCTCTTCTGCCGCCCGCTGCCCCCGGACGACTTCGCCACCTGGGCCACCGAATGGACCTCCGACCGCACCGCCCCCGCGCTCTCCTGACGACGACGCTCCCGGCACCCGCTCGACCAACGGCGACGCTCGCGGCCTCCGCACGCCGCCGCACGCCGCCGCACGCCTCCGCACGGCGACGTGCGCGGCACGCGAGTCGGCGTGCCGCGCACCGGCGTGGGTCAGGCGGCCTGGTAGGCGACGGCGATGTCGAGGACCCAGGTGACGCCGAAGCGGTCCTTGAGCATGCCGTAGAGCGGCGTCCAGCCGGACGGTGCCAGGTCCTGGATGATCGTGGCGCCGTCAGCCAGGCCCTTCCAGTAGCCGGTGATCTCGTCGGCGTCGGTGCCGCGGACGGAGACGAAGACCGGCTTGTCGCCCGGGTCGTAGGACTGGCCGGCCGGCACGTCGAAGGCCATGACGTGGAAGCCGTTCTCCGCCCGCACCTGCCCCCACGCGACGAGGTCGGCCTCGGCCGGGTCCTCGGTGCCGTAGGCCTGCTGGTGCGTGGCCACCGCGATCTCGCCGCCGAAGACGGACTGGTAGAACTCCAGCGCCGCGCGGGCGTCGCCACGGAAGTTCAGGTGCGTGGTGGTGGTGATGCTCATGATGACTCCGTTCGAGTGTTCGCCCGGCTTGCCCTGGCGCGAGCTGAACTCTGCCAGCGGTAGGTGCCAGGTTCTGTCACCCTCTGCGCGCGTTATTGCGGCGCGCGCGCCGCCGCAGGTTCGCCATGATGGCGCGGTGAGACGCGGACTCGCTCACCGCCTGGCTGACGGACGCGCGTACTTGCCGATGATCTCCAGGTTGATTACAAACGGAGTCATGACTCAGCCGGAGGCGGATCTGCGAACGGAC